>PKXK01000188.1:47000-50627 GCA_003132325.1 Acidobacteriaceae bacterium
GCTAAAGGCTAAGTGCTAAATGCTTCCTTCCGACAAATTTCGCGATGAATGCGGCGTGGTCGCCATCCACGCCCATCCCGAGGCGGAGAAGCTCGCCTATCTCGGCCTGCATGCCCTGCAGCATCGCGGTCAGGAATCGGCGGGCATCGTCACCTCCGACGGCGAGCACCTGCGCCAGCACAAGGCGATGGGGCTGGTCGCCGATATTTTCAGTCACGCGGTGCTGGCTTCTCTGCGCGGTATTCTCGCCATCGGGCACACCCGATATTCGACGGCCGGCGATTCGGCCTTGCTCAATGCCCAGCCCATCATGGTGCAGTCGAACAAGGGCAAGATCGCGATCGCTCATAATGGCAACCTGACCAACGCGGCGGCAATTCGCTGCAAGCTGGAGGGCCAGGGCTCGATCTTCCAAACCAACAGCGATACGGAAGTGCTGGTTCACCTGATTGCGCTCTCGCGCGAGCAGACCTTGCCGGATGCCATCATTGACGCTCTTCGCCGCGTGGAAGGCGCGTTTTCGCTGGTCATGCTCAGCCGCGACCGGATCTTCGCCGCCCGCGATCCGCGCGGGTTTCGCCCACTGGCCATGGGCCGTATCCCGGCGCTCACCAGCGAGAAGAAAGACACGATCGTCTTCGCCTCGGAAACTTGCGCTTTTGATTTGCTCGGCGCCATCTACGAACGCGACGTGAAACCCGGCGAACTGGTCATCGTCGGACCCGAAGGCGTCAGCTCGCGTTTCTACTCGCCGTCTCCAGCGCAATCGAGCTGCATCTTCGAACATGTTTATTTTTCGCGTCCCGACAGTCTGGTATTTGGCCGCTCGGTCGATCAGAGCCGCGACGCGATGGGACGCCAGTTGGCGCGCGAAGCTCCGGTGGACGCCGATATCGTCGTTCCCGTCCCCGATTCCGGCAATACCGCAGCCATCGGATACGCCGCCGAAAGCGGCATCCCTTTTCGTCTTGGCCTCATCCGCAACCACTACATCGGACGCACCTTCATCGAACCGCAGCAGTCGGTACGCGACTTCGGCGTGAAGCTGAAGCTGAATCCAGTTCGCAGCCTGATCGAAGGCAAACGGGTGATTCTGGTGGACGACTCCATCGTGCGCGGCACCACCAGCAAGAAGATCGTCCGCATGATTCGGAACGCGGGCGCGAAGGAAGTTCACATGCGGATTTCCTGCCCGCCGACTATTTCGCCCTGTTTCTACGGGGTGGATACGCCGTCCAAGAAAGAACTCATCGGCGCCAACAAGACGATCGACGAGATTCGCGAATACATCGTTGCCGACTCCCTCGCCTATCTCTCGCTGGAAGGTCTGAAGAAAGCTTGCGCGGACGGAGAAAAGACCACTTACTGCTCCGCTTGCTATACGGGAAAGTACCCCACTAAGGTGGACGTGGAAGAGATACTGCCAGCGGCCGCGACGAGATAGCAGCGGCGGAACAAGTGATTCGTGAAGAAAGCGTTTTCAATTTTCGAGCCAGGTTCCCGGCCTCAACTGGGTCCGTTTGAGCGGCAAGTGCTGCAAGAGCTTTGGTCGCATGGCAACGCCACGGTTCGCGAACTGCTTGCGGATGGCAAAATCCATCAAGCCTACACCACGGTAATGACGACCATGGACCGTCTCTACAAGAAGGGTCTGCTCGACCGCGTCGCCGAAGGCAGGGCCTTCCGCTACACTCCACACTACACTCCCGAAGAGATGCAACGGGTCACTGCTATCGAGAGCATCCGTCAATTGCTGGGATCGGACGACGCTTCCGCGCTGCCGCTTTCGTATCTGGTGGAAGCACTCAGCGCCCAGGACGCGCAACTTCTCGATGAGCTGCAACTCCTGGTTGAACGCAAACGACGCGAACTCAAGAGCCGGGAGATCAAGGTTCAGGAAGACAAGGCTCGGGAAAACAAGCACTGGGAGCGACGCTGATGTTTGCCCTGCGCGGAATCGCCGTCTCGCTCACTTTTTTCGTTCTGCTTTACTGTCTGCTATCGGCTCTGGTCGCCGTCGCGTGGCGGTCGCTGCGGTTGCTGCACGCCCAGTTCAGGCATACAAAAGAAAAGAGCCTGGCTGATTTGCTCTTTGCCTTGCGGGTTCTCCCGTTAGCGGCGTCCGTCCTTATTACATTCACTGTTGTCGTGCCGTCGTTTCAGTTGCTGGAGCCCCGTTCGATCAATATCGCTGAGGGCATCGGTGCGATGCCGCTCGCGCTGGGCGTTGGCGCTCTCCTGCTGATTGCCTGCGGCTCGTTCCGCGTGATCGCCGCCCAGACCAAGACGTCTCGCGTGGTGGCGCGCTGGCTCAAAGGCGCGCACCCTTTGGATGCCCGAGCACAGACCGTGACTTTTCGCTCCAGACGCGAGTCTCCGCCACTCACGCTGGTAGGGATCCGCAACCCAAGAGTGCTGGTGTCCGAGTCCGCGGTTGCTTTTCTCAGTCACGACGAGCTGCGCATCGCGCTTCAGCATGAGCTCGCGCACATGCAGTCTGGCGACAACTTGAAGAAACTCGTCTTCCGTTTTTGTCCCTTCCCCGGCATGGCTCGGCTCGAAAGCGTGTGGTCCGAGGCCGCGGAACTTGCCGCCGACGATGCGGCGGTCTCCAATCTCGACGATGCCATTGACTTGGCCTCGGCCTTGGTCAAGCTCTCCCGCCTGGTTCCGGTCGAAGCTGCTCCCGTCTGCACCGTGGGCTTCGTGACCGGATCCATTGGCGCGCGCGTGGCGCGCCTGCTTGCCTGGAATGAAGCCGAAGCCGGCAAAGCTCAGCCGATGCGGATTCGCCCCTGGTATGCCGTTCCACCCGTTCTGGCGGCTCTGTTCTGTGTCGTTGCCACCTATGGCCCGACTCTGGCGCTGACCCATGAAGTTACGGAGTGGCTGGTCCGCTAGTTCCGCCCGGAATGTTTGTTCTTCGCTCCCCATTTTGATGCCACTATCGCTGGTAGTACCTGGCGTCTGCCTTTACTCTCGAAGAGTTAGTCAGCTTCGCCGCGCGGGCCGTTTTTCCTTTAGCAGGTTTGAATAGCGGCAATCCTTGCGTTATGCGGATGGTTTTTTCATGCTAGCCGGGCTTCCACTCTCCAAAACACTCCGATTCAATCCACTGATTGGCGCCGCGATTCTTCTGATGTTCGTCTCCATGCCTGCGCTCGTACGCGCCCAGAATCCGAACGGCGCGCTTCGCGGAGAAGTCCAGGACGCAAGCGCCGCGCGCGTGGCGCATGCGCGGGTCGTCGTCCAGTCCATCGGATCTTCCATCACGCGCGAGGCAACAGCGGATACGCGCGGAGAATTCCGCATCGACGGCCTACTGCCCGGTTCCTACCGCGTCATCGTCTCGGCCAAGAGTTTTGCCCAGGCCACTGCCGATGTTGAGGTCGCGGTCAGCCTGGTGCGCGATATCAGCGTCACCCTGGTGCCGGAAAGCGGGCGCGAGACCGTGAAGGTAGTGGGAAATACTTCCTCAATCGCAACCGAGTCGATTGATACGGCGAGTGCGGTGCATCAGGGCGTTGTCGGCAGCCGGGACCTGGAAACTCTTCCGCTCGCGGCACGCAGCTTCGCCAACATCGCTTATCTCGTGCCCGGGACCGAGCCCGTCGAGCCTTCCGATCC
>PKXK01000222.1 GCA_003132325.1 Acidobacteriaceae bacterium
CAAAATCGGGGTCCACTCCACTATAAGATAGACCCGTGTTTCAGTGCATTCCTACGAACGGTCTGCTTCCCTTCGCGCGTTCTTGGTCCAGTTGAGCGGAGGACGTTCTGGCGGTTTGCCACAAATTGTTTCTGCGACAGTCTCGGCGCGTTGCTATACGAATGGAGAGATTGGGTGCAAAGCGGTACCAGCCGAATCGGAGCCACCCACGACAGGTTGAGAAGCATGCTTTTCAATCCATCCCATCCCGGCGAGGTCCTGAAGGATTATCTGGGCGACATGACTGTGAAGGAGGCGGCGAGGCGCCTCGGGGTGACGCGGCCGAATCTCTCCCGGATACAACGGCCGCGCCGGCATTTCAGCGGTGATGAGCGTGCGGATTGCCAAGGCGATGCCGTACACGTCTCCCGAGTTTTGGCTGAAGATGCAGCTCAATTACGATCTTTCGAAGGCTCAGAAAAACCGGCAGCCCAAAATCAAACCGTTTCCAGCCCGGCCGCAAAAGGAGCTTGCCTAAACCCTGATTTGACATCCTCGCCGAGGACGGCCAGCACTTCGATTGTGCAACCTGGTTGCACAAAGCTCGAAAGCTGCGGATTTTGAACTCTGGGCGAAATGGCTCGGCTAGAAGTCGGCGCCCCTCGCTCCGGTCGTTCACGCCGGAGATTGTTATAGAACAGCTTGGGCCACAAATAGCCAACATCACTATTTTCGATTATAATGAATTGTGAAAATAGGGCGGAATGGTATTTTCGACTCTGAAAGTAGCAATGCCCAAGACAGCCCACATTCCCGGCAAGAGAGTATCGCAAGGTAGCTACTCCGCGTTTGTGCCTGCGCCCTTGCCTCCCGAACTTGACTGGACACCGCGGCTGATTGGCGCGCTATCGGACGCAGACCGACTCGTCGGACGATTGGCAGGTGAAGGCGGACGGCTCCCCAATCCCCATATTTTGATCCGGCCTTTCGTACAGCGCGAAGCTGTTCTATCGAGCAAGATTGAAGGCACCCAGGCTACCCTAGGTGAGTTGCTCGCTGCCGAGGCAGGAGCCATAGTGGACCGTAGCCCTGAGGACCTTCGTGAAGTTGGCAACTACGTGGTTGCTCTTGAGCACGGAATCTCACGCCTCAAAAAACTGCCGCTTTGCGTCAGGCTCACTCGCGAGCTGCACGAAAAGCTCATGACGGGCGTCAGGGGGCACCAAGCTGCGCCCGGACATTTTCGTAACATTCAGAACTGGATTGGCAAGCCTGGCAGTACTGCCGCAACCGCTTCCTACATCCCACCCCCTCCGGGAGAAGTAGAGCCTTGTCTCGCGGCCTGGGAAAAGTTCCTGCATGAATCAAACCTGCCACCCTTGGTAACCATTGCGCTGGCGCACTATCAATTCGAAGCCATTCATCCATTTCTTGACGGCAATGGCCGGGTAGGACGCCTCCTCATCACCTTGTTTCTGATCGAACGCCAGATCCTCCCGACACCACTGTTATATTTGTCAGCGTTTTTTGAAGCATCGCGGCGCGACTACTACGACGGTTTGCGCGCGATCAGTGAACGGGGGGCATGGAACGACTGGTTGGAGTACTTCTTGCTTGGAGTTGCTCGCATGTCAGAAGATGCTTTGAGTCGGGCCACCCGCATCAACCAACTGCTAGCTCAGTGGCAGGAGAGAGTCTCTGGTGCGTCAACCAACAATCCATTGCGGGTCGTCGAACTCTTGGGAGCAAATCCTTTCATAACTACCAACGGGGTTGCTGACCGACTCGGGGTGGCATTCACGACAGCACAGCGCGCTATCGAACGACTGGAACGCACGGGTATTGTCAAAAGGGTAGGCGATGCGAAGCGCGACCGAGTCTATTGCGCAGGTGCGCTGCTTGATATCCTCGAGGAGTCGGCCCCTCTCAGGCCCGCTGCTGAAAAGTAGGTTCAGAGTCTCCCCGCGCCGGGAGTGTGGAGCGTTGGATTCGACGAAACGCGGTCGAACCTAGAAGTCCATCACAAACAGCTTCGCAGCCACTCCGGCCACGACTCCGAAGAGAACCTGATCACGTTATGCTCCACGTGTCATGCATCCGTTAACCAGTCTCCGAACACATGGGAATATTGAGCGCGTGAAAAACCACTCGTCTCCCTTCATGCTCCGCTGCGCTAATCGCTCGAGGCGCGCCTGAACAGGCGACGCGCCTCGAAAATCATGCCTACAGCAACCGCGGCTCCGGCAACATCAATTCCGCAATCAACCAAGGAAGCATGGCGGCCGGTTACGTACCTCTGATGGAACTCGTCGGTAAGGGAATAGAGGCCAACAATGCCGATGCACCATATTGCTTGACGCAACCTCCACCGAAACGGTTGCTGCTCCGCGAAACTACCATAGACGAGAAAGGCGAGGATTCCATACTCCGTCATGTGGGCTGTCTTCCGCAGGAGAGTGTCCAAAATATGGAACGTTCTGGGTGAAACGCTGATGTGGAGCACCGTGAGCGCCTGGGCTACCAGACCCTGCGAGAAATCGGAACCGAACCTTTCTGTGGAGAGGTAGAAAACCAGTACAGCCCAGGCCAAAGTTGTGAGGCGCAAGGCCACCCGACGCTTCGAGAGATTCAGGTCAGCTGCCGACCCGGAATTGTTCACCATGCTCGATTCACTCTTTTTTGGGAGATCGTGCTGCGACGCGTTTCGGATCGGGGGTTTTGCATTTCGAATTGGCGCCGAACCCACCATTGCCAAACGCGTCCGGACGGTGCTCTTCTCTAGTCTACTTGCTTGGAGCCGGGGTCACGTGCCTAGTCGGAATGCTGGTCCGGTGGTCCGGTCCCGCATCGCTAAGCCTAAAGAATCATAATTTCGGCGACCTAAAAAATCGGCCCACGCCAGGTCCTGTCGACAGCTGCTTCTCTGAACGCTACAACCGCTACGACACTCAGGTTATCCATAGGGAAGGAGATAGGCTCCTGGAATCTTTCCGTCTAGAGTCGCAAGGACCCCTCCGTTCGCGCTCGCAAGCTTCGCCAAGTGGCCATCAGTAGTCTGCTTTGGGGTCTTGACCCAGGTTGGAAGATGAGAAACATCGTGATCGTCCGGGATAAATGTGAACCGTGACACGTCGGCCTCTTTCAGCCGAAGCAACAGAGAGCGCGCTTGTGCGACCGTGAATCCGTATGCCGGCGCCTGCGCAAGGACTCTTATAAACCCCAGCTCAGTGATCGAACAGGTCGCCAGCGTCGGAAACTGCTGCGCTCGCACCCACGAGGCCACGCGAGCGTGGAATTCGTGATTAGCGAATCCAAGCGCAACCAGCGCGTTTACATCGAGCAGATATCTCATGGGAAGTTTGTCAAAATTTCTTCAACCTCTTTGCTGCTCAACACGGGAGCGTCCGAACCCGCGCTAAGAACAGGAAGTCCAGTGATGGGATCGATGGCAATCTTGACCTGGCGTGGACGCTTCTCACGGGGCGTTAACACAATGCGTCCGCCCTCGATGTTGGCCTCGAGCGGATCCCCAGCGCGAATGCCAAGCCGGCGGCGCAGAGGACCGGGAAGTACAACCTGCCCCTTAGTGGAGACCTTAGTTTGCATGGTAAGACAATCTTACCTTCGGCGAGGGCGCGGCGCAAGCCTGGAATTCCCCCTCGTCCTAACGTCTTGGCCCTCGATGAGAAACTTCGACATGCAGCACCGGGCTGCGTTCACGATGGCCAGGGGTTGAATACTGAGACTCCCGTAATCGCCACGTCGCGGGTGTTGCGTGTGACCAATGTAAGGTTGTGCTGCAGGGCGGTAGCGGCAAGAAGGCCGTCAATTAGGGGCAGCGGGGACTTCGCGGCGAGTGCGTTCGCCGTAATCCCGCCCCAGCGATCGGCGACCGCTTGATCAATGGCCAGAATGCGGTCCGCAAAGCGCAGAGCGAGCTCGTGGTCCAGCCATGTTTCCAGAGAGACACGGCGAGAAGACGCATCAGGCAGGGCAGCGATACCCTTGCGAATCTCGCCGAAGGTGAGCACGCTCAGGCAGAGAAGGTTTTCATCAGTGGCATCGATCCACTTCGTAACCGCGGGCTCAGGTCTGGGCTTCACGAGCTCGGAAATAACGTTGGTGTCGAGCAGGAATCCGCTCACAAGTCAACCATCCGGCCGTAGTCCGGCGTCCTCTCCAGATCAATGGGCACCTTTGCCAGAGGCGATACGGCAAAAAACTTGGCGAGGCTCCGTGGCTGCTTAGCACGCCCGGTGAGTCGTTCGAACTCTTCCGCGGGCAGCATGACAACAGCCTCTCGGTCCTGGCGCGTGATCCACTGCGGTCCCTCGGAGCGGGCACGGCGGAAGACTTCGCTGAAGCGGGCCTTTGCCGTTTGCAGTTGCCAACGCGGCGCCGGTTGCTTATCCGCAGTCTTACCGCGGCGCGGTTTCTTCGGAGTGGCTCTCTGTTTCGACATCGCTCCAGTCCTGATACTAGTCTGACTAGTCAGAATATATTGCAATTGGGTGAAGAACTGCAAGCACAATCGCAAGCCAGCGGGGCGACGTCGCAGCCCAGCTATTTGGTGATCCCGTCCGCCCCGAGACCGTCTCAGGTCAATCTTGGGGGAGAAATCTCACGGCGATTCAGGTTTTGTCGTGCAGGTCCTTCTGCTGGGCTTTTTTCCTGGCCCTGGCCCACCTGGCGTTTACGGCCTTACGGGCTAGTTCCCGCCTTTGTTCGGCCGTCAGTTTTGCGGTGCGAGCCTTACCGCCCTTCAGCCCACCAAGTCGTCCCAAGAGCCACTGCCCCCTTGCTGGGAATCGGGAGACGGGTTATCATAGAGGAAAGGTAGAAGATTGGTACAGAAGGCTAGAAGCACCATGAGCCTCAACGTCAAGGATCCGGAAGCCCACCGTCTCGCCCAGGCGATCGCCCAGGCCACCGGCGAAACGATGACCCGCGCCGTCACGGAAGCTCTGCGGGAGCGCTATGAACGTCTCCAGAGGCGCGATCCCGAAACGCTCGCCGCCGACATCCGGGCGATTGCCAAGCGCGCAGCCGCCCACATCAAGCGTCCGTATCTGGATCATGCTGAGCTCCTGTACGACGAACGCGGCCTTCCCAAATGATCCTCGACTCCTCACCGCTCGTCGCCATCCTGGCGGAAGAGCCGGATGCCGAACTCTATATCCAAGCCATCAGCCGCGCCCCGCGCTGCCGTATATCCGCCGGGAATTTCATCGAACTCTCGATTGTCATCGAGAGTCAATTCGGCGTTGAGGTCGCCCAGCAATGCGACGCACTGTTTCGCCGCATTGGCATTGTGATCGAACCCGTGACTGTCGAGCAGGCGCATCTCGCGCGCCAGGCCTTCCACGACTTCGGCAAGGGCCGCCACGCGGCAGGGCTGAATTTCGGTGACTGCTTCGCCTATGCGCTCGCCAAACTCACTGGCGAGACTCTCCTTTTCAAAGGGAACGACTTCAAAAAGACCGACATCGTCCCCGCCCTATGACGCACGAGTCTCCTGAAAAATGACCG
Source organism: Acidobacteriaceae bacterium (assembly GCA_003132325.1). Taxonomy (GTDB): domain Bacteria; phylum Acidobacteriota; class Terriglobia; order Terriglobales; family Acidobacteriaceae; genus Acidiflorens. The sequence goes on from PKXK01000222.1 coordinate 5,509, forward strand.
TATAGGCGCGCCTGCCACATGTAAAAACAGAATCGACCGGATTCGACAAGCTCTTGCGGACCGGTTCTTTGGCGATCCAGATGTCCACGAGGCCGTCTCAGGTCAATCTTGGGGAGGAATCTCACGGCGATCAGGTTTTGTCTTGCAGGCCCTTCTGCGGGCCTTTTTCGCTGGATTTGGTCCTCCTGACGGAGTGGGGGGCGACCACACCAGGACTATTTCATCTGCGTAATCCCGACACATTTGATCCAACAGAAGTGGGGCCTGGAATTATCAATATTGATTCGCTTAGGGCTCTTGTTCCTGCCGCGCCAAAAATCTCTGAACGTATCTTGTGCCTTCTTTCTCATACTTCATCAAACCTGCAGATAAGAACGCTTCGCATATCTGAGCCACACTTCGCCCCTCCGAGGCAGCAACTGATTCCAATCTCTTCTTAAGATCGGAGCGAACGCGGAACGTGAGCCTCGTATCTTTGGACGTCATATCGAGGGAATTCTACCACCCGAACTCAGCATTCTCTTGACAATGAAACTACGATGTGTCATCCTTTGGATGACGTTGACGCACAGGAGGAGATTACATGAGTAAACCTGAGCCCAGAAAGCCTTGCACTATGCGCTGGAGAAATCTGTGGCGAGAGAATGTTCGCTTCCAAAACGGGGGTGGGGCGAAAACCTGAGTACACAATTCTTAGAGGTGCTGACTAGGGACTTCCAACTATCCGTGAAGGACGGTGACCTCCAGGTGATCAACGGCCACTGGTACGTGACGCATACAGGGTTACTGAGGCTGGCACGCCGTAAGAGATGCAGCGGCATCCATGTTGAAGCCGTCGATTCACTCTGTGATTCCGCGGCAAGTCGCTTTGTCCTGAAGGCAACGGTCTATCCATCTAAGAACTCCTCCGGATTTGTCGGCTATGGTGATGCCGATCCCTCCAATGTTTCTGCGCTGGTTCATGGTGCAGAGATGCGCGTAGCCGAGACCCGAGCGGTCAATCGTGCCCTCCGCAAGGCCTACGGAATCGGTCTCTGCTCGGTCGAGGAAATTGGGACAGTTTCGAGTCCGACTGAGAAGTTTCCTCCACAAAAGGCGAATGGTAACGGCAACGGCAGCGGCCCCAAAGTACGCGACCGCCTCTGCCAGATCATCCGCCAGCACAAGCTCGACCCCGAACTCGTAAAGGCCTACGCCGTCGACTTCTGCGGCACCAAGACACTCCGAGAGGCCAGCAGGGAACAGGTTGAGAACTTCGTCCAGCAACTGGCCGACTGGGCCGAGAAGGACCGTAACGCCCTTGTCTGCCAACTCAACAGCTACTCGCAGCCGAAGCAGGAGGTGGTCGCATGAAACGCCAAGTTCCCGGCCTTGCCGAAACTGCCCGCGATTCTCGTCCGGAAATTCCCGACGGGGTCTTTCTCGTTCGGGTTGATGGCGCCCAGTTCCGCTGGCACGCCCACAAACCATTCTACGTCCTCCGACTCTCCGTTCTTGAGCCCCGTACACTGGCCGGGCAGCCCATCGTTGGTCGTCTTTACTGCACCCAGAAGGCGATGTGGAAGCTGGGTTGGTTCCTCCGGGATTTCCTCTATGACCCGGAACTTCTAGCCCACGAACAGGTCGATGAGAAGGCGTTGCCCGGTCTTCGCGGTGTCGTCAAGATCAGCCACACCGTGATCAACGGCATTTCGCTGATCAACCTCGACGGCTTCGCCCCAGCCAGCCAGTGGGAAGAATTGTCTGCACTTCCGGTTTCGAGTGCGTCTCGCTCCAACCCCGCGGAGGCTACGCGATGACCTACTCCTACACCCAGATCAGCCAGTACCTTAGCTGTCCGCGCCGTTACCGGCACCGCTACCTTGATGGGTGGCAAGAGAAAGACACACGCGCACCCATGCTCTTTGGCCGAGCGTTCGAACAGGCCGTTGCCGCTCTTTTTCGCCGTGAAGACCCAGCGGCTGTGCTGTTCGAGCAGTGGGACGTGTGCAAGGACATGGGCCTGACCTACACAGGCAACGACACCTGGGATCGGATGCTGCAACAAGGCGTCCAGTTGCTCGAGCGGTTCGCCCAGGACGGCCGCGTTCGCATTCGGCGCCCTCGTTCAACCCAGCAGATTCAGTTCAATCGGACACTCGGTTCTGGCAACAATTTTGTCGCTTACGTCGATGCCATTGGCAAACTCGACGGCACGCCATGTGTCCTGGAATGGAAGACCACCTCGGCACGTTATCCGGAAGAGCCGCCTGGCATTTCCGCCCTGGATCCGCAACTGGTCTGCTATTCCTGGATGACGGGGATCGACGAAGTCGCCCAAGTTGTTTTCGTCCGCAAGCGTCTAGTCGAAGTGCAGTACCTCCGAGCGACCATTTCTGACGAGCAACGGCAGGAGTTCGCAACCCTGGTCGATGACACAGTCCGACGGATCGAGTCTGGACTGTTCCTGCCGCACAGCGGCATCCGTTTTCCCCAAAACCCGTGCACAACCTGCCCCTTCCTCGGGCTCTGCCTCGACGAGCCCGACCTGGTCGAGGCCGGACTTGTGCGCAAGCCGGGAGTTGATCTTGGTCTGTTTGACGAACTTGTTTACTAGGTATCCGCCGATGCCGCCGAAGCTCAATCGCAAGCGCGCACTGTTTGTCCTCACCAAGATCGACGAGATCCTGGCGTGGGAAAAACAGAAAGAGGCAGAGCGCGACACCCGCTTTGTCGATCTGGGCAGGTATCTGTGCGAAGTGCGGGCGGGACAGTACTGGAGGCTGGAGAACCTGAAGTCGTTTGACGAATTCCTGGCAAGGCGGTTCCCGGAATCGCGAAGGAAGGCGTACTACCTGATGTCCATCCACGAGCACCTGCCGCCACAGGCGCGGAAGGATCTGAAGGAAGTTGGGTGGACGAAAGGCCTTGAGCTGGCCAAACTCGCGCGCCGGGACGGCCAGCACTTCGATTGTGCAACCTGGTTGCACAAAGC
>PKXK01000203.1:0-11548 GCA_003132325.1 Acidobacteriaceae bacterium
CTATTTATGAGATGGCCTCTAGGTAGATTCCTAAGGTGGGCCGCGGTCGCAGGCGTAATTCTGCTGACCTGTCTTGTGTCCCAAAGCCAGGCTCAGGGCCAGAATAAAGACGATCAGAATAAAGGCAAGCGCAAGGTCATCATCGATCAGGACGCGGCCGGACCCGCCGGCACCGACCAGCAAGCAATCCTGCTGCTGATCCAGTCTCCGCGGACGGAAGTCTTAGGCATCACCGTAGTAACGGGCGATGCGTGGCTCACCGAAGAGGTCGCACACACCCTGCGCATGCTCGAACTCATCGGACGAACCGACATTCCCGTCGTGCCCGGAGCCGAGTATCCGCTGGTCAGAACCCAAGAAGAGACGGAGGAGTCGGAGCGCCGCTATGGCTCCGTCGATTGGCTGGGGGCGTGGACTCCCAGCGTGTATCACGCGCCCCGCGAACTCGGAGCGATGCCGGAAGGCAAGCCCACCACCAAAGCCGCCGACGAAGACGCTGCTCACTTTCTGATACGCATGGTCCATAAGTATCCGCACGAAGTTACTATCTACGAGGGTGGGCCCATGACCAACGTGGCGCTTGCCATCTCGATCGATCCGGAATTTCCCAACCTGGCCAAAGAGCTGGTGTTCATGGGAGCCAGCCTGAATCCGCAGACCGACGATCCCGAGTTCGCCAACGCGCCTCGCCACGAATTCAACCTTTGGTTCGATCCGGAAGCGGCTCACATTGTGCTGCGCGCGCCTTGGAAAAAGATTGTCTGCACCACCGTCGATATTTCCGTGAAGACAAGAATGACCAATGAACTGATCGACCAGATCAAGGCCAGTAACTCGCCATCCGCCCAATACATCGGCAAGTATGCGCGCCTGCGCGGCTCCTACAACTATCTGTGGGACGAACTCGCCTCCGTGGCCTGGCTTGACCCATCGCTGATCACCAAGAAAGAAAACCGCTACATGGATGTGAACCTGGATCGCGGCCCCGGCTACGGAGACACGCTCACCTGGACAGATCGAGATAAACCCAAACGCGATGTGCAGCCGGTGGAGGTGCAGTTTGACTTGGATACGGACAGGTTCTACAAGATGTTTGTGGACCTGCTGAAAGCACCGACGCCGCCGCCGGGCAAAGTGACAACGCCTTAGCAAGGTGCCATGCGAACGCTGGCGAAAATCTCCACTGCGCGAAACCGATCACGCGTTACAATGGCCCCTCTTGTTCTTCAGTAAAATCGATTTGGATATGCCAAAGCCAAAGGTCCCAGCTGCCATGCGCGAACGCTTGCTCCGTTCGGCGCGCCAAGTGATGAAGAACGCCTACGCCCCCTTTTCCAACTTCAGGGTGGGCGCGGCCATCCTCACCTCGAAAGGCCAAGTGTTCGCAGGATGCAACGTCGAGAACGCATCTTACGGAATGACCAACTGCGCCGAGCGCACCGCGATCTTTTCCGCCATCGCCAAGGTCGGTCCGGGACTCGAGATTTGCGCCGTTGCCGTTACCAACGATCACGGAGTTCCATGCTCGCCCTGCGGCGCCTGCCGCCAGGTCATCTATGAATTCGGCCCGCGCGCCATCGTCTTCTACCAAGGCGCAAAAGGCCCGAAGNNGTCATCGATCTCATCCGCAAAAAGCGCGATGGCGGAGCATTATCCGCCCCTGAAATCGAATACCTCGTCGCTGGCTGCACCAAGACCAAGAACGACGGCGGCATTCCCGATTACCAGATGTCCGCGTGGCTCATGGCCGTGGTGCTGCGCGGAATGACGCGCGCGGAAACCGCCGCCCTCACCCACGCCATGCTGCATTCCGGCGAAGTGCTGGACCTCAGCTTCCTGCCNNCTGGTCGCTGCCGGAGGTCTCTACGTCCCCATGATTAGCGGCCGCGGATTGGGCCACACCGGCGGCACGCTCGACAAACTCGAATCCATCCCAGGATTTCGCGTGGGTCTCGCGGTGCCCGAGTTCCACCGCGTTCTAAAAGCCTGCGGATGCTCCATGATTGGGCAGACCGAGAAGATCGCTCCTGCGGATCGCAAGTTGTACGCATTGCGCGATGTCACCGGCACGGTCGAGAGTCCGTACCTGATCTGCGCCTCGATCATGAGCAAGAAGCTGGCAGAGGGCACCGACGCCCTCGTGCTCGACGTGAAGACCGGCTCCGGCGCGTTCATGAAGAAAGAGAAAGACGCCGTTTTCCTCGCTGAACTCATGGTCGAAACTGGCGAGCGCATGGGCAAGCGGATGGTTGCGCTCATTACCGATATGAACCAGCCGCTTGGCCGCATGGTGGGCAACGCGCTCGAAGTGCAGGAGTGCATCGAGGTACTCCACGGCGGCGGCCCCGAGGATCTGCGCCAGCTCTGCCTTGAACTCGCAGCCTGGATGTTCTTTCTCGGGGGCATGTCCAANNGGTCGGCACCGCCTGCGTCATCCTCGGCGGAGGCCGCGAACGCAAAGAAGATTCCGTCGATCCCGCCGTAGGCATCGTGGTTCATAAAAAGATTGGCGATAAAGTCTCGGCCAGCGAGCCGCTCTGCACCATTCACTGCCACTCCGACCAGCAGGCCGCGCGCGCAAAAACGCTGCTGCAAGAGAGCTATCAAATCGCCGACGCCGCGCCCGCGCACAAACCGTCCTTGGTTCATCGCGCCATCTATAAAGGGGAACACTGATTCATCAAGGGGATAAAGATGGGACGCTTTACTGGCATTCTCGGTCTGCTCACCATGTTGGCCCTCGCCTACGCCTTCTCCACCAACCGCCGCGCGATCAACAAGAAGACGGTTGTTTGGGGCCTGGGCCTGCAAGTTGTATTCGCCATCTTCGTCCTGAAGATTGAAATTGGACGCCTGCTTTTCCAGAAGGCGGGAGATGCCGTCAATCGCTTGCTGAGCTATGCCTTCGAGGGATCTTCATTTGTTTTCGGCGCGCTCGGTGCAAAAGGCTCGTCGATGGGATTCTTCTTCGCATTCCAGGTCCTGCCAACGGTGATTTTTATCGCCGCCTTTTTCGCCGTGCTCTATCACTACGGGATCATGCAATTCATCATCAAGCTCGCCGCCAAGGTGATGACGCGCTTCATGGGCGCCAGCGGCGCCGAGTCGCTGAACGTGGCAGCGAGTATTTTCATGGGCCAGACGGAAGCTCCGCTGACCATCCGCCCATTTCTTCCCGACCTCACTCGTTCCGAACTGATGACCGTGATGACCAGCGGCATGGCCCATGTTTCCGGCGGCATCATGGCTGCCTATATTGCCTTCGGCATCGAGCCCAAACATCTTCTGAGCGCGGTAATCATGACCGCCCCCGGCACGATTCTGATGTCGAAAATGCTTGTGCCGGAGACAGAAGTTCCGAAGACCGCCGGCCGTGTCGTGATGAGCGAGGAAGAAGTGGGCGCCGAGAAAAGTGAAAATCTGCTGGGCGCGATTGCGCGCGGCACCACCGACGGTTTAGGCCTCGCGCTCAACATCGCCGCCATGCTGATTTCATTCCTGGCGCTGATCGCCTTGGCTAACGGAATCCTCGGCGGCGTTCATAACTGGCTGAGAATCACTTGGTTTCCTTCCAGCCTGCAGCAGATATTCGGAGTATTGTTTGCCCCCGTCGCGTGGGTCATTGGAATTCCGTGGCATGACTGCGCCGCCATCGGCAATCTTCTCGGCACGCGCATGGTGTTGAACGAGCTTGTAGCATTTTCGATGCTTGGGCCGCAGAAGGCCATGCTCGACCCGCGGTCGTTCACCATCGCGACCTTCGCGCTCTGCGGTTTCGCCAATCTTAGCTCGATTGGAATTCAGTTAGGTGGTATCGGAGCGCTCGCTCCCAATAAACGAGGAGAACTGGCGAAACTGGGCATTCGCGCCATGCTGGCCGGCACCATGGCCAATCTGATGTCGGCGTCGATTGCCGGCATGCTGCTGTAGTCAAGTAGCCCCCCGTTGAGATCGGGTTTGGGTAGGGCATGGCTTCAGCCATGCCGCCCAGAGCCAATGAATACGAGGGCTTTAGCCCCTGAGGGATCGTCGAACTTATAGGGAAACGGCTTCAAGCTTGCGAAGGATTTCGTCGGTCGTGACCAGCTTCGCTCCGAGACTCTGCAATTCAGCCAGCGTTCTGTTCCCAACTTCCGGGGCCAGGGTTTCAATCGCGTCACGGACCACCGCCACGCGCCGCTTTCGCTTCAGCAAGCCCTTAACCGCGCAACTGACGCAGTATTCTGTCACCACTCCAAACACAACAAATTCCGCAGCGTCGCCTAAACGTTGTACCAATGCGTCCGCGTGGAGAGACTCGAAAATATCGAGCGTCTGCTTCTCCAGGACAATCTGCCGATACTGGAAAAGATCTTCCGGCAACTTTGCATTGACATCGTTTTCCACCCGAACAAAATTGTCCGTCAGCGCTTCCGGAACCAGCTCTGCCCCCGCCGTTCCCTTCAAGCAGTGTGGCGGAAAGTGCTTGAACTCAGGGTCGTTGGCCGGATGAAAGTCTCCATGCGACACCAGAAACACTTCGCCGCGCCGCGCAGCGTCCGTCAGCTTGCGGATATTGGGCAGAAGTTTCTCGGCTCCGGGAACGTAGAGCTTGCCACCCGGCAGCATGAAATCGGCCTGCACATCCACTTCCCAAAAAACGTACTCGCGAGATGGCATTCCACTCTCCGTCGTTTCGATGCTTGTAACACATTCCGTGCGCCGCTGGCAGAGCTTGGCGCTGCACAGCGAGATCGGCGCTCATACCCGCCGCTTGCAGAACCGCAAGAAGCGGGGCACCTCTGCGTTCGAATTGATTTGCCCCGCAATCTGCCGTATGTAATCCTGTTCTACGCAACCAGATCACACAATACTGGAGAGCCCTAATGCGAACCAACTTTATTCTTATCGCGATCGTCCTTTTCTCGCTAACGCTGTTCGCCGCCGACAAGATCACCCCGCTCAACGTCAAGGAAGGTCTCTGGGAAATGACCGTGACTCATTCCATGACCGGCATGCCCGCCATGCCCTCGATTCCTCCCGACACCCTGGCCAAGATGCCTCCAGAGCAGCGCGCCCGCATGGAAGCCATGATGAAGGGCGGGGCAAGCACCGACGTCCGCAAGGAATGCATCACCAAAGAGAAACTCGAAAAGCAATCGGCGTTCAGTGACGACCGCAAAGAATGTACCCGTACCGTCCTGAATTCCACCACCAGCAAGCTCGAAATGAAGATTCACTGCAAAGGTGAGGAGCAGGGGTCGATGGATGGAACTCTCCTGGTGGAGGCGATCGGTTCCGATAACGTCAAGGGAAAGATGCAAGCGGTCACGAATGCCAACGGTAAAACGATGAACATGAACTTCACCTTCAGCTCCAGATACCTCGGGCCGGCGTGCGGAGACGTCAAGTAGCCTCGTGCCATGCCTGGGCCTCGCACGGGGCAGATGAAGATCGGGCTGCCATGATCTACGCGGCGTCACATACGCCGCGCCACCAAGGCTACACATCGCTCCACGAAGGTAGTCTCTTCCGCGCTCCATGTGTTCTTGAAAAAGCTGTTGATGTCGAACACGGCAACCATCGCTCCGCCAACCAGAATGGGCACAACGATTTCCGATTTGGTTTGCCCCGAAACCACCAGATATCGTGGATCCTCGCTGACATCGTTGGCCACTACCGTCTTTCCCACTCTGGCCGCCGCGCCACACAGCCCCTGATCCAACGAAATCCGGAGGTGCGGTGTGAAGACACCCGCATGCGGCCCCAGTAGAAGATAGTTCGGATCGGCGGCGTCCACCAGGTAGAACCCAACCCAGTTGTAGCGGAGCAGTTCGGTGTGCAGCCGATCGGAGATGTACTGCATCGCTTCGTCGGAAGGGCTTCCGGCGTTTGCCACCTGTTCGAATTCCAACAGGAGTTCCTTCGGTCCTATCATCCAATCGCCACCGAGAGCCGCTCAGCCGCAACTCAGCATAACAAGGTTTCTCGATCTGCCGCAATAAAGGCTCCACCTGAGGGCAGGGCTAGTCTGTTTTGAGAACTCACACATGCGGCCTAAGAACCAACCAGCACGGGACGCAGTGGGGCGCTCAATCCGCGCATGACGCGCTCGAACTGTTGGAGGTCGAGAGACTGGGGCCCGTCGGAAAGAGCTCGTTCCGGACAAGGATGCACCTCGATGATGAGGGCGTCGGCTCCAACGGCGACGGCAGCGCGTGAAACCGCCGCAATCAGGCTCTGCTTGCCGGTGCCATGCGACGGGTCGGCCACCACTGGCAGGTGCGAGAGTTCCTTGGCGAGAGCGACGGCGGCAAGGTCAAACGTATTGCGCGTGGCGGTTTCGAAGGTCTTAATTCCGCGTTCGCAAAGCGCGACCTGATCGTTCCCGCCAGAAAGCAGNNGGCTTTTTGACGGTAGCCAGCCTTCGCAGCAGCGCAAAGTTCTGCATGTTGCGTGCGCCCACTTGCAGCATATCGGCGTATTCGCAGATCAAATCCACGTCTTCGGTACTCATGACCTCGGTGACAACCGGGAGGCCCGTGAGTTCACGAGCCTCGCGCAAAATCTTCAGCGCTTCAATTCCCAGGCCCTGGAACTCATACGGCGAGGTGCGCGGTTTGTAGGCACCGCCGCGCAGCATGGTGGCGCCCGCGCGTTTCACTCCTTGCGCGGTCTCCAGCAATTGCTCGCGCGATTCCACCGAGCAGGGACCGGCAATGACGACCACTTCGGGCCCGCCGATCTTTACGCCGCTGACGTCGACGACCGAAAGTTGCGGCCGCGTTTGACGGCTGACAAGCTTAAAGGGCTGGGCGATCGCGACCACGTTGTCCACCCCGGGCGCGACCGAAAGCGCCTCGATTTCATGGCGGCGCCCACCGCTGCCGACGGCCGCAACGATGGTGCGCTCGGTGCCGCGGGTGACGTGGGGCTGGAATCCGGCTTCGCGGATACGTTGAATGATGTGGTCGATCTGTTCTTCGGTGGCGCTGTCGGACATGTTCACGATCATGGCGATGACCTTTCTATTTGCCGCCAAAAACAAAAGCCGCGATTCTATCGCGGCTTTGGCGGAATCTCTTGAGCTGTTTTCTTACCCTGCTGAATGGCTCCGATTCTGCACCTCCGCCGCGAATGGAAANNTCTTCCAAAACTCGTGGAACCGAGGTTACTGTAAAGAACTGGCCACGGTGGAGAACGCGGTGTTGGCATTGGTCCCGATCAGGCGCACGGTGCCGATCACCAATACCAGGATGACCGCGAGCATGACCGCGTATTCAGCGATGTCTTGCCCTTGTTCGTCCCTGCAAATGTTCCACAAAAACTCAACCATAAATCCTCCGGGCCTACCCGGGATGAACTTCCCGGCAAACTCGTGTAGCTAATAATGCCGACTCGGGCGGCGATTGTCAATCGTTCACCGGGAGACGTTCTTTTCCACCGCCGGCGCTCACTGGCCGGGTCAAAACCCAATCTACGAGCGAGGTTTAGACCGGGTCAACATCCCATCAACGCGCACGCCCCCTGCACGATTTATCTTTCTGTCGCAAGAGCGCTCGCCGCAGTTGTGGGCGCTGTGACCTGCACAAGTTGCCCGGCGGACCGAGCGCCGTAATCGAGCACGCGGCCCGGCAGCACTCCGAGGTAAAGCGTAGCCAGCACGCAAACTGCAATGGCGAGCTTTGCCGTGGTGGGCACCGGCGTAACCGGGACCTCGCCCCGTGACTCCCGCATGTACATCATTACGATAATCCGCAGGTAATAATAGGCGCCTATGGCGCTATTCAGCACCAGAATGATCGCCAGGCCGACCAGATTCGAATGCAGCACAGCGGTCAGCACATAGAACTTCGCGAAGAAGCCGCCCGTGATCGGAATGCCGATCAATGACATCAGGAAAAAGGTCAAGGTCGCGGCCAGGGCCGGAGACCGCCTGCCCAGGCCGGCGTAATCTTCGATGGCGACATACTTTTCGCCCGCGTTCGCAAAGTGGCTGACAACGGCGAACGCTCCCACGTTCATCGCAGCATAGGCAGCAGTGTAGAACATGGCTGCGGATGCACCCAGGTCCGGCTGTGCCGCAAACGCGGCAAGCAGGTATCCGGCGTGGGCGATCGAGGAATACGCGAGCAGGCGCTTGACGTTGTTCTGAACCAGGGCTCCCAAATTTCCCAGCGTCATGGAAAGCGCGGCCGAGACCCAGATCAGCCAGAAGCGTCCGGGTGCGTTTGCTTCAAACATGACGCGCAGCAACACTGCGAATGCGGCCGCCTTGGGGCCGGTCGACATCAGTCCCACGATCGGTGCCGGAGCTCCTTCGTAGACGTCGGGAGTCCACACATGGAAAGGCGCAGAAGCAACCTTGAAGCCCAAGCCCACAAACATGAGCGCCGTCGCAACGTACGCCAGAACGGGTACGTTTCCGGCGCGCAGCGCCTGGCTGATGACGTCGATGTTGGTCGATCCGGTTGCGCCGAACATGAGCGCAACGCCGTAGAGAAAGAATGCGGTAGCGAACGATCCCAGCAGAAAGTACTTCAGCGACGATTCGCTGCTCGCTGCGTCGCGCCGCCGGAAGCCTGCCAGCACGTAGGTCGAGATCGACGAGATTTCCAGGGCGATGAAAATAAGAACGAGTTCGATGGCCGACGACATCAGGCACATGCCCACCGTGCCGAACAGGATGAGCCCGTAGTACTCCCCGGCGCGGATGCGCTGCACCTTCAAATACTCGAAAGAACTGAGGATCACCACAGCCGCAATGGCGATGACGAGGACATGAAAGAAGACGCTGAAGCCCTCCACCCGAACCATGTTCCAGAAAGCGGTTCCGGGATACCGCGCCATCCAGAACGTCGCCCCAAGCGCGGCCAAAGCGCCGATCAGTGCGATCGTGCCGAGCGACTGGTGGCTGTTTTCTTCGTCGAGCAGCGGATCAACGACCATGATCAACATGCCAAAGATCGAGAGCACCAGCTCCGGCAGAATGCGCATGTAGTCGGCACTTTGCGGCAGGGAAGTCTGCGTCTGCGCCTGCGCCAGCAGGCCCGGCAAGGAGTGCGAGAACGCCGCCGTCATTATGGTTGTGCCAATCATTGTCATTGTCATTGGCCCACCAGCTTGCTGGCCAACTGTGTGACGGGGGCGAGAGCGTATCGTTGCACCGCGGGATCAATCGCGCTGAGCCACACCAGGGGCGCAACGCCCATCACCAGCGCGGCAACCGCAATCGGCCAAAGTGCAGCCTTCTCCCGCAGGTTAAGGTCGGGCAACTTGCTATTGATTTCGTGCGTCACCTTGCCGAAAAAGACGCGCTGATACATCCACAGCAAATAACACGCGCTCCAGATCACACCCGTCGCGGCGAGGATTCCATAGATCGGGCGCGCCTGGAACGCTCCGCTGAGAACCAGGAACTCGCCGATGAAACCATTCAGCAAAGGCAATCCGACCGAAGCCAGTACGGTGACCAGAAAGAAGGTGGCGTATTTGGGCATGGGCGTCGCCAGTCCGCCAAAGTCGGCAATCTCGTAGGTGTGGCGGCGTTCATAGAGGATGCCCGCCAGCATGAAAAGGCCGCCGGTAGCGACGCCGTGCGCCAGCATGACGAAGACGGCCCCATTCAGCCCGGCCGCGGTGAAACTGAAGATTCCGAGGACGACGAAGCCGAGGTGACTGACCGACGAATAGGCGATCAGCTTCTTCATATTCGGCTGCACCAGCGAGACCAGCGCGCCGTAGATGATGCCGATCAGCGCCAAAACCATGATCCAGGGGGCGTTGCGGTGGGCCTGCTCGGGGAACAAGCCGACATCGAAGCGCAGCAGGCCGTAGGTGCCCATCTTCAGCAAAACGCCCGCCAGCAGCACCGATCCGGCGGTGGGTGCCTCCACGTGCGCGTCGGGCAGCCAGGTGTGAAGAGGGAAGAGAGGGACCTTGACCGCAAAGGCGATGAAGAAGCCGAGGAAGAGCCACAGCGAGGCGTGTTCGAAACCGGGCACGCCGCCGCTGCGAATCGCGTTCTGAATCACGGCGAAATCGAAACTGCCGGTCTTGGCGTAGAGCCAAAGAATTGCCGCCAGCATGAACATCGAGCCGATGATGGTAAACAGGAAATACTTCACCGCGGCGTAGACCCGCCGTCCGTGGCCGTACATGCCGATCAGCAGCGCCATCGGGATCAGCGTCGCTTCCCAGAAGAAGTAGAACAGGAACAAATCGAGCGAGGTGAAAACGCCGATCAGGGCCGTTTCCAGGATCAGCAACAGGATGAAGAATTCCTTGACCCGCTCGTGAATCGAAGTCCACGAAATCAGCACGCAGAGCGGCGTGAGGAAAGTCGTCAGCACCACCAGCCAGACGGAAATTCCGTCAATGCCCATGTGGTAATGAATGTTGGGAGTCGTGATCCAGACTTTATCGATCTCGAACTTGAAGGGGTTGTGATCGCGGTGCAGATATACCGGCAGATGCAGCGAGGCCACAAACGCCAGCATGGAGATGACCAACGCAAAGACCTTGATGTCGCGATCGCGGCGGGGGATCAGCAGAATCAGCAGCCCGCCCACGGCCGGGATGAACGTCACCAGCGAAAGAATGATGGGGCTGAGGCTTTCCATGTTCATCGGACCCATATTCATCGCACTCCCATCCAGACCATGTAGGCGATTACGACTGCCGCTCCTGCGGCGACCCAGCCCGCATACGAGCGCAGATTGCCCGACTGCATGTGGCGGACGTTGTCCGAAACGTGGCGCGCGGCCGTCGCGGAATTATTCACCGTGGCGTCGATCACTCCCTGGTCGACGCCGTGCCAGAGAATCTCGGTCGAGCCGTCCACCAGCGGCTTAATGAAAAGGACGGCATAAAGTTCATCGACATAATACTTGTGGGCGACCGCCTGGTAGAACGCACCGAGAGAAGCGGCGATGCGGGCGGGAAGTTGTGGGCGCCGGAGATACAGGGCCCAAGCGAGCAGGAGTCCAAGAATGGCCGCAGCGACGGAGATCAGCATGAGAAGTGTTTCCGTGCCTTGGCCCGCAGCTTCACCTGCGGTTTCGTGCGCCAGTTCTGCGGAGGCTCCAGTCTGGAAAACCGGAGCAAGGAAGTGCTCGAAGCGGCCACCGATCCCGATCCATCCACCAACAAACGACAGGATCGCCAGGATGACCAGCGGGCCCAGCATCACCCACGGGCTTTCATGGGGTTCGCCATGACCATGCTCATGTCCGTGTGGCGCGGGCGCCCCCGCCCGCGACGAGTCGTGACCCTCATGAGCGATTGCCCCGCGGTAATCGCCGAAGAATGTCAAAAACCACAGCCGGAACATGTAGAACGAAGTGATAAACGCGGTAATGACGCCGATCAGCCAGTAGACCCAACTTCCGTATGGACTGGAATAAGCCTTCCAGAGAATTTCATCTTTCGAGAAGTATGCCGCCAAAGGCGGAAACCCCGCAATCGTGAATGTGGCGATCGTCATCGTCGCAAACGTCCAGGGCATGTACCGCCGCAGGCCGCCCATCTTTCGCATGTCCTGCTCGCCGCCAATGCCGTGAATGACCGA
>PKXK01000203.1:11568-28657 GCA_003132325.1 Acidobacteriaceae bacterium
ATGTCAGTCTGTGCAATGCCGATGGTTGCCGCAAACAGAGCGGTGAGCGTTCCAATGATCGCAACCACCGTCATCGCCATAGGCGCGCGCTCAAAGATCGCGGACGACCGCGCCACCATGTAAACGCCCGCCGTCACCATGGTTGCCGCGTGGATCAAGGCTGAAACCGGAGTCGGGCCTTCCATGGCGTCCGGCAGCCACACATAAAGAGGAATCTGCGCCGACTTGCCCGCCGCGCCGACCATGAGCAAGAGTCCGATCGCCATGAGCCCGGCGCCGCCCGTTTCCGCAGGCAACGACCGCACCGCCGTAAAGACGTGCGTGAAGTCGAGCGATCCGAAATGCTTGATGATCAGGAAGAGCGCAATCAGAAATCCAAAGTCGCCAATGCGGTTGACGATGAATGCCTTCTTGCCGGCCGCCGCCGCCGAATCTTTGGTGAACCAGTAGCCGATCAGCAGATACGACGCTAGGCCCACGCCCTCCCAGCCGATAAACATCACCAGGTAGTTCTTCGCCAGCACCAGCGTCAGCATGAAGAACATGAACAGGTTCATGTACGACATGAACCGGTAGTACCCGTCGTCGTCCCACATGTAGCCGGCCGAATAGACATGAATCAGGAAGCCGACGCCGGTGACCACGAGCAGCATGACGAGCGAAAGTTGATCGAGGTAGAAATCGAAATCAACGCTAAAGCTTCCCGAGCGGAGCCAGTGCGCGAGGCGGAAAGAATAGGGCGCGGATGCGGATGAGAAATTCGCCGCTATCAAGACTGCCACGAAAAACGCCGCGCCACAAAAGAACAGGGCAACCGCCGTGATCGCCTTCTTTGATGATTGGCGGCCAAAAAAACCATTGATCGCCGCCCCGGCAAGCGGGAGAAGCGGAATCGTGCAGAGTAACGGACTAAGAGTCTGCGGCGTCATAGCTTGAGCAGGTTCACCCGATCCACATTCAAAGTTTCACGCGTGCGATAGACGGCAATGATGATCGCCAGGCCCACCGCGGCTTCAGCAGCGGCCACTACCATCACGAAGAAGACGAAGACCTGTCCGCTGAGCGCGTGCCAGTGCGCGGCGAAAGCCACGAACGAAAGGTTGACGCCGTTCAGCATCAGCTCAATCGACATGAAGATGGTGATGATGTTGCGCTTGATCAGGAACCCCAACACTCCACAGACGAACAGGATTCCGCTCAGCACGAGATAGTAAGAAAGAGGGACCATCTTTATTTTTATCCTTCGTCCTTTCTCGCGCCGCGTGCTCCGCCTTCGGGACGGCTGGCGAGCACGACCGCGCCCATGATGGCGATCAGGATCAGCACCGACGTGACTTCAAAGGGCAGCAGAAAATCGTGGAACAAAAGCCGGGCAATATCCTTGGGAGCGCCCCATAACGCGCCGATCGACACGGACTGCGTGGTGGACGACCGTCCGACGAGCGTCCAGGCCACGAGCACCGCGCCGATCAGCACTCCGGGAATGCCGAGCAAAATCGCAACCCGGCTGCCCTGGGTGCGCTCTTCTGCGCCGGCGTTCAGCAGCATGATGGTAATCACAAACAACACCATGATGGCGCCGGCATAGACGATCACCTGAACAGCGGCCAAAAATTCCGCGCCCAACAAAAGATACTCGGCAGCGAGCGAGCCCATTACCACGATCAGCGACAAAGCGCTNNAGCCATCAGCTCTCAGCTCTCAGTAACCCCAAAATCAAAAACTGGCAACTGAGGACTGGCAACTGGCAACTGCTTTCATGCCCTCCACGCCACAATCAGCGCTGTAATCACAATGTTCGCAACCGAAAGGGGCAGCAACACCTTCCACCCGAACGCCATGAGTTGGTCATAGCGAAAGCGGGGCAAGGTCCAACGTACCCAGACGTACAGAAACATGAAAAAGAAAACTTTCAGGCAGAACCAGACGACCGGCAAAATCATTTGCAGGATCGACGGTCCGAATACCGGGCCAAGCCAGCCGCCGAAAAACATCAGCGTCGCTAGGCAAGCCACCGTCACCATGTTCGCGTACTCGGCCATGAAAAACATGGCGAACTTCATGGCGCTGTATTCGGTGTGATATCCGGCCACCAGTTCCGACTCGGCTTCCGGCAGATCAAACGGCGTGCGGTTCGTCTCCGCATAGGCGGAAATCAAGTATATGAAAAATGCGACCGGCTGGAAAAAAATGTTCCAGTGTAAGTGCCGCTGCGCCTCCACAATGTCGCGCAGGCTGAGACTTCCCGCCAGAATCAGCACTCCCACCAGCGACAGGCCGAGCGAAACTTCATAGCTGATCATCTGCGCGCTGGCCCGCAGTCCGCCGAGCAGCGAGTACTTGTTGTTCGAGGACCATCCGGCAAGCGCCACGCCGTACACGCCCATCGACGTAATCCCGAGAACGACCAGCAGTCCGATGTTCAAGTCGGTCATCTGCAGGTACGTGCCCCAGGGCCCGACGTCAACCCAGTTGCCAAACGGGATCACCGAAATCGACGTAATGGCAAAGACCAGCGAGATCACCGGCGCCGCGATGTAAAGCGGCTTGTACACGTGCGGCTGAGTCAAATCTTCTTTGAAAATGAACTTGACGCCGTCGGCGAGCGGTTGCAGCAGGCCGAAAGGTCCGACCCGCGTGGGCCCCCAGCGGTTCTGGATGCGCGCCGACACCTTGCGCTCCAGCCAGACGCTGTAGGCCACGGCCGTCAGCAGAACGCCGATGACGGCCAGCGACTTGATGATCGAGATGATGATGAACGCCGTTATGCTCAATGTGTCCGTGTGGCGCGGGCACTCTTGCCCGCGTGCTTTTGCTCTTAGATTTCTAGTCCGCAGCCACTTTCGGCACTGCGGATTTGTTTTCATAAACCGAATTTAAAGTCTTTGAATATCGTCCAAGCGTGCCTGAGCTGAACAAATCGTCCTTGGCCGGCGCAATCAGCTCCGGGTTCTGGATCGCGCCCGCACCGCCGTCGGCAATTTCGAGATGCTGATCATTGCCCGCCAGCAGATTGACCCGCGAAATGTCATAGCCCGCAACCACGCGCTGGATTTCATCCAGAATCGCCATGGGGTCGAACGGCGTCATTTTCGGTTCGAGGTTATGCGATTCGAGCCACACCGCGTGACGATCCGCCTCGCCCGATTGCGCCCCGCGGGTCTGGCCCATGTCGGAGTGCGTCCCGCTCCCGAAGGGCACCAGACCGCTCACGTCGGAACCCATGGCGGCTGCGATGCGAACGATCATTTCGAAGTCGGGCCTGGTGTTTGTAACTTCGCCCGCCTTCTTCACCAGTTGCAGATCGCCGCAGGTGTTCGTATACGTTCCCGTTTTCTCGTACGCGTTTGCCGCGGGCAGAATCACGTCGGCAAGGGCGGCGGTTTCGGTCAGGAACATATCCTGAACCACCACAAACGCTTTCGAGAAAACAAAGGGATCAACGCCCAAGCGGCCCACGGGATTGGAACCCACGACGTAAAGCGCCTTGAGTTTTCCGGCCTTCGCCGCTTCCACCATCTCCGGAAGGCTCAGGCCTTTTTCAGACGGCAACTTGCCCCATTCTTGTGGGAATTTAGCCGCGCTGGCGACGGGCTCGTATCCCGGCAGAAGATCGGGATAAAGCCCCATTTCGCTGGCCCCGCGCGAATTCGCGTAATCGCCGAGGCAGATCAGCTTCGCTCCCGTCAAGGTCGAAGCAAAACTTACCAACTTTTCAATGTCATGTCCGCGCAGTTCGGAGCCGAAGGCGATGACCAGGTTCTGCTCGGCGCGGATTTTGTCGCGCAGGGCGATCCAGGCGTCGCGGTTTGTACTGTCGCTGGCCTTGGAGTCGACCAGCGAATCGAGCAGGGAATCATCGCCGCCGAGGAAGGCGACCGCTTTCGCTTCAGCGCCGGCTGGAAGCAAGCCGAATCCCGCAGCCTGCCGCCGCAACTTGATGGGCGCAGAGTTGATGACGTAAAGCTTCGCGCGCCGCAACCGTACGTTCGTCCGTATCTGCCACGCCAGAAGCGGATGCTGATTCGTGGGGTCGTTGCCGATCAGCAGAATCGCGGGCGCGGTCAACACGTCGCGCATGGCGGCCGTCTTTCCAGGCTTGCCGTGCAGCGCCGACGCGAGAGCAGGGAAGTCGGCGGTCCGATGATGATCGACGTTATTGGTCTGGAGCACGGCCCGCGCAAATTTTGACAGAAGATAATTTTCTTCGTTGGTCGTGCGATTCGACCCAACCACGCCGATCGCGCTTCCGCCATCGCGATCGCGAACTTCGCGAAACCGTTTTCCGATCAATTCAAAAGCTTCTTCCCAGGTCGCCGGCGTCAGCTTGCCGTTCTTGCGAACCAGCGGCTCGGTGAGGCGCTCTTTGTGATGCGCGAAGTCGAAAGCGTAGCGGCCCTTGATGCAGAGGAAATCGTTATTGATCCCGCTCTTGTCGCGATTGTCGCCGCGGACGATTTCCATGCCGGTGTCGCAACGGCGTACGCCCAGCGTGGTCTTGCATCCGTCCCCGCAGTGCGTGCAGATCGTGCCCACGTGGTTCATTTCCCACGGACGCGTCTTGTAGCGATAGGCGCCGGAAGTAAGCGCACCGACCGGGCAGATGTCGATGCACATGCCGCACTCTTCGCAGTCGAGATGGTCTTTCTCATTGGGTGCGATGATCGAACTTACGCCGCGGTTTTGCACGCCCAGAGCCCAAACGTCCATGCCCTCGCCGCAGACGCGCACGCAGCGGTAGCACAGGATGCAGCGCGGACGGTCGAAGTACACCACCGGAGACCACTGCTGTTCTTCCTTGTGGTTCTTAGCCTCCGCGAATTTCGATTCGGAGGCGCCGTAGGAAAACGTCATGTCCTGCAGTTCGCATTCGCCGCCAGCGTCACACACCGGGCAATCCAGAGGATGGTTGCCGAGCACCAACTCCAGCATTGCCTTCCGTGCCTGGCGCACCTCGTCGCTGTCAGTCGCAACAATCATGCCCTCGGTTACCGTCGTGGTGCAGGCGGTCTGCAGTTTGGGCATCTTCTCGATCTTCACGACGCACATGCGGCAAGCGCCCTGCAAAGAAAGTCCGGGGTAGTAACAGAACGAAGGAATTTCAATGCCCACGTTCTTGCAAGCCTCGATCAGCAGCGAGCCCGCGGGCGCCGTGATCTTCTTTCCGTCGACAATTAGACTTACGTCAGCCATGAATTTGTAATTGGTAATTTGTAATTTGCAATTGAGAACCGAGCAAAATTACAAATTACAAATCGCAAATTACAAATTTTCTACGCCATTACCGGTTCCGCAGCGCCCGCCTTTTCAAACGGACAGGGCTTTCCCTCCAGGTGATCTTCAAATTCTTTTCGAAACTTCTTCACAAACGCCATGGTGGGCATCGCCGCCGCGTCTCCCAGCGGACAGAAAGTTTTCCCCAACATGTTCTCCGCGAGGTAATAAATATTGTCGATGTCCTTTTTCAGTCCCGCGCCGGCATGAAACCGCGTCAGCGTCTTCTTCAGCCAGTCGGTGCCTTCGCGGCAGGGGATACACCAGCCGCAGCTTTCATGCTGATAGAACTTGATGGTGCGCAGGGCAAACTTCACGATGCAGGTCGTGTCGTCGAGCACCACCACGCCGCCGGATCCCAGCATCGATCCGGCTTTCGCTACCGAGTCGAAGTCCATGGCGATATCAATTTCCCCGGGCAGCAGCACCGGCGTTGACGATCCGCCCGGGACCACGGCTTTCAAACTGCGCCCGTTCGGAATGCCGCCGCCGACCTCATAGATCATCTTCTTGAGGTTATAGCCCATCGGCAGTTCATAGACGCCCGGTTTGTTGAGATTTCCAGCCAGGCAGAACAGCCGCGTTCCGCCGTTCTTCGGCGTGCCAAGTTTCGCGTACCAATCCGCGCCGCCCAAAATGATGTGCGGCACGGCCGCGAGCGTCTCCGCATTATTAATGACCGTCGGNNGATTCTTCGCCAACTTCGTAAGCGCCGGCGCCACCGTGCCAGTAAACGTCAAGATCGTATCCGCTGCCGAAAATGTTCTTGCCGAGGAAGCCCTTGGCGTAGGCGTCCTTGATCGCCTTCTGCATGATCACCGACAGATAGCGATACTCGCCGCGAATGTAGATGTACGCGGTGTGCGAGCCGACGGCGAGCGCGGCGATCATCGCGCCTTCAATCACGGTATGCGGATCGTGCTCGAAAATCAGCCGGTCTTTGCAGGTGCCGGGCTCGCTCTCATCGCCGTTGCAGAGCACATANNCGTCCGCGCAAGCCGGAGTTTTTCACCTCGGCGATGATGGCGTCCGGTTGCATGGGGAGCGCCTTCTGCACGGCTTTGTAGCCGTCCAGTTCGAGATAGCGATCGATATTCGCCGCGCCTTGCCCAAAGCGCTTCGAGATCACGCGTACCTCGTCGGGATGGGAGACCAAAGAAGCCATTTGTAATTTGTGATTTCTAATTTGTAATTGAAAACCGTTCGTAATTCGCGCTCTCTGCTTGTCAATTACAAATTACAAATTACCAATTACAAATCTACTGCGTTCCCTTCTTCTTATACTCGTCCAAAACCTGGTCCATCTTCTCGATGGTCAGATTCTCATGAAAGTCGTAGTTCACCTGCACCGCCGGAGCCCAACTGCACGCGCCGATGCATTCCACTTCTTCCAGCGAGAACAGGCCGTCTTCGGTCGTGCCCTTGTGGTCGATACCCAGCTTCTTCTTGCAGTGGTGGAGAATTTCTTCGCCGCCGCGGAGCATGCACGCGATGTTGGTGCACACCTGCACGTTGAACTTGCCGCGCGGTTTGGTGGTCAGCATCGAGTAATAACTGATCACATTGCGGACCTCGAGTTCGGTGAGGTCCAGTCGCCCGGCCAGTTCCGCGATCACCTCATCGCTCAGACTGCCGATCTCGTCCTGCGCGTAGAGCAGTGTAGGCACAAGCGCCGAGCGCCGGGTTGGATAGTGCGTCAGCATCTCAGTGAAACGCGCCTCGAATTCGTCGGAAAACTTCATGGATTTGTGATTGGCAATTTGTAATTTGTAATTTTACCGTCTCAACTTCGTTTCCGGGTCGACTGCTGCGTTGCCGTAAAAATCGCTGTCAACTCCTTTGACTCTTGCAATAACTCCTTTAGCAGCGCCATGCGGACTATTTCTGCCTCCGCCAACATCTCCAACCAAAACCCGCTCTCGTCCGCCTCTTCCGCTACGATGCCAATTCGCGCCGCAAATTCAGCCCTTGATCTGGCACGGCAAGACGCCCTGTAGTTCGCTGCAACCGACGTCCCACACCGCAAAAGCTGCTTACCCATCACTTGCGCGTCCGCCGTCCGAGGCAATGAGCGATAGAGCCTCACTACTCGCAGCGCAAACAACTTAGTTCGCGCACGCAGCTCATCCGGCGTTATGTGCGCCTCAAATTACAAATTACAAATCACCAATTCCTATCGGTCAATGTCTCCCAGCACCACATCAATGCTACCGATGGCCGCAACGACATCGGCAATTAACTGCCCCTCGCACATCTTGGCCAGCGTCTGCAAATTCGCGTAGGACGGCCCGCGCATGTGTACGCGATACGGTTTCGTGGTTCCGTCGCTGACAATGTAGTATCCCATCTCGCCGCGCGGCGACTCGATCGCCTGATAAACTTCGCCCGCCGGAACCGTGAAGCCCTCGGTGATGATCTTAAAGTGGTAGATGAGGGCTTCCATCTGGGTCTTCATCTTCTCGCGGTCAGGCAGCACGACCTTGGGCGAGTCAGCTTTAATGGGTCCTTCCGGCATTCCCGCCAGCGCCTGCTGCACCATGCCAATCGATTCGCGCAGCTCCTCGACGCGGCAAATGTATCGCGCGAACACGTCGCCTTCGGTGCGGACCGGAACTTTGAACTTGAAATTTTCGTAGCCCGTGTAGGTTGCATCGCGGCGAAGGTCAATGTCGACCCCGCTGGCACGCAACGTCGGACCGCACGCGCCCAGAGCAATGGCATCGTCCGCGCCCAGGCGGGCGACGCCCTTGGTGCGCATCACGAAAATCGGATTTCCGGTCAGCAGCCCTTCATATTCATCCACGTTCCCAAGGAAGCGGTCGGCGAACTTTTTGACTTTTTCGAAGAATCCCAGCGGCGGCTCCAGCGCCAGCCCGCCAATGCGGAAATAAGACGTCATCATCCGCTGTCCGCTGACCATCTCAAAGAATCGCAGAACATCTTCGCGTTCGCGGAAGCAATAGAGAAACACCGTCATCGCGCCCAGGTCCATGGCGTGCGTTCCCAGCCAGACCAGGTGCGAATTGATCCGCGTCAACTCATTCATCAGAACCCGCATCCACTGCGCTTTCGGAGGAATCTCCAACCCCAACAACTTCTCCACCGCCAGGCAGTAGGCGAGATTGTTGGTCAAGGGGCAGAGATAGTCGATGCGGTCGGTTAGCGGAACTACTTGCTGGTAAAACTTGGCTTCGCAGGTTTTTTCGATGCCGGTGTGCAGGTAGCCGACCTCCGGCTTAAGCCGCACAATAGTCTCGCCGTCGATTTCCAATACCAGCCGCAGAACCCCGTGGGTCGAGGGGTGTTGCGGCCCCATGTTCAGAACGACAGTGCGGTCACCCGAGGTAGTTTCCCGGCCGTGCTCAGCGACAGTAGGGGGAAATTGCGTCATGCGCTATCGGTAACCTTCCACCGGGTAGTCCTTCCGCAGCGGATGGCCTTCCCAGTCATCGGGCATCATGATCCGTTTCAGGTTGGGATGTCCCGTGAAGCGCACGCCAAACAGATCGAATACTTCGCGCTCATAAAAATTCGCCGAGGGCCAGACCGATGTGACCGATTCAATGGCCGGACTCGACCCGTCAAGGCGGACTTTCAAGCGAACCCGCTCCTTGGTCGGAATCGAAAGCAGATGATAGACGACCTCAAACCGCGGCTCTGAGGGATGCCAATCCACACAGGTGAGGTCGGCCATATAGTTGAATGGGCAGTCGGTGGAGTCGCGCAAAATCGCGCAGACCTCGCGGATCGATTCCTTCGCGATCCAGATCGTCAGCTCGTCGCGATCGAACTTCACCGCCTCAACCACCGAGGCATTCCACTCCACCAGGCGGGCCAAGGCGGGATGCGCCTTCAATTGCTCGATATCGGTGATAGGGGGAGCCAGCGGCATCAGGAATCACTCCGCTTGGCGGCTGTCAGTCCCCAGTCGAGCACGCCTTTCTTCCACACATAGAAGAGGCCGACCAGCACGATCCCGATGTACACCATCATTTCCCAGAAACCAAACATCTTCAGTTCGCGCAGAATGACCGCCCAGGGGTAAAGAAAAACGGCTTCCACGTCGAACAAAATAAAAAGCATGGCCACCAGGTAGAACTTGACGGAGAATCGTCCCTGAGCATCGCCGATGGGCTGAACCCCGCACTCATACGGCGACATCTTCGCTCGACCCGGCTTATGCTGGCCAACCAGCTGGGAAAGGATCACAATCGCACCCGCCAGGGCCGTGGCGATGCCGAAATGCATCAGGAGGGGCAGGTAGCGAGCGAAGTAATTGTCCGGCATAGGAGGAGCTATATATAATCTGCGGCAAGCACAACAGTAGACGTTCTAGATTAGTTTTGGCTGGCGGAAGTGTCAAGCTAAGAGCGCGTTGTACCGCTAGTTTCATCCGGTAGAACTGTCTTGAGAGCACGCCTTAGACGCGATACGGCAGGGCCGAGGAGAGCCTGAAGCGCATGATTTTTGGTTTTAATACCGACATTCGGCACGAAGACACCGTCTACCACGTGCAAAGCGAAGCGCGTGAGGGCGAGCAGTTGCTGCAAACGCAAGTCTTCGTGCGCGGGCGCTGCATTGGGAAACGCGCGATCCCCTATGGACCGGGGGCGGGGAAAGTTTTTCCGGCCAACGATCAAGATATGGAGAAGCGGCTGCGCGAGCTGCATCGCGAAGTGGTTGACGCCATCCGCGATGGCAAGCTCGATTCCATCCTCGACAAGCGGGAAACGCAGGAAGCACTGGCGGCAGTGAAGGAGCTCGACCTGGAGTGGATCAACGCCAGTTCCGTGCATTCCAGCGGCTCTTTGACAATGCAGATTCGGGTCACCGACGGCGGCGCCACGGTCGCAGGCGCGCGCCTCACGCTCCGCTTCGCCCGGCCAGCCGCTGCGCCCTACTATGCGCAGGTTCTCACCGACGCCAAGGGCCACGCCGAAATGAGCGTTCAGGTGGATGAAAAGTCTCTCCATGATTCTTCCGTGGTCGTGCAAGCGAGTTTTGCCGGACGAACTGCCACTCGCAAGTTCCAACTGCGCGCCGCCATGTAGAAACCTGTCGTAGTAGAGACGAAGTTTGCCCGTCCTTACGAGAGACTTGCCTCCAAGAAATGTGAGAATCGATTCGATGAACCTAACGATCAATGGCGAGAGCCAGGTGTTTTCCGCCGAAACTCTGGGCGCGCTCGTCGAGCAACTCGGCATGAAGACTGACCGCGTGGCGATTGAACTGAACCGCGAAATCGTCTCTCGTGAGCAATGGCCACAGACCCGCCTGCACGATGGAGACCGGCTGGAGATCGTCCATTTCGTCGGGGGCGGATGTGGGTTTGGCATCCCGTTTTGCAACCTGCTAACCTGATTTCTAGCGGCCCCGTCGTTCAACGGATAGGACTTCAGTTTCCTAAACTGAATATGCAGGTTCGATTCCTGCCGGGGCTACCACTCTTGCGCGATCCTACGCAAGTACCGCGCATCGCGGCGTTGGTGGCATTGTCTTGCCGCCGCTACGGTCGCTGAAGTAAGCATCTACTTTCCTTCGTCCTGCCAACAGCTTTGCGCGGAACAATGTTCTCCCGACCGGCCATCCTTGCACTGTGCGAATTCCCTCAGTCCTCCCGACGCGAGTGTTATATCAACAACTTAAGGCTGCTGCACTCTGATGGCACCGGGCGTGCACCTCCAGTCTCGTAGATACAAATCCCTCCCCTAAGGAGACTGCTAATGAAGAAAATACAATTCGCTTTATCCACGATGTTGCCGGTGATGGCGCTGTCTGCTGCCTTGTGTCTGGCAAGCCAGCCAACGCTCGCGCAAAGTGCTTCCGACCCTTCGCGCAACCCGACAACTCAACAACAGCCCATGCAACTGGACGATCAGATTGCCGCGAATACGTCTTCGGAGAAGACGTTTAACGGAAAGATCGTGAAATCCGGGGACAAATTAGTCCTTACAGCCGCTGACAGCAAGACTACCTTTCAGCTCGACGATCAGCAGAAGGCCCAGGGTTTCCTTAACAAGAGCGTGAAGGTAACTGGAGTTCTGGACGCCGCCACAGGAACGATTCGCGTCACCGCGATTGACCCGGTCTGATCACCGCGANNCCCTCCCCGGATAGGGTGCCTACGAGCAGGGGTATTCCTGGGGAAGGGGGCGGTGCATAGCCGCCTCCTTTTTCCTTTCCTCTTCCTTTCCTCTTTTTTCTTTCCTAATTGGCTTTGAACTACTATTCATTCGAATTGACGCTTAAACTTAGACGAACGTCACGTCTGAGCGCCGTCGCTTCGTCCCGGCCGGCTCCATAGACAAGCTCCGGCAGGAGGACTACGCATGCGATTGTTGAGTTTTCGCCTCATCGTTTCTCTGATTGTTGGTATCACGCTGGTTTCTTCCGGCTTTTCCTACTACGAAGTGCTGGGTGAAAAGCGCGCTTTGCGCAACGATCTGGAACGTCGCGCCGCGGTGCTGGGGGAAAGTCTCGTCGGCAACGTCGAGCGGTCGTGGGATACAGGCGCGGACAAGGAACGATCGGACAGAGTCCCGAACGACGAACTGCAGCAGCTGGTACAGCGCTTCGGAAACCGCGAGCACCTGATGGGCGTGGTCATTTACGACCAGCAGGGTGCGTTGGTGGCCACGACCCCGGAACTCGCGAAGACGCTCACCGTGAGCCCTCGGGTGGTAACCGAGGCCATCGCGCAGAATCACGGAGACAGTACGTTTCTCAGGCTGGGAAGCGTGCCGGTTCACATTCTTGCGCTGCCGATTCGCCGTAAGGATGAAGTGGTGGGTGGCTTGGCCGTGGTCCACGATGTGAGCTACATCCGCGCCCAGAGCCTTCTCGCCTGGCGCCAAGCATTTTTCCGCGTGCTGGTTCAGGTCTTCACCATTGTCCTGATTACTCTGTTGATAGTCCGTTGGAGCATGACCGGCCCGATCGCACGAGCAGCGCTCTGGATGCGCGCACTCCGCACGGGGAAGATTTCCTTCCAGGACGTGCCCGACCTCGCTATGTTCCGGCCCTTGGCACGCGAAGTTGCCACCATGGCGGAGAGCCTCAGCCACGCCCGCAACGCTGCCGAAAATGAGGCGCGTTTGCGCGACGCGGGAGAATCCCTGTGGACGGCGGATCGTCTTTCGGTACAACTCCGCACTCGTCTCGAAGACAGCCACCTGTTTGTCGTCTCGAACCGCGAGCCCTACATGCACTGGCGAGATGGCAAGGCGCTCAAGGTAGTGGTTCCGCCGAGCGGCTTGGTCACCGCGCTCGAACCAGTGCTCAACGCCTGCGATGGCACCTGGATCGCTCACGGCAACGGCAATGCCGACACCGAAACCGTGGACGCTCACGACCGGCTCCGTGTTCCTCCCGATGATCCCCGCTATAGCTTGCGCCGCGTGTGGTTAAGCAAAGAGGAAGAGGAGGGCTACTACTACGGTTTTGCCAACGAGGGGCTGTGGCCGCTTTGCCACATCGCGCACACCCGCCCGCTTTTTCGGGCTTCCGACTGGCAGCACTACCAGGACGTCAACCGCAAGTTCATGTCCGCCGTGCTCGAGGAGATCAAGAATGTCGCCAAGCCCGTTGTGCTCGTGCAGGACTATCACTTTGCGCTGCTGCCGAGACTGATCAAGGAAAAGCGGCCCGATGCCCGCGTGGCCATCTTCTGGCATATCCCGTGGCCGAATCCGGAAGCCTTTGGCATTTGCCCCTGGCAGCGCCAGTTGGTGGATGGTTTGCTCGGCGCCGACCTGATCGGATTTCACATTCAGTCGCACTGCAACAATTTTCTCCAGACCGTTGACCGCGTCGTCGAGTCGCGCGTCGACTGGGAGCACTTTTCCGTCCTGCGCCAGGACCACCGCACCATGGTGCGGCCTTTTCCCATCAGTGTTGCCTTCACCAACACCAACGATGGCGCCGCCGAAAACAACAATCATGGTTCCAGCTACCTCGAACGATCGGCTCTGCTTCACAATCTGGGCGTCGAGGCAACCTTCATGGGGATTGGGGTCGATCGCGTCGACTACACCAAGGGAATTCTCGAGCGCTTCCTGGCGATCGAGCGGTTCCTGGAGAGACATCCCAGCTATCAGGGAAAATTCACCTTCGTGCAGATCGGAGCGCCCAGCCGCACCCACATCAAGCGCTATCACGACTTGTTGGCCGAGGTTGAGGCCGAGGCCGAACGCATCAACTGGCGCTTCCAGGGCGGCAATTGGAAGCCCATCGTGTTCCTCAAGCGTCAGCACAGCCATCAGGAGATCGAGCCCTATTACCGCGCCGCCGATCTCTGCCTGGTGACNNGCGATGAGAGTGGCGTGCTGATTCTCAGCCAGTTCACCGGAGCGGCGCGCGAACTGCGCGACGCCCTGCTGGTCAATCCTTATGACATCGATCAGACCGCCGAAGCCATCCGCGCCGCTTTAGAGATGGAACCGGAAGACAAGCAGTTGCGCGTCCGCCGCATGCGCAAGGTGATCAAGGAGCACAACATTTACCGCTGGGCCGGGAACCTGATCACCGAACTGTGTGAGCTGCGTATGGACGCGCCCGAAGACGTACAGGAGAAATCTCGCGCCAACGTGTCCGTAGCCTGATGCTTGCGGAAAAGACTCGTGTAGAGACGGGGCTTGCCCCGTCTCAGACTGCCGAACAACTCAAGTTTCGTATCAGGGTATCTCCGGTTTCGTATCAGGGTATCGCTTTAGCGATACCGTAAGTCCTTCGCTATCAAACGCCCCTTTAGGGGCTGAGCGGCGAAGGTCGAAACCGGTTCTAAGGAAGGAGCAACGCGTTTGAGGCCGGAAGTGCAATCCCAGCTCACGCCGTTTCTGCAAACTGTAGCCCAGGCATCCCACGCCGTACTCCTGCTCGATTACGACGGAACGCTGGCGCCTTTCCACATCCGCCGCGACCAGGCGTACCCATATCCCGGAGTTGCGCTCCTGCTGCAAGAAATCGTACGCAACGCCCGGACACGAGTGATTGTCATCACGGGGCGAGATGCGGAGGACGTTCTTCCGCTTCTCAACGTCCACCCGCGTCCCGAAATTTGGGGAGTTCATGGGCTGCAGCGCCTGAATACAGACGGGAGCATGGAGATGCCGCAACTGGACGAGCGAACCCTCAATGGCCTGTCCGATGCCGACCGCTGGCTCGGCTACCAGCAACTTCGCCATACCGCGGAATTCAAGGCCGGAAGCATCGCCGTTCATTGGCGAGGGCTGAGCGAAAACGACGCCGAGAATCTACAGGCCCGCGTCCTACTGGGATGGCGGCCGATCGCGGAGCACAACGGGCTCAACCTGCTGGAATTCGACGGCGGCGTGGAAATCCGCGCGTTCGAGGCCGACAAGGGCGATGCGGTTCGCGCATTTCTAGATGAAATCGGTCCCAACACGCCGGTCGCGTATCTGGGCGACGACAACACCGATGAGGCGGCGTTCCGCGCCATGCGGGGTCGCATCAAGCAAGGCCGCGGCATCAGCGTACTGGTTCGTCCTATCTGGCGGCAGACCGCGGCCCAGTTTTGGCTTAAGCCCCCCGACGAACTCCTCGACTTCTTAGGGTTATGGTGGAAGACCTGTGCCGAGCACGGAGCCATGGACGGCGGCGCCGCCGCGGCGGTGAAGGCATAACCACCACGGCGCAGTTACTGAATTCGCCACCTAACTGGGCCGGAAAGCGGCCCACCCGCCGTATTTCATAAATCGGTTTTGGGTAGGGCACGGCTTCAGCCGTGCCATTAAGCCCCGGAAAAAATGCGGGCTTTAGCCCCTGGGGGAAGAGCCCTCAGCTAAAAAGCGCTCGTGGGCAGCTTTGTGGGCCGTCTCCTGGATGGGTGGTCCACTCGTTGGAGGCAAAGGATGTCAGAGTCTTGGAAACAGGAGTTTGTGACCTATCTGGAGGAAAGCACGAGTGCAACGCTATTGGTCTCGCAGGCGCTTGCGGTGAAAGAACAGAACCTTCCGGCCCGGATCTACAAGTATCGCTGCGACAATTCCTATACTCGAACAAATCTAGAGACTGATTGCCGGGTGCCCCACACATTCGCGTCTCTTGCGAATGTGTGGGCAAGGGCCGCGCGACGGCTGCAGCTGAATGTTGATGTTGTGCGCAAAGCCCACTCATCGCAAAGTGCGCGATGAGTGGGGCATCCCGGCGTGGACATCACATAAAGTAACCGGTTCCTCTCAACTTTGTTGTTAGCCCGGTATTAACCCCGCCATGTTTCTCAGAACCAAGTCATCTATTGTGCCCGAAGAATAAATCAGTCGCTGCGGTGAATGAACCAAGCATAGTCGCGTAAAACGCTCCGGAATTTGGCGCCCCAAGAAAAGATGAAAGCCAATCCCAGGGATGTGGAAACGATGATGAAAATACCCGTCCTGCCGAAAGACGATGGGAAACATTGCGGCAAGTACTGGTTCTGGACTCTGTGACACCATGACAATCATGACAGCGAGTCTCGGGAAACCGGAGAGGCCCAATAGAAATCGACGCAACTGTTCCTGATATTCAACTCCCAGATTTGTAGCCATAATGTGCTGTCGCTGGATGTGCCAGTTCCGAGCGGCTGCTCGCCAGAAGACACTCGCACCGAAGTAAGCCAATGCGTCCGCGTTTATTTCCGGTATCCGGACAGTCTCGTATGCGGACGTCGTATCTGTTTTGACCGCAGGCTGTGCATTCGCCAGAATAAGGATGCAACCGGAATATTCCGTGTCCCCTGTAACAGTGACGCAAAACCCAATCCTCACCATTTCTACGGAACATCTGCTCGCATACGTCACAAAGCAGATAATCTGCTGCCTGACTGGGTATTTGTTGGTCGAACTCCCTCGTTAAGAAATGTGGGTTCGGGTTTGGATTTTCGGCGCCATTACCTCGCAGCAGACGATAAAATGCGCGCGGAAGGAGGTGAGACCTACAAAGCGGGCGCACCTCCCGACAGAGGCCACACGCGGCAGTTGGACGTTCACTCAACCTCCCACCATTTGGTTCTGCTCCCTTACTCCCATTATCATGACGTGGCCCTTTCCCCCAACGCTAGCAATTTCTTCCCAAGCCACTCGGGAACTAGGCAACACTGTTTGTATTGTCAACGTGCTCGTAGGAACGGCCGGCTGATTAGATAACCGTGTCGGCTCCAGGCCGCCGAGTAAACTTGGTAGCGCTCAAAGCACCAAGGCGGGTGCCCCATCCTAAACGTCGCGCCTTTTGCGACGTTAGGGTGGGCAAAGGCCCCCTCTCCCGGCCTCGCTTTTGTCAAGCTTGACTTTTTGATCGGGACGAAATGTGGGTCCAACGTCGGGAGGGAGCTCGAGCCGGTGGCGGACCGTACCTAAGTGAAAGAAGAATAAAGACGTTACCTCTAAGTCATTATTCCTCAAAGACCGGGCTGCGGAACCCAGCCGGGTGCCGGGTGCCCCATCCTTGCGCGTTCTTTGCGCAAGGGTGGGATTCCGCGGCGGGTGGCCGACTTCTCCGGCGCCGGCACGCGACTCTTCCTGAAAATTTTGAACTCGGAAAGACCGGGGGTGCCCCAGGTCTCGCGCTTTTCGAGACCTGGGCTTCCGCGCCGTGTCAATCTTGGGCTTCGGCTTGACGACGCATGAGCCTCCGCGATTTTTCATCACGCCCACCGCCGCACGAAATCCATTGACTTAAGCGCCGCTGTGCGCAACGATAGAGATCTGATTGGGGCAGTTCTGAGGTGTTATCCGTCAACCAAGACGGCCCTTGAAACTGCCCCAAACCCATTTTCAGCGCTCTTTGACAACTTAAGTCGTTGGTTCTTAAAGACTTTACC
>PKXK01000063.1 GCA_003132325.1 Acidobacteriaceae bacterium
TCTTCGATTGTAAGGCAAAGGCCGTCACTTGGAAAGACTGACTGGAGAAGGGGCCGTAGCGGGGTTAGTTCCCGAGCCGGTGGTGGCTACCCACAAGTTCCCGGGGGCGGAGCAGATTCTATTTCTTGAGTTCCTGCGGCCAGTTCACCACCAGGGTCAGGCTGGGCGAATCCTGCACCGGTGGTTGCATCATCAACAATCGCTTGCCGTCGGCGCTGGCCTCGAACTGGTTGAACCCCGCGGCCTGGGCAGAAAACAGTATTTGCGGCTTACCCAGATCCACGCTGTCGCCGTGGGCAGTGACTTCCACCGATGCCACGCGCGAGTGGTCATCCAGGTAGAGAATCTCTTTGCCGTAGCGGCTCCAAACTGGCTCCTGACCTTCCCCCACCAGGAACTTGCCGGCGGGTTTGGGGAAGGCCACGACATAGACCTGGGGATGTCCGGCCTCGAACGATGTAAAAGCCATCCATTTTGTATCTGGCGAAAACACGGGGAAACGGACGTTGTACTTCTCCTGGACAAAGGCAAAGGGCTTACGGTCGCCGAACATGGGCATCACCCATATAGCGATACGGGTATTGGCTATGGCTTCGTAGGTGATGTATTTTCCGTCCGAGGACCAGCTGCCGGCGTACTTGTCCGAATCGTCGTGATAGAGCAATTCCTCCTGGCGAGCGCCATTGGCCGGCCGGGTGTAGAGGTCAATCTTCCCATTACGCGCGGAGTCGAAAACAATGGTGTTCCCGTCCGGAGACCAGATGGGATCGTCATCTCTGGAC
The DNA here is from genome assembly GCA_003132325.1 of Acidobacteriaceae bacterium. Taxonomy (GTDB): domain Bacteria; phylum Acidobacteriota; class Terriglobia; order Terriglobales; family Acidobacteriaceae; genus Acidiflorens. The sequence goes on from PKXK01000063.1 coordinate 783, forward strand.
TGCGAGAAACTAAATTGTGACTTGGTGCCGCGGGCAAGATCGTAGATGTATATCTCCAGGTGCCCTGCGGCATCGGCCCGCGCCGCCGAGACTTTCTTTCCGTCGGGCGAGATGTGGGCATCCTGGAAGGTTCCGCTGTCAATGATGTCGCCCTTTTTGCCGGTGCGGTCGTACCATGCCAGGTCGAGAGTAGTCGCCTGCCCACCGGCGAAGATCAGTTTGCCCTCGCTCGAGAGTGAAAACGCCGCCGCTCCCCGAGTCTCACCGCGGACCTGCTCGGCGATGGGTACAGGATTTCCAGTCAATTTCAGTTTCTTTGTATCGAAGGTCTGGGTCATCAGATTCCCGCCGCGCACGAACACCAGATGTCCGCCAGCGTATTGGCCACGGTAGTCCGAGTCCACCAGGACTGTGTCCTGCTGCGAATCGAGCGCGCCCAGATGAATATTCCCCCGTCCCGAACTGTCGGGAGCAAATTGAAAAAAGATAAAGCGATTTCCATCGGGTAGAAAAGCTGGCCAACGTGGGGACCCAATCGTCGTGGTTGTCTTTTCATCGCCGATCGCGTGGGACGGTGTTCCGCCAGCCGCCGGAATGCAGAACATGACGGATGTGGCGTCGGGAGTGTACAGAATAGTGCCATCGGCTCCCCAGGCGCCACCGCGAGGTTGGGGAGCGTCGGCCAGGGTTTGCACCGCTCCCCCGCTCGAATCAATGATCTTCAGTTTTCCTTGCGCAAAAAATCCCAGGCTGCGGCTATCCGGCGACCAGAAGGGGAACGCGGCATCGTCGGTTCCGGCCAACGGTTGGGCCGCGGTCGAATCGAGCGGGCGCACCCAGAGTTGTGGGACTCCTCCGGCGGCCGATGCCACAAACGCCAGCTTGGCGCCATCGGGCGAAAGGGCGATGCTTAGCGGATCAAAGGAGTGCTGGTCCGGCGGCAGAATGCTGACGCGCAATGGGTGGACGGGCACGGGCGCGCGCAGCACAAAACCGACGGCAAATACGATGGCTGCTGCGCCGGCCACAGCTGCGACCGTCCACGCCAGTTTCTGCGAGGTCCGCCTTCTTGCCGCCACGGGCGCTGGAATGCCCGCCTTCGAGCCGGCCTCGGCAATCCACTGCAGTTGCAGCTTGACGTCGTGGGCGGTTTGCCAGCGCTCGTCGGGATCCTTCGCCATGCACGTCCTGACCACGCGATCAAGCGCGGGCGGCGACATGGGCTGTACCGCCGATATCGGCTGCGGGTCGGAAGCGAGAATCGCGGCGACAATACTTGCCTGGCTTTTGCCCGTGAAGGCGCGCCGGCCCGAGGCCATTTCGTACAAGACCGCTCCCAGGGCGAAGATGTCGGAGCGCGCATCGGCCTCTTTGCCTTCCAACTGCTCGGGCGCCATGTATTGGAACGTGCCCAACACCATGCCCTGCGCGGTTAGTGGCTGCGAGGGCCCCGAGATCGTCATGGTCAAACTGGAAGACGGAGGCGGTTCGTTGGCGGGCGTTGCTTTGGCCAATCCGAAGTCCATCAACTTGGCGCCGGACTTGGTCAGCATGATGTTGCCCGGCTTCAGGTCGCGGTGGATCACACCGTTCTTATGAGCTTTTTCCAGGCCCTCGCAGATCTCGATCCCGTACCTCAGTACCAGTTCGGACGGCAGCGGACCTTTCATCAGGCGATCGGCCAGAGTCTCGCCTTCGAGATATTCCATGACCAGGAAATCCGTTCCGTCCTGGTGGCCGACGTCATGCAGGGTGCAGATGTTGGGGTGGTTCAGGGATGAAATGGCGCGAGCTTCGCGCTCGAAGCGCTGCTTGGCCTCGAGATTGGAAGAAAGATGGGCGGGCAGGATTTTGACCGCGACGGTGCGATCGAGGCGCGTGTCGCGCGCGCGGTACACCTCGCCCATTCCGCCAGCACCCAGCGGGGATTGGATTTCGTAGGGGCCAAGCTTCGTGCCAGAGGTCAGGGCCATCGGTGCAGGGGATTATAGTCCAAGAGAATCGAGTTTGTGAGCCCAAGTAACGGCGCACTTGGGAAGTGACCTACGACTCCACGGGTCGAAAAACCAGCCTTAGCGCGGCGCCGGGCCGGAAGC
>PKXK01000220.1:0-16024 GCA_003132325.1 Acidobacteriaceae bacterium
TGAGTATTCCGAGTATGTACATAGATATTGAATATATGTACATCAGGTGGTATCTTCATGGGGAGGGGTACTTTGATGGCTACGGCAAGGAATCGATCGCACAAGCACTTTCAGTTGGACGCCGTGAAAATCAAGCGCGCCCAAAAAGCTTTGCGAGCGAAAACCGAAACTGAGGCTATTGAGCGTGCGTTGGATTTGGCGATTACAGAACACGAGAGCAACCGATTGGTTCTTGAAGCCAGTGAACGTTTCATCAAGAGTGGCATCGACATCAAGGACGTATACGGCACGCTGGGTAGTTAGATGCAGCCCGCCCTTTTCGACTCTTCCATTTATATTACCGCCCTGCGGCGAGGAGACGATGCGGCCCTCGCGCTGCGCCGATCTGCTGCCGATGCGCCCCTTTGGCTCAGTGCAGTGGTGCTCGAAGAACTTTATGCCGGTGCCGCCGACCGCGACCGTCAGGTTGTAGAGCGCCTGGAGCGAGATTTTAACCGGGCGAAGCGCATTCTGGTGCCGAATCTCAGCGACTGGACTCAAGCCGGCAGAGTGCTTGCTCGCTTGGCGGCCGAGTATCATTACGAACAGATCGGACAGGGGCGCTTGACCAATGACGCACTGATCGCCATGAGCGCGGGGCGGCTGGGCATCAGAGTGATCACGGCGAACGAACGAGACTTCAGCAGGCTCGCCGAGTTCCGCTCCTTTCAGTGGCAAGTGACCCTGTCTTTAACACACCTCAGGCGTTAGGAATTTTTGCCTGACGGCTTCACGCTGATCCCTTGACCATTCCGAGCTAGGCGTTCCCGCGTAAGGTGCCGCAGTTTCGCTCGTTCAGACGGTTCAGTCGAAGTGAGTCCTTCCCCGCTGTTTGGTTCTACGCCGCCATTGCGTTCGACCTCTGTTGAGTCACCTCCGACTCTGCTTGCAACCAATCGGCTAGTTCATGCCCGTCGTCTTTCCCTCGCTCCTCGTACAGTTCGTAAGCACGACGACGGATTTGATCTTGAAGGTCACTGGTAGATCCGGTTGTTTGCTTGGTTGTCATCAAAACGGGTGGGCGTTGCGGGCGCAGGTTTCATTGTGATCTCACTCCTTATGAGGTAATGGCTGACGGCTTTGCCTTGACTGCGGGGCGGACGAGTCTTGAGTACGACCCTTGGCAACCGCAGTTTCGCGGAAAACCCGCATTGGATTCAGTGAGGCCGCTCACACCGAAATTGTGACGAAAACTGCGGGAGTGCGCAGGGGCGTTGAACGGTCGTTTTCTTCAAAACAGCGGAATGGGGAGACGAAGCCGAGATCGCGGCGAGTACAGGAGCGCAGGAGACTCCGGTGTCCCTCAAGCGCAGTCGCTTCCCGTGGATTAGAAACTTCTAATGTTCCCCTGGTGGCGAGTGATCGTGGCGGAAGGCGTGCGGCACTAAGCCCTCCGTTCGTAACCCCATTCCAGTCTTCCCCGTAGCAAGGCTGCGATGGCTTCGGAGCCCGCCACGCCGCTTCATCCCGCAACCCGATCGTGCCGTCCCCCTCAAGGAACCGCGAACTCATGACGATCAACCAAGCAGTTGTCCGCAACTCAGAAAGCGACCTGTCGTGCTATGAGAACAATCAACAAGAAGTCTCCCCCGTTGCTACGTTGCCGGTCTGTCTTGGTGCTGGTATCGCAAGCCGGCCTTATTCTCTGCTCTCTGGTATGCGCCTGGCTGCTGCGCTTCGAGTTCCGGATGCGGGACCCGAATCTTCTGTGGGCCGTTGCTCCGATACTCATTATGGTTCGCCTGGCAGTCATGCCCTTCTTCAATCTCATGCACGGCTGGTGGCGCCATACCGGGATCGACGATGCGGTGGACGTCGTGAAAGCCATCCTCACGGGTTCGTTGGCGTTCTTCCTCATCGTGCGCTATGGGTGGGGACTGAAGGATTTTCCGCCGTCCGTTTATGTGTTGGAGGCGCTGATCACCTTTATGCTCTTGACCGGGGTACGCGTTCTCTCCCGCATGCTGGCGGAAACGGTGCGGGCGGACGCGGCCTCGAAACGTCTGCTCCTAGTGGGCGCGGGGCATGCCGCCCAGATGATCATTCGCGAAACCCAGCAAGCGGAGACCGGCTACCAGGTGATCGGTTGTGTCGATGACAATCCCCTCAAGAAGGGGCTGCGGGTGCTGGGCGTGCCGGTGTTGGGCCCGGTCGAAGCGCTCGGGAAAATAGTCGGCCGGCTAAGAATCGAGGAAGTCCTGATTGCCATTCCATCGGCGACCCCGGCCCAGATGCGCCGGTTGGTGGCCATCTGTAAAGAGGCGAACGCCGCCTTCCGAACCGTCCCCGCCCTGGCGGAATTGATTGCGGGTCGGGTCAACCTGGAGCAGGCGCGGGAAATCACCCGCTTTTTCATGACCATTTCGGAGGCGGTGAGCCTGGTATTGCAGGCCTTCGCCATCGGCCGGGACGGCGACATTCTCGTGCTCGACATGGGGAAAACCGGTGCGAATCACGGATCTCGCAGAAACTCTGGTTCGCCTCTCCGGCAAATCCCGCCAGGAATTCAAGTTCATTGGCCTCCGTCCGGGTGAAAAACTCTTCGAGGAGCTCTTCTATTCCGACGAGCGGGTTTTTCCGAGCGCCTGTGAAAAGATCGCCTGTACGGAAGGTGTAAAGCTCGCGTGGCCGGCGTTGAAACGAAGTCTCGACGAACTCTATGTAGCGATGTCGCTCGGACAGCGAGAGCCCATCCTGACCCAACTCAAGCGGATCGTACCGCAATTCACTTACGCCGGTTGCGATCAGGCCGGGAGCGCGGAGAACATTTCTTCGAGCCCGAGTGTGTCCGATTTGCAACCAGATGTGCAGCCAGAAGCGCCCGTGCTGGTGGATATGCCGGCGGCGCCCTATCTGCCCTGGCCGGCGAACCCGCAGGCGACCCCACCGTTGAAATTGAAATTGGAATTGGGATCGGCGGGTAGCGGTCCTGGAGACTAATTCCATTCTGCTGGGGTTTGCCGCCGGGCCCTTACCAGTCTTGGATGTGGATAAGCAACAAGATCGCCGTGGCTGCCAACGGCACGGCAAGGCCGGCACGCAGATTGCCGGTGGCTTTCGAAATCACTCCCACCACCCACGGCAACACCGCCGGTCCCAGCGACGCCAAGGAAAACATCACCGAGCCAATGCTCCGCGCGCCCACTCCGAAGCGATGCGAGAAGCGCGCAACCGTAATGGGATACAAGGTGGCGAAGCTCAATCCGGTAACAAGCGCGGCGGCAATGACGCCCGGCAGGGTCGATGAATACAGCATCAGGCCGATCCCCGCCGTTGCCGCGGCAAAGCCCGCCAGCAGCACGCGCCGCTCCGGCAGGTGTTTTAGAATCAGGCTTGCCGAGGCTCGGCCCAACATCAGTGCCGACCAGAAAAAAGCCGGCATCATGGGTCCCATGGCCGCCCCGCGCGATCCCATGCGGGCCACATACGAGCCAATCCAGCCCCCCACCGCGGTCTCCGCCCCGGGGTAGAGAAAGAATACCGAGGCGAACAGCCATATTGTGGGATCCTTGTAGATTTTTCGCCACGCAATCGGGGAACCGGCGGACTTGACCGCCTCGGGGAACGGCAGGTTGCGCACGCTCACTGCCAACAGCACCAGGAATACCGACACGGCTCCGAGAAAAACCGGAATCAACTGGTGCCGGTGCGCCCACGCCACCAGCAACGAACAGAGCACGGCGCCCACTCCCCAGTAGAAATTCAGCAGGCTTACGGCCGCCGCGCGGGAACCGGGCGCGATTTCCGCAATCATCAAATTGTCGGTGGGGATGATGAAACCCAGGCCCAGCCCATACACGGCGACCGATACCATTCCCAACCCGGGCGATCCCAGGTAGAGCGTGGCCACGCCCGCGGCCATCAGCAGCAGTCCGGAAAGAAATGCCGGACGGAATCCCAGCCGCGACAACAGGATGCCGGAGATTTGCACGCCCGCGAGCGAGGCCAGGAACTGCACCAGGAAAAGACTGCCGGCCTGCGTGTCGTTGAGCGCCCAGCGCGCGATCAGGATGGGCAACATAGGGCCCAGCAGAGTGGTCAAGATGCCCGTGGGGAGAAAGGCGATCTGGGCGGCCAGGATCAGCTGCCGGTTCGACCGGGGCTGGGGATGCTCATGCTGAGGGCTCGCCATGCGGGAAGCAGTCGTTCCCAAACAAGATTTCGAGAACAGTCCAGCATAGCGTAACCGTAGCGATTCTTGGGTTGGACTTCCGAAGCCGTGGACTTGGCCCTTCGCACTCCCTGCAACCGCTAGCTAACCCAGATAATCGGTGCGTGAGATTTCCAGGCGCTGCATCTTGTACTGCAGGGTGGTGCGTTTGAGGCCCAGCCGGGCCGCGGCGCCTGACGGACCCGACAGGGCGCCCCGGGTCTGACGCAGAATCTCGATGATGTGCTCGCGTTCTTTGTCGCGCAGCGTAACGTCGGAATCGGAAGGCTGACGTGAGGTTTCCTCGCGCAACTCGCCGAGCGGCGGGCTCAACCGGTTGCCTTCCGTCAGGATTACCGAGCGCTCGATAAAATTCTCCAGCTCGCGGATGTTTCCCGGCCATTTCCAGCGCGTCATGGCTTGGATGGCCTCCTCGGGGATGACGTCGATCTGCTTGTGCAGGCGGGCCGAGCATTTTTCGACGAAATGTTGAACCAGCAAGGGGATGTCCTCGCGCCGATCGCGCAACGCGGGCAGATGCAGGGGAAACACGTGCAAGCGGTAGAACAAGTCGCTGCGGAATTCCTTTTCTTCGACCGCGCGCCCCAGATCGATATTGGTGGCGGCGATCAGCCGCACGTCCACCCGGATCGTCTTCGTTCCTCCCAACCGCTCGAACTCCTGGTCCTGCAGAACGCGCAGCAATTTGGGCTGCAACTCCAGAGGAATATCTCCAACTTCGTCGAGCAACAAAGTCCCCTTATCCGCCAATTCCAGTCGGCCGATCTTCTGGCTCACCGCTCCGGTGAAGGCTCCCTTCTCGTGGCCGAACAACTCGCTTTCCAGCAGTCCCGTGGGAATGGCGGCGCAGTTCACCTTGATGAAGCTGCGCTCCTTGCGCCGGCTCATGTCGTGAATCATCCGCGCTATGCGTTCTTTGCCGGTCCCGGTTTCCCCGGTGATCAGGACGGTGGAATCGGTGTCGGCGACGGTGGCCGCGTGCTCCAGTACACGTTTCAAGGCTGGGCTGTTACCGATGATATCGTCGGACCGGTTCGCGGTGCGGATTTCGTGCTCCAAATAACGCTTTCCCTGGGCAAGGCGGTCCTTGAGTTGCGCGATCTCGCCATAGGCATGCGCATTCTGGAGCGCAGCCGCGACGTGGTTGGCTACTTGCTGCAGATATTCAACCTCCGACCGGCCGAAAGCATTCTCCATCGTGCTGCTCGGATTCAGCGCTCCCCAGATCCGATTGCCGGCGATCAAGGGCACGCTGCAAACGGACCGAATCCCGAGTTCGTACATGGCTTTCGCCATGGGCGCTTCCATCTCTCGCAAATCGTCGGCCGTGAAAAGAGCAACGTTTCGCGTCCGAATCGCCCGCCCCGAGAGTGCTTGCTCAATCGGGATCTTAGTGTCCCGGTTGACGAAAGGCTCCCACTCCTTAGCGTCTCCAAATAAGAGCACGTTCTTGCCATCGTCGTCCAACAGGCCCAGGACGGTCCGGTCGTAGCGCGCGATGTTCCGAAGACTGGAAAGAATGACCGGCAGCAGCTTTTCCAACTCCAGACTGGAACTCAGTTCACGGCTGATTGCGACCAGGCTCTGCTGTTCCTCAAAGGCGCTGTAGGCTCGATCCTTCTCCAGCACGAGCGCTCCCATCAGCGCGATGCGAGAGAGTAATTCGAGGTCATCGTCGTTCGGGGCCCCGGGAACGTTCTTGCCCAGGCCAAGCGTTCCAAAACGGTGCGCTGCCGTGCTCACGGGAACGGCGATGTACGATCGGATGCCGTGATTGAGCAGCACCGGCATGAAACCGGGAAAGCGCGACTCGTGCTCGGTATCGGGAATGGCGATCAGTTCCTGATGTTTCCATACCCACCCGGTCACAGCATCGTCCACGGGGAAAGGGTCGAACTCTCCACTTTCCCGGTTCCTTTTCCAGTAGTGAGTCAGCATGCAATCCCGGCGCGGGTCATGGAGGGAGTAGTTCAGCAATTCGCCCGCCGTCAGGGCCAGCACCGGGGGGGCGAGTTCTTTGAACGCGTCGGGCAGACTCTTGGCTCGCACTACCAGGTCGGTGATCTCGAGTAGCCCGCGATACCGTTTGCGTTCCGGCGAGGCATCTTTGTCGAGCACGACTCTGGTTTCTGACATAGATACACCTCCTGCACCTGCCGCGTGCAATAAGTCGGGTAACCTGTCTTGAGCAGGAACTGGGGAGGTCATCGCAGCTTGCCAAGCTGCGGGACTCAAATTCAATATTGCGTCGCAGGCGTTGGTTCTTTAAATGGGAACCAATCTCATCCTCCCCGGTCGGGGAGCCCCCTCAGGTTCTGCGACACCATTTCCCGGGATTAGTGCCTTCCCGTGAAGATATTCTTACCCCGTCCCTGGGTTATCTGCAACCTTTTTTATAGCTGCATCGCTCGCTTGTTACGAAAATGGAACACGAGAGCGCGTTGATGGGAAAACGCTGAAGACTCCCTTAGCAGCAGATGAGGCCAAACGGCTCAGCTGTTACAAAAACGGAACAATTCCCGTTCCGGAACTAGCGCTGCAACTATTTCGGCTACAAGAACGATATGAGCGAGAAGAAACCTTCTCCAACGGCCCGCGAAAAGAGGCTCTATACTCGCCCTGCCTTCGTGACCTTTCGCCCCGATGCCATTCAAGCCCAAAAAATGGCAGAGACGCTCTTACAGGGTTCCGACGATGAGTGCCTGAAGCTCATCACAGAAATGAAGGCCATGGAAAGACAGAAATGAAGGCGCATGAAATGGGGGCCGCCGGGAGTGGAGATCCTAGGAAGCCTGGAAAGAATAACGGCTGAGCTGCTTGCGAGGGTCATTCGTCGCCCGCAACGAAAGGCACGGGCCGAGCAGATTGCGTGGGAGATTGTCGAATACGGTCGCATGAACGCGGTCGGCCCCGGCGAGATCCTAATCGTGGTGTCCGACGTGGCGTTTCGCCTGAGAGAATCGCCGCGCGATGTCCGACAAGCGCTGTGTCTGTTGCAGATGAAGGGGATTGCCCAAAGAACCAGTTCGAAGGACCACTGGAAGCTGCGACGCTAGACTCTCTCTTGCCATTCAACCCACTTTTCAGACACTACCCATAGCTGCTCCCCCAATCGAGACCTTCCCTTAGCCAGCAACGGCTAGAACTATATGCCCCCGTTTTTCTGGGCTGTAATGAACTTACTGTTACGAAAGACGAACAGATGATGACATTGACCGCCCGCTTGGCGTGACGCGTGGNNCAAAATCCGAAAATCCAGTGGGAAGCTCGTGTTGATTGCGCCCTCTGAACCGAGATAGAATAGCTCGCTGGGGGTCGGCGCTGGTGCAACTTAATGGTGGTCAAAGGCTGCGGACGCTGAGAGAAACCCTGGGATATCGCATGAGGGACGTGGAACTGGCCAGTAACCAGATCGCGCGGAGATTTGAGAGTGAGGAATTCGCCATTCCGCCCAGTCGCTTGTCCGACATCGAAACCAAAGGCATCATCCCGAGTATTTTTCGGCTCTATTCGTTTGCCGCCATTTACCGGCGAGAGTATCGCGAGTTGCTATCCTTCTATGGCCTCGAACTGGATGGCATCTCAGCGGACATTAGCTTTGGGCATCCGCAGAAGTCTCACCTGTCCGAAGCTTTGAGCAACGTCACCCAAGTGCGGATACCGACGAAGCTCGATCCAGGATTCTCGCTCCAGAAAACGACGGACTTGGGACGCGCCATCGAGCAATGGGGTATTGTGCCCATGTCTTATCTTGCGCAGTTTGCGGACGACCGGTACACATACGGGTATATTGGGTCGGAAGATTTCACCATGTATCCCATTCTTCCGCCGGGCAGTTTCGTCCAAGTGGACGAAACCAAGAACAAGGTAGGGGAAGGAATATGGCGTTCGGAGTACGAGCGTCCTATTTACTTTGTGGAAATGCGCGACGGATATACGTGTTGCTGGTGCTCGACCAAGCGCGACTCCATCGTCTTACAGCCTCATCCTCTGTCTCCCGTGCCGGTGCGCGTTCTTAAGTACCCGCAGGAGGCCGAGGTTCTTGGGCAGGTTGTCGGGATTGCGATGCGCCTTGGAGATTGGCAGCATCCCGACTTTCAACCAACGCCAAAAGCGCGCTCAGCACTGAACGCAGATGCGCCCGGGCAGCCGGGGAAAGAGGCTTAGGTAGTGAGTGTGCCTGCGTCAGCGAAGCCAGGAACTCCGCTTCCGTTAGATCCTCGTTCGAGCATGACGCCAGCACGTCTTTGAGCAGCGCAGCCAGAGGTTTCTTCAAGACATCGGAGAGCAGTACTCGATGAGACGCACGAATCGCGCGTTGCGCGGCGTCGTCGCCATACACCCTCGCCAAACCCCAGTGCTCATACCTTCCATTGCCCGTTCCTTTGCCTTCCTGCAATCTGCCAACGTAGGAAAGCCTACCCAACAGCCCAGGGACAGCGCGTAGGGTATTCGCTTCAAAGTCCTCGACAGCGGATTTCAGTCTCATCGAATTTACGATTTACGAAACGACATCGGAAGTTAACTAAATACAGAAAACCCCTTTTCCGCCTGCAATGTATCACGGTGCGAATTCTTTCGCAAAGGAGAACTACCGTGAAACAACTCATTCTGGCTTTGGCTGCATTGGCCCTGTTCCTGACAACCGCGGCGCCCCCGAGTATGGCCTATGGCAATCCCCTGCCATGTCCGGCGGGCTGCACGTCGACAAACTAGGAAAGAACTGCGGCGGGTTTCGCAGTTGAAAAGGAGCAATGTCAGGGGCTATAGTGCTCTTGGAATGCTCCCCGTGAATTGGCACAAGGCGCTATTGCTTTTCCTGTGGATCACGCCGCATGTGCTTCTCGGCGTGCTTGCGGCTATTCTTTGGAAGCGCCGTTTGTACCGGGAGTTCCCCTTTTTTCTTGCTTTTGTGCTTTACGAGATTGCCGAGTTCATGCTGCTGTTCGCGTTGTATTACATACTAGGCGTGAATTTAGAGCAAAATGGGTATGCTTATGCTTTTTCCGTCACACAGATGATTAGCATCGCTCTGTGTTTCGGGGTGATTGACGAAGTTTCTAAAGATTTGTTTCGTGAATCCCAGTTTCTGAAGGTGGCAGCGAGGCGGTCACTGATGTGCGTAACAGGTTTGCTGCTTGTGATGGGTGTTCTGCTCGCTGTCTATGCGCCCGGGGACAATAGCGCCAAGTGGTATGCTGGCGTATTCGTCGTCAACCGGGGAGCGGCTATGGTTCAATCTGGCTTGCTCCTTTCCTTGTTGCTGTTTTCCCGCTTCCTGGGCCTGTCCTGGCGTCGCCCTGCATTCGGGATCGCGCTGGGTCTTGGGGTCCTGACAAGCGTCGATCTCGCCACTTACGCTCTGCGCGCGGAATTCACCAGTACGGTAGGCGGGGAATTCTTGAATTTGCTGATAACCGGCGCCTATCTCGTTTGTGTTTCGATCTGGATCGGGTACTTGCGGGCGCCCGAACTTGAACCTGCTGCATCCCTCGCGATTGTTCCCCATGATGAGGTGGAGACATGGAACACGGAGCTTCAACACTTGCTCAGGGATTGATTTCTCAGGCACTGATCGCCACGTGGACTCTGGTCGCCGTTGCGTTCTTCGCGTTGGTGATCCTGGTGTATGTTGCCATCCGCAACCGCACGCGCCGGGTTGATTTGGAGGGAACTGTCCAGGCGTTCCGGTCTCTCGACATTGAGGCCTTCAGAAACCTGGTCGATTCGGCCGAGGAAGCATTCCTTCGCGATAATTTACCACCCAAGAAGTTCCGGGAGATTAAGCGCCAGCGTGCCTGGGCGGCATTCCTCTACGCCTGGGAAGCGGGAAGGGCCGCGACGGCGCTGGCCAAGGTTGGTCAAGCCGCGCAACGGAGCTTGGACCCGGAGATCGCGGCGTCCGGTGTTCAGGTTGCCGAAAACGCTTTTCGGCTGCGATTGCAAACCGTGAGGGTCAGCCTCCGTCTGCTCACCGAAGTCCTATTGCCTGGCCTGTCGAGCCGATCGCTTCCGTCCTTGGCGGATCAGTACGAGCGAGCGGCAGAAACACTGTTTCATCTCGGCGGATTTCCATCTGGAGTGCACGGCCTGGCGCGCTCCAAGAGCGCTTGATGCCGCAGAAATGGTTAGAGCAAGCGCGGTACGGTGGGGACTGAGATGGCACGCGGCTGGGAGAGTAAGTCGGTAGAACAACAGCAAGAAGAAATGGCGGAGCAGCGGAAGTCCGTCCGAGAGCGGAGCGCCCGCGCCCTTATCTCGCCCCCGCCCCCGCCAAAAGAGCAGCAGCGCAACCGGAAACGCGAGGGCCTGCTTCTTTCCCGGGGACGACTCACGCAAGAACTGCAGGCGGCCAGCCACCTTCGTCACCGTCAGATGCTGGAGCAGGCGATCGCGGAATTGGACCGTCAACTGTCGTCTTTTGAGCAGGTTGCGGACACGAAATCACGAAAGTGAGTGGCCTGGCCGCATACCTCCCATAACGAAAACCTCGGTCCCGTTCGTCGCCCCCTGACGTATAATCCAAGAGTTGATGAAAGCCTACGTTTACGTTTCTCTGAAGAAGAGCGTTCTGGATCCGCAGGGGAAGACTATCCACAGCGCACTTACGAAGATCGGTTACAAGAGCCTGCAGGAAGTACGGCAGGGAAAGTATTTCGAAATTACTCTCAACGGCGGCATTTCCAAGGACGAGGCGCAAGCGGAAGTGGAGCAGATCGCGCGCGAAGTTCTGACGAACCCGGTCATTGAAGAGTTTCGTTTCTCCCTCGAAGACGTGTAGAGACGGGGCTTGCCCCGTCTCCCGTTACGGGTGAAGACGCGGCAAGCCGCGTGTCTACGCGAACCATCAGCGGTCCCCTACCGAATTATTCGCCAAGGAGCCAATTCGCCAATGTGCGGCATTGTGGGATATGTGGGCAAGAAGCAAGTCGTCCCAGTCATCATTGAGGGCCTAAGAAAGCTGGAGTATCGCGGCTACGACTCGGCGGGAATCGCCGTGGCCGGAAACGGCGAAGGTCTGCAGATCCGCCGCGCCCAGGGCAAGCTGCGCAACCTGGAAGAAGTGATCCGCCTGAAGCCGCTCGACGGCACCTACGGCATCGGACACACCCGCTGGGCCACGCATGGCCGCCCCACCGAAGAAAACGCTCATCCCCATCGCGATTGCACCGGCCGAATCGTGGTGGTGCACAACGGCATTGTCGAAAACTACCTCTCGCTCAAGAAGAAGCTGATCGCCGAAGGGCACAAGTTCACGACCGAAACCGACACGGAAATCATCGCCCACCTGATTGAGAAGCACTACCTGTTAGCGGGAACCGGTCCTGCTGGAAACGAACAACGCCCGGCTTTGTCTGTAAATCTGGAAGAAGCGGTGCGCCAAGCGGTCAAGGAACTCACCGGTGTGTTCGCGCTGGTGGTGATCGCGATTGACGAACCGAACAAGATCGTCGCGGCCCGCAACGGACCGCCCGTTGTAATCGGCCTCGGCAAGGACGAATATTTCGTTGCCTCCGACGTACCCGCGCTCCTCGATCACACCCGCGACCTTTTCTTTCTGGCGGATGGCGATCTGGCCGTGATCACCCAGGCCGGCGTGCGGGTTACCGATTTCGACGGCAATCCCATGGAGCGGAAAGCCCAGCGCATTACTTGGGATCCGATCATGGCGGAGAAGGGTGGCTTCAAGCATTTCATGCTCAAGGAAATTTATGAGCAGCCACGCACCGTCCGCGACACTACCCTCGGCCGCGTCTCGCAGGACACCGGCGCCATCTTCCTCAACGAAATGCAAGTCGGCGAAGCTGAGTTCAAAGCGCTGAAGAAAATCAATATCGCAGCCTGCGGCACCAGTTGGCATGCTGGACTCGCCGGCAAGTTCATGATTGAAAACCTGGCCCGTGTTTCGGTCGAAGTCGATTACGCCAGCGAATGGCGCTATCGCGACCCGATCCTGGGGCCGGATACGATGACGCTGTTGATTTCGCAATCCGGCGAAACTGCCGATACGATCGCGGCCCAGCGTGAAGCGAAGGCCAAGGGATCGAAGACGCTCGCCATCTGCAACGTGGTCGGCTCCATGATTACGCGCGAAGCCGCCGGAACCATCTACACCCACGCGGGCCCGGAAATTGGCGTAGCTTCGACCAAGGCATTCACTGGACAACTTACCGCTCTTTACTTATTCGCCCTGTATCTGGCGCAGGTGCGCGGCACCATGGCCCCCGAACAGGCCAAGGCCGCCGTGCAGGAGCTTACCCGCATCCCCGGCAAACTGGAACAGATTCTCACTCACGATGAAGCTTGCGACGATCTGGCGAAAACCTATATCCGCGTGCATGACTTCCTTTTCCTGGGACGCGGCATTCACTATCCCATCGCGTTAGAAGGCGCGCTCAAGCTCAAGGAAATTTCCTACATCCACGCCGAAGGTTATCCGGCGGGCGAGATGAAGCACGGCCCCAATGCGCTGATCGACGAAAATCTGCCCGTAGTGATCATCGCCACGCGCGACGTGAACAGCCCGCAGTCGATGATCCGCTACGAGAAAACGATGTCGAACCTGAAAGAAGTGAAAGCGCGTTCCGGCATTGTCATCGCGCTCGCCACCGAAGGCGACAAAGAGATTACCGAGGAGGCCGATCACGTCCTCTTCGTTCCGCCGGCGCCGGATGAACTGTCGGCAATTCTGGAAATCGTCCCGCTGCAACTGCTGGCCTATCACATCGCCGTGCGCCGCGGCTGCGACGTCGATCAGCCGAGGAATCTGGCGAAGTCCGTGACGGTGGAGTAGGGAGGCAGTTGCCAGTCATCATTTGCAAGCTACTGCGTTTTCGTAGAGACGGGGCTTGCCCCGTCTTAGACTGCTGAACGACTCTCGTCCGTTCGGGTTTTGGGTAGGGCACGAGTTCACTCGTGCCACTAAGCCGTTGAGAACGTGTCGCGCTTTAGCGCCCGACGTGTGCTTTAAATCTTTCCCGCAGTGCAATTGCGGCCGCCCAGCCAAGCCCCCGCTCAAGCGAAAGTTGGAAACGTCGCCCTGAAGATTTCAGCGAGAGTAAAATCTCTTCGGGACGTTGGAGGAAACTCGTATGCTCGCAAGCTGTGACGGTTGTGAAGCACTGTTAACCAGGGTGAATGCTCTTGAGAAACAGGGCCGAAAGATGCGTTTTATTGGCTCGCTCGCACTCCTGTGTCTGCTTGCGATGCTCAGTCTCGTCTTTTCATACGTCGTTTTTCGAAAAACGATAAAAGCGCAAGAGTTTGTGGTTAAGGACTCTCAGGGCAACGTGCGCGGCGCTCTCGGATTGAATGGCCTAAGAGTCACGAATGGCCTATCAATCACTGGCAGTGATGGAACTTCGCGTATCCAGCTGGCAGTGGTTGGCAAGGACGATGCGCTACTAATGACCGATGCTGATGACAAAATACGCGTTTATCTCGGCAGTGCGCCTGGCATTAAAACCACGACGTTATCCCTAACTGCTGAAGGGGGAACCGCAGATCTCAAGGTAAGCCCGATTGGAGGGGAAGTCGATTTGCAAGATGAGTCCGGGAACTCCCACGCTACCCTTGAATCCATGAAACACGGCAGCTCTCTCACGCTTGACTATTCGGACACGGAACAAGGGATTATGACGAGCAACGGAATCGGGTTTTGGGGCAGGAATGGCAAAGTCATCTATAGCGCAGGAAAGTGACGCCCGTCGCTAGTAGAGTGTCGTCGCGGTACAATCCGACTCATGGACACTAATGCGTGGGCACTCGCAAAGAAAGCGGCTGAAGACCCGGCTAAGACGTGGGCAATTGCAAAGACCGTTGGGGAGCTAATAACGAAAGCGGTCAGCTTCAGGAAGAATCTGAAGAGTAGCGAGGAGAAACGTGAGGTTGACGAGATTCTTGAGACCCTCCGCGATCTCAAGCACTCTGCTCTAGAACTCGAAGACCAAAACCGGGAGCTTCGAGAAAGATTGCGCTTCAAGAGCGATGACTATGAGTTTCGTAACCCGTTCTGGTATCACAGAGACCGCCCTGTGCAGCCCCTTTGCGCAAAGTGCTTCGCCAGCCACACCGAAGGGCCGATGGGAGAGCAGGGTAGGGGCTGCATAGAATCGTGCTGCGCATGTCTTGTGTGCGGGAAAACAACGCCTGTGAGAGATTTCCGTCCATCTCCCCCTCCCAAGACTGATGTCCCCCTTTGGCCTCGTCGCCGTCGTTAATTCCGGGATGGCTAAGCGAATGGGACTCTGTTATTGGTATATACCAAAGACGCCGCGTGCCCTGTCCAAGCTCCGCTTGGGCGGGGGCGTTTGCCGGCAACTACCTGGACTGCAAGAATTTCGGGATTGTTCACTTGATACAGCGGAACCTGCTAGGCTGAGTGCATGGGTGCGCGTCAGTGCTTGTTTTGTCCTAAATCTTCGGACAGCAAGGAACATCTCTGGTCTGATTGGATACTACAGAGCCTGAAACATCGAGAGCCGGTCCGTCAGATGATCGGCGACGCACCAAACAAACCGTTTACGGGGCCGGTCACAGTAAGGTGTGTTTGCGGCGGGTGCAATCAAGGATGGATGAGTGCGCTTGAAGGAAAAGTTAGGCCGCTGGTCGGCTCATTTCTGCATGACATTTCACACACGCTTGACGCGGAACAACAAGAGGCTATTTCGCTATGGGCAACGAAGACAGCAATGGTATTAGACGCGACAAATACCCGCATCCGTACTCGTTTTTATGAACGTCACGAATGTGAGCGACTGCGGCTACAATCTTCGATACCCATGCGAAGCCGTATTTGGCTCGGCAGGTTTTGTGGAAGCGGTCTTTTTGCGGCTGGCACCGATATCAGTCTCGATATAGGCAAAGCCCAAAAAGCTGCTCACGGTTGCGTAATAACTTTCATAGTTGGTTGCTTGGCTATTCAGGTTCTTACTGTCCACTTTCCCCCGCAGTACGACGGAATAGAAATCCCTGTCGGTCTCTCACCCGGCCCATGGGATGATTTGCTTGTTGGTATCTGGCCGACGAGTAACCGCATTTCGTGGCCGCCCGGCCTGGCGTTTACCATGGGTAAGCCATTTCCTTTTATCTCTCTTCGCGACAGATGGAAAACCGGCAGTAAGGCGGTGTGATTGCCGGGTGCCCCGCTCATTCGCGTTCTTTGCGAATGAGTGGGAGTGTGTGCATCTTTATACTGAGTTGGTCTAGTTCGCAGGTTTCTTCAGCAGCGCGGCTTGGCTGCGGCGAATTGCGGGGCGACCGGTCACTTCGAGACCTGCCACGGCGGCGTCCTGCACTTCGGTTTCGAATGCCTCCTTCTTCACGTGGCCGGAGGGTTCCGCCAGCAGCAGCGTTGCGCCCGGTTTCATCGCCTGCGCAACTTCGGCGAAGAAGCGGCTTGAGCTAGGCATTTCGTGCACCACCGCCATGGCGAGCGCGAAATCAACTTTGCCGCGCAGATCCTGCAAACCCAGAGAATCGGATGGAGCCAGGCGCGCATCGGCGCGCTCGAGTAACCCGGCTTTTGCCAGGCGGCGCTTGAGTCCAGCAATCATGCGCGGCTGAATATCGATCGCGACCACTCGGCCGCTTGCGCCCACCTGGCGGGCCATTTCCAGAGTGAAGAATCCCATGCCCGGGCCGGGTTCGAGGACGGTCATTCCTTCGCGAACATAGGGTTTGACGACCGCGGCTGGGTCTTGTAACAACCGGCGCAACGGACTGGCCAGTACGTAGCCAAGCCACCAAGGGCAAACGCGGTGTCCCATTCTTCCTCCTCGAAAGTCACCCCACTGTTGTCTCAGCGCCTCGTCC
>PKXK01000220.1:16083-26394 GCA_003132325.1 Acidobacteriaceae bacterium
TCCGTCCCGCTCTCCGAGTTTACCAAGCATCTCGAACTCGAAGTGAACGGAGTAACCCGCTTCGGCTTCGTTCCCGGACAATGGCTCTCAGTGAAGGCCACCACTCCCGATGGCGAGGAGATGACGCGCGCGTATTCGATTGCGTCGCCGCCGTCCGAGAACGGGCACGCCGCCTTCTGCCTGAATCGCGTGCAGGATGGATTCATGTCGAACTATCTCTGCAATCTCGACGCGGGCGCGAAGGTCGAGTTTCAGGGACCGTTCGGCGATTTCATTCTGCGCCCGCCCCTGCGTGACACCGTGTTCGTTGCGACCGGAACCGGGATCGCGCCGTTTCGTTCCATGCTGCACTGGCTGCTGGCGGAGGGTGACCGTCATCAGGGACACGAGTTCTGGCTGGTGTTCGGCACGCGCCGCGAGCAGGACATTTACTATCGCGAGGAGTTCGAGCATCTGGCCGCCGAGCACGCCAACTTTCATTTTCTTCCCACCTTGAGCCGTGGCGAAGCAGAGTGGAAAGGGCGGTGCGGATATGTCCAGGAACATCTACCCGAAATCGTGGGAACCCGCACTGACATGCACGCCTACGTCTGCGGTCTCGACAAGATGATCAAGGCCAACCGAGAGTTGCTGAAGAGTCTAGGCTGGGATCGGAGCGCGATCCGTTACGAAAAATACGATTGACTTGTAGAATGATTCCCGTTCGAAAATTTTAATGCAAACCGGTTCGTATCAGGGCATGCCTTCAGGCATGCCGAAACCTTTGCTTGACGAATGCGGCTTTAGCCGCTGAGGGAGGGCCACCGTGTACGTCGCGGACGACAAGCGTTACGACTCCATGCACTATCGTCGCTCGGGACGCAGCGGCATTCAACTTCCCGCCGTCTCGCTCGGACTGTGGCACAACTTTGGCGGCGTGGATAACTTCGAAAATTCCCGCGCCATGCTGCGCCGCGCCTTCGATCTCGGCATCACGCATTTCGATCTCGCCAACAATTACGGGCCTCCCTACGGATCGGCGGAAGAAACTTTTGGGCAGATTCTGAAGAAGGATTTCCTCCCCTACCGCGACGAGTTGATCGTCTCGACCAAGGCGGGCTGGGATATGTGGACAGGGCCCTATGGGGCTCTGGGCTCGCGCAAATATTTGCTGGCCAGCCTGGATCAGAGCCTGAAGCGGATGGGGCTTGCGTATGTCGACATCTTCTACCATCACCGTCCCGATCCCGACACGCCGATGGAAGAATCGCTCGGCGCGCTCGACACCGCGGTGCGCTCGGGCCGCGCGCTCTACGCGGGCATTTCGGCGTACAACGCGGAGCAAACGGCCAAAGCGGTCAAGATTCTGCGCGCTCTGGGAACCCCGTGCCTGATTCATCAGCCGAAGTATTCGATGTTCGTGCGCGATCCGGAACAGGGATTGCTCGACGTGCTGGAGAAGGAAGGAGTGGGAGCGATCGTCTTTAGCCCGCTGGCACAAGGGTTGCTGTCGGATCGCTATCTCAAGGGGATCCCCGGCGATTCGCGTGCCGCCCGCGATTTCTTCCTGAAGAAGACGGACCTCGATAAAGACAAGCTCGCGAAGGTGCGCGCCCTGAATGAAATCGCTGCCGAGCGAGGGCAGACGCTGGCGGAGATGGCGGTGGCGTGGGTGCTGCGAGATCCGCGCGTCACCAGCGCGCTGGTGGGCACCAGCAAAGTGTCGCAGGTGGACGACAACGTGGCCGCGCTGAAGAACCTGAAGTTCTCGGCCGAGGAGTTAAGCAGGATCGACGGTATTCTCGCCGGCAAGCAAGCGGCGTGAAGCTCGCCGGACGTTCTACTTTGCCAATCGCTCCAGACGCTCGAATGTATCCGGGTACTGGGCTGCGAGCAAAAGCAACGCGGCTGCCTGGGCGTTGGGCTTGGCTCGTCCCTGTTCCCATTTTTCCAGCGTGCGCTCGTTGGTGAACAGTTTGCGAGCAAAAACGCTGCGTGAACAATGGAAGTGTGCGCGGACCTGCTTGATCATTTTCGGCTTGACCTCGGGCAGCGCACGCGGCTCGATTTTATAGGTTCGCAGCGTGATTTTCCCAGCGCGATGCGCCTTCATGGCCGCCACACCCTCCATCAGTTCGTCGAATAGATTCCGCTTGTTTGCCATCGTTATCCTTATCCCCGTGCCCGTGATTTATTTTCGGCGTCGATCGCCGCCTTCAGTGTTTTTCTTTGTTCTGGCGTGAGATCGACGGCTTCATTCTTGCCATAAACGGTCATGAGCCAGATCTGATTTTGACTGTCGAACCAGTAGTAAATCACCCGCAGTCCACCCCGACGGCCTTTGCCCCTTCGCACGTCCGCCCAACGCAGCTTGCGGAATCCGCCGGTACCGGGAATTACGGCGCCCAGTTCCGGCGTATCGGCCAGCGTGTCCTGGAGCCGGCGATACTGTTCGTCATCCAGGTACTGGGCCAATTGCCGAGTAAATGTGGGCGCTTCAATGAACTCCATCGGAGCGAATCCGTACGCAACTAGTGTACTTTACTTAAAGGATACGCTAATAGCGTATGAAGTCAAGGTTCGGCAGATCGCGCTCATCAACCCGCGAATTCCGTTAGAATCGGCGGACGAGGGTATTGAGGGGTATCCGATGAAAGCCCCTGAGAAGAATGCCGTCCGATGCACCTGGGCCGCCAACGATCTATCGATTCTCTATCACGACCGCGAATGGGGAGTGCCGCAGCACGACGACCGTGTGCTCTTCGAGTTTGTGATTCTGGAAGGCGCGCAGGCCGGGCTCAGTTGGGACACGATTCTGCGAAAGCGCGCAAACTATCGCGCCGCCTTTGACGGCTTCGACCCGAAGAAGATCGCGCGCTACGACCGGCGAAAGACGCGGCAGTTACTGCGCGATGAAGGCATCGTCCGCAACCGGCTGAAGATCGCTTCGGCGATCCAGAACGCCAAGGTATTTCTGGCAGTCCAAAAGGAATTCGGGTCGTTCGATCGCTACGTCTGGCAGTTTGTCGGGGGCAAACCGCGAGTGAATGCCTGGCGGCAAGGGAAGAAGGTTCCGGCGCGTACTCCTGAATCCGACGCGATGAGCAAAGATCTGAAGAAGCGCGGCTTCAACTACGTCGGCTCGACCATTTGTTATGCCTTCATGCAGGCCACCGGGATGGTCAACGACCACGCGGTCGAGTGTTTCCGCTGTCCCCGCCGCTAATGGGTGATTTTGAAAATCTTGCGGTATCGCTAAGGAGGGCGCGGAAAGAGTCGCAGCACAAGCCGCAGCGGCCCTCAGCGGCTAAAGCCGGATTGATTTTGTGATACTTACGGCGCGGCTGAAGCCGCGCCCCTTCAAAACAAAATTACAAACCCCAGCTTTTTCCCGATCTGTAAAGCGATGCGCTGCTTACGACGCTCAAGGACAAGAGTGTCCGCGCCACACGGGCGTCTGCGCTATCCTTAGAACATGCACGCGCATGGCGCAGACGGACATTCTCGCGGGACGGGGCGGGTGCTGCGCATCTCGCTGGTCGTCACCATGCTTTACGTCGTCCTGCTGGTGATGGCCGGTATCCGCGCGCACTCGCTGGCCTTGCTTTCCGAAGCAGGACATAACCTGGCCGATTTTCTCGCGCTGCTGCTGTCGCTGGTGGCGGTTTTTCTGGAAGGCCGGCCGCCGAGCGCCACCAAAACTTATGGATATCGGCGCGCGGGAGTGCTCGCGGCCCTGGTCAATGCGCTGTCGCTGGTGGTGGTGTCGTTCTTTATTTTCTACGAGGCGTTCCGGCGCTTACAGCATCCCGAGCATGTGCGCGCCGGGGTGATGATCGGAGTGGCGGCGGCGGGCGTGGTGATGAACGGCGTGATCGCGCTGCTGTTGTGGCGCTCGCAGGGGGATGTGAACGTCCGCAGCGCGTTGCTGCACGAGGTGGGCGACACGCTCTCCACCGCGGCCGTGATTGCAGGAGGCTTTGCCATCCTGTGGACGGGACAGTACTGGATCGACGCGGCGCTGTCGTGCGGCATCGGCGCACTGATTCTGTGGTCGAGCTTCGGCATCGTGCGCGAAACGCTGAATATTCTGCTGGAGGGCACTCCGCGCGGGATCAGCCTGGACGCGGTGGAGTCTGCCATGCGCAAGGTCACAGGCGTGAGCGCGGTGCATGATCTGCATCTGTGGAGCATTGGTTCGGAAAACCACGCGCTCTCGGCGCACGTGAAGATCGCCGACATGGCGACTTCCGAGAGCGACACGATTCTGCGCGAGATCAACGAGAAACTCGGGCAGGGGTTTGGCATCCACCATACGACCATCCAATTGGAACACGTGGTGTGCGAAACCGCGCATGGGTGCGTGATCGCGGTGCCGGACGAAGATGCCAGCGAGCACGATCATTCCCAGCACGATCGCCACAGCCAGACCCGCTGAACGCCAAAGTTTCACCTGCATCTGCATGAAACAACGTGGGTTGTTCGCCTTTATGGCGGTCTGTTCCAGGTTTCCGTGAGATGTTTCCGTGATATCCTGCTAGTTGGAGTCTTTCCTCCCCGGGTACCATCCAATGACTATGCGGCGTTGGCGGCAATTCTTGCGTTTTCTGGCGGCGGTCCAGTTGCTCCCGGCTCTGGAGAGCGGCGAGGAAACGCTCGTCGGCGGGCAGGCCGTGCTCGAAGGCGTAATGATGCGGTCGCCTCATGCCTGGGGCATCGCGGTGCGCAAGCCCTCGGGTGAGATCGTAACCCACAGCGAGCCGCTGGAGCGGCCTTCCGACCAGCACAAGTGGATGGGCTGGCCGGTGGTGCGTGGCGTGATGACGCTGGGAAACGCGATGACGCTGGGATTCCGCGCGCTCAGATTTTCCGCCAATGCGGCGCTGGACGAAATATCCGCCCACGATCCCGATAGCAAAGACCCTGATAATAAAGATCAGGGCAAGAAGTTTGAAATCACCGGCTGGATGGCGGGAGTGAACGTAGCCTTCTCCGTCGCCTTCTTCATCTTCATGTACAAGTACCTGCCGCTGCTGGCCACGACGGAACTGAAAAAGGTGAATCCGGTTTTCGGGCAACAGATCGTGTTTAACCTGGTGGACGGGCTCATCCGGATCGCGATGTTCCTGCTGTTTGTGTGGGGCGTTTCGCTGTGGAAAGACATTCGCCGCGTGTACGAGTACCACGGCGCCGAGCACAAGACGGTATTTGCGTTTGAGAACGGCGATCCGCTCGAAACCGCGAAGGTGCAGAAGTATTCGACCTATCACCCGCGATGCGGAACTAGCTTCCTGATGACGGTNNGTCTCCTACGAGATCATTCGCTTCGCCGCCAAGCATCGCGGCTCATTGTTCGCGCTGATGACGGCGCCAGGGCTCTGGCTCCAGCGGATTACGACCCAACCGCCGGATGACAGCGAGGTTGAGTGTGCAATCGTCGCCTTGGATGAAGCGATGAAGCTGGAAAAGCAGCGGGGCGGCGAGTTGGTCATTGCCTAGCGGTGCCCGCCGCGAACTCTTGTTTTCTTTCCCTTTCCACCTAAAATCATTACTGTAGAGATGCGGCTTGCCGCGTCTCCGCCCGCACAAAGGGAGACGGGGCAAGCCCCGTCTCTACACGGATAAACATTATGTTTGAACGCCTGGATCAAATCGAAATTCGCTACGAGGAACTGACGCGAGCGCTGTTGTCGCCGGACATCACGAACGATTCGGCGAAATACCAGAAGACTGCCAAGGCGCATAGCGAGGTCGCGGGAATCGTCGAGAAGTACCGCGAATACAAAGATCTAAAGCGCGGCATCGTCGAGAGCAGGGCCGTGCTGGTGGATGAAACCGATCCCGAAATGCGAGCCTACGCCGAAGAAGAACTGGCGAAGCTCGACGCGCGCATCGTGACCGTGGAGGAAGATCTCAAGGTTCTGCTGCTGCCCAAGGATCCCAATGACGAGAAGAACGTGGTCCTCGAAATTCGCGCCGGGACGGGTGGCGATGAAGCGACGCTCTTTGTGGCGGAAATCTTCCGCATGTACAACCGCTATGCCGAGACGCAGAAGTGGAAAGTGGAAGTGCTCTCCACATCGGAGTCGGGCGTGGGCGGGTTGAAGGAAGTGATCGCGCTGATCGAAGGCGACCGGGTCTATTCGCGCCTGAAGTACGAAAGCGGCGTGCATCGTGTGCAGCGCGTGCCCGCAACCGAACAGCAAGGAAGGGTGCATACCTCGGCGATCACGGTAGCGGTGCTGCCGGAAGCGGAAGAAGTGGACGTCAAGATCGAGGCCAAGGATCTGCGCATCGATACATTCTGCTCGTCGGGCCCGGGCGGGCAGTCGGTGAATACAACCTATTCGGCGGTGCGCATCACGCATATTCCGACGAATACGGTGGTGAGCTGCCAGGATGAGAAGTCGCAGATCAAGAACCGCGAGAAAGGTATGCGCGTGCTGCGCTCGCGGCTCTACGAAGTCGAAATGCAGAAGCAGCAGGACGCGCTGGCGAAAGAACGCAAGCAGATGGTCGGATCGGGCGACCGCTCGGAAAAAATTCGCACCTACAATTTTCCCCAGAACCGGCTCACCGATCACCGGATCGGCTTCACCATCCACCAGCTCGAGCAGGTGATGGATGGCAAGCTGCAACCGATTATCGACGCGCTGATCACGCACTATCAGGCGGAGAAGCTGAAGGGGGAAGCGGCGGGCGTGGTATGAGTTCGTGTGGTGACGGGGCTCCGCCCCGTCCAACCCGAGCACCGCTCGGTACCGGTGTGCTCACGGCAACCTGATCCGCCATCGAATCTTGGCACGTCCTCTCAATCTCCTTTCATTTGTTTTTCTCCTTGTCTCCGTGTCTCCGTGGTGAAATAGAAAGGTGCAACTTCGCCAGGCTCTGAGTTCAGCAGTCGAGCGGCTTACAACTGCGCGCGTCCCTTCGCCGCGCATGAACGCGGAACTGCTTATCATGTTCACGCTGGTTTGTGACCGGGCGCACCTCTATGCCCACCCCGAGCGCGAGCTGACCATCCACGAAACGCAGCGCTACGATGACGCTCTCGCTCGGCGAGCCACCGGCACCCCGGCGCAGTACATCACTGGACATCAGGAATTCTGGGGGCTGGATTTGATCGTGTCGCCGGCAGTGCTGATTCCTCGCCCAGAGACCGAGCACGTAGTGGAAGCGGTGCTGGAACTGGCGAAAGCAGACGGGCGAGGTCCGTCCCCGCACCATCTATGCATCGTCGATGTGGGAACCGGCTCGGGAGCGATTGCGCTTGCTCTGGCCAAAGAGCTGCCGTCAGCCGAAATCCACGCCACCGATATTTCTCTCGAAGCACTCGAAGTCGCCCGGGCCAACGCCGCACGCCACGGGCTCACTTCGCGAATCGAATTTCATCAGGCCGATTTACTCGACGGACTGTCTCCCTCCTCGTTCGACTTTGTGGTTTCGAATCCGCCCTACGTCGGCGAGTCGGAAGAAGATTCCGTGCAGCTCGAAGTGCGCAAGTTCGAACCGCGCAATGCGGTGTTCGCAGGACCGACAGGCCTGGAAGTGATCGAGCGGCTCATCCCGCAGGCGCACGGGGCGCTGCGCTCGGGGGGATGGCTGGTGTTCGAGATCAGCGGCACGATTGCCGATCGGGTGCGCGGCCTGTTGGCGAGTTGGGGCGAGGTTGAGATCAGAAACGATCTGCAGGGGATTGCGCGGGTGGCGATCGCGAGAAAATCAACGAATGGCTAAGCGCGTCGAGCTGTCGAATCTCCTGTAGAGACGCGGCTTGCCGCGTCTCCGCCGCCAGTGAGACGGGACAAGCCCCGTCTAGAACGTCACCCGAACGCCGAGTTGTGCGGCGAACGGAATTCCAACCGTCGTGCCGGGGCCGAAAAAATCTCCCAACCCGCCCGCCGGTATTTCGAGCTGTTTCAGGCTGGTGACGGGAATCAGATTGGCGGCAGTGCAATCTATACCGCATAGATGCGTAACGTCGCCGCTTGTCATCTCGTCTTGGGGGATCGGGAGCTGCGTGATGCTGGCAACGTAGTTCGCACCGGGATTGTTGCGGTTGAAGACGTTGAAGAACTCCGCGAACGGGTTAATCTGCCAACGTTCGCCGATTTTGATGGGACGGCTGACGCGCAGGTCCATCTGGACGTAAGGCGCTCCGCGGAATTCGTCGAGGCTGGTCGGCGTTCCGTTCACGGAAATGCGACCGTCGTTGGTGGCGTTGGTAATTGTAAATGGCCGCGCGCTCTCGGCCTGCGTGATCGTGGTCAATTCGAATCCTCCGGGGATATGCACGGTGCCAGCGAGCACAAAGCGGTGGCGAACGTCTTCGCCGGACGGGCCGTAATCGCGGGGATCGAACGCCTTCAGCGGATCGCAAACGCCATTCACATAATCGAAGAGTTCGCCAAGCAGGCAGCCCCAAGTTTGCGCTTTGGCGAGCGTGTAGTTCGCGGTCAGGCTGAAGCGGTGGGAGACGTTGCCCTGAACATGCAACATCAGAGAGTTGTAGCTGGAGCGGTTGTCGGAGTTAAAAACGTTGATGCTGGGCACGATGGCCTGCTGGTCGACCGTGTCGGAGGCGGGAATCAGCGGAGTGAAAAGATTGTTGCCGCCGCCATAGCTGTAAGCACGGTAGCCATGATTGCCTTGCTCGTGCGTGTAGTCAGCGCTGATCGTCCAGTGTTCATTGAAGGCATGTTGAATGCCCCCGGTAATGTGGATGGCGTAAGGTGTCTTATAGTTCGACCCGATCAGGTTGCCGACACTCGCGGCGCCACCTTGGAGGCAGCCAGTGCCGACGAGCGAGTAGTTGCCTTGCGTGCCTGTAAGGGCGCACGGTCCGATGGTAAAGTTCGAGCCATTCACCCCTTGAAATGCAGCGGCCCATCCGTTCTGAGCCAGATCGTTGTAGAACACGCCGAAGCCCGCGCGAATAACGGTCTTCTCGCTGCCACCGGGAGAGTAGGCGATTCCGAGGCGAGGCGCAATTTGCTTGCGGTAGTCGTGCGGGGCGCTTGGCGTCAGCGGGATATCGAGCGCCTTGAGAGTCCTGTAAGCATTGTTCTCAACCTGGCTTCGGCCCGATCCCTCGAAGAGCCCGAAGGTCGTCTGATAACGCACGCCGTAGTTGACCGTCAGGTGGTGTGAAACGCGCCAGGAGTCCTGCGCGTAGAAGGCGAGCCGTTGCACGTTCTGCGAAAAGCTGCCGTTGCCAGCGGGTGCAAAAGTCGTATCCGGGCATGGCGGGTTGGGCGGTTGGTTCTTGGGGAGCGCTGGATTGCATCCAACAATTGCCGCAAACGCAGCCATGTTGGCGGGGCTTTGTGTCCAGAACGTCGGATCGTTGGGAAGCGCGTACAGCGTTTCTTGGGTCGCCGCAAACGCGCCGCTGAGCACCGGTTCATGAATGAAGTTGACGCCAAACTTGAGCGAATGATCGCCGGTAGCCCGGCTCAGGTCGTAGCGCACCTGGTATTTGTCCTGATTACGCAGGTCGGGAAAGAGCGTGATGGGAGTGGCGAATTGATTGTCGCCAAAAGTTTCGAAGCCGGAAATCGTCTGCGTGGTCGTGCTGAAGGGAAACGCCAGGGCAAAGCCCAGATCCGAGTTCCGCGTCTCGGTGAGATGCAGCAGACTGGCATCGAGGACCAAAGTGCCGAGCCAAGTCGGACTGAACGCATAAGTGTTGCTGAGTACGGTGTTCCAGTAGTTGCTGTGTGTCGTCAGTCCGGTGGAGGGCAAGGTGCCCTGCTGCACCAGCGCGTTGTGCGTGATGTAACTGTCCTCAGAACTGCGCAAGAACCACTGCGACTTCGAAGACTGCGCAAAATCAAAACGCAGCGAGCCGATATAGTCCCGGAAAGGGATGGGGACGGTGGCGGGGACGGCGATGGGAGGGATGCCCGGAATCAGGCCACCCGCGGCCAACTGCGCCAGCGCATCGAATTGCGTGGTGCTTGCAGGGCTGTACGCGATGCTGGCGTTTTCATGCACGTGCTCGAATGAAGCAAAGATCCAGAATTTGTTTTTTGCCAGCGGACCGCCGAGCGTACCCACGTAGTTCTGGCGCGAAAACGGCTGCTTGGGATCGGGCGCCGGATTCTCGATCGGGAAGCGCGCGTTGAGCTGTGCCGCGCGCTCGTAGAAAGCCGCGTCGCCGTGCCACTCGTTGGTGCCGTGCTTGGTGGTGATCACGACGGACCCGGCCGTGGTCCCGCCCGTGTCGGCGTCTTCATTCGCCGTGCGCACGGCAAATTCCTGAATGGCGTCGGGCGAAATGTTTTGCAGGAAGCCGCCAATCCAGTCGTCGGAGTTGTCGCCGCCGTCGAC
>PKXK01000121.1:0-12922 GCA_003132325.1 Acidobacteriaceae bacterium
GCCGCTTTCAAGCAGGCCTGCGGATCGGCGCACATGAAGGTGATTCTTGGAACCGGAGACCTGCTGACACTGCGCAACGTCGGGCGGGCGAGTGTGGTTGCGATGATGGCGGGCGCCGACTTCATCAAGACTTCTACGGGCAAAGAGCCGACCAACGCGACGTTGCCGGTGGGCTTGGTGATGACGCGCGCCATCCGCGAATACGCGCAGCAAACTGGGATGGCGGTGGGTTTCAAGCCGGCGGGCGGCATCCGCACGGCCAAGCAGTCGATTGAGTGGCTGGCGATGATCAAAGAAGAGCTTGGCTTGTCATGGATGCGGCCGGAAATGTTCCGCTTTGGCGTCAGCGGCTTGCTGGGCGACATCGAGCGGCAGTTGGAGCATTACGCGACGGGACGGTATTCGGCGGAGTATCGGCATCCGATGGCTTGAGTCCGAACAGGCATTCCGAGCAGATCGACAGTCAGCAAACGCCGTTGGAGAATTGGCAAAGAAGCGACTTCGAGATAGGAGAAAGGCAATGGCTCGACTAGTAGTGATCTACAAGACTCCGAAGGATGCAGCGGCCTTTGACAAATATTACTTCGGAACGCACGTTCCACTCGTTAAGAAGATCACCGGGCTTCGGAAGTTCGAGGTCAGCCAGGGTCCAATTGCGACACCGGGCGGGCCGTCCGATTTTCATCTGGTCGCGACTTTGCACTTCGACGATATGGCGGCAATCCAAAAGGCCTTCGCGAGCGCGGAGGGACAAGCCGCAGCGGCGGACGTGCAAACCTTCACAACCGACCGTCCGTATATGCTCTTGTTCGACAGTCGCGAGGTTTGATTCGACGCGCGGGCGGCCCAAATTGGGGCTGCCGGGTCTCTCAACAGAATCTGACGAAGGAATCGAGCAAACGCCAATGAGCATTGCCGAAAAATTCGCGAGCATGGAATACGGTCCGGCTCCAGAGGATTCGAAGGAAGCAGTCTCCTGGCTGGAACGCCATGGCTACCGTTTCCAACATTTCATCGGCGGCGGATGGCAGGCTCCCGCGGCGGGAGAGTACTTCGACACTGTCGATCCGTCGAGCGGAGAGAAACTCGCGTCGGTGGCCCAAGGCTCGGCGGCGGACGTTGATGCTGCGGTCAAGGCCGCGCGGGCTGCGTCTTCGGGATGGCGCGCGCTCACTCCTCATGCCCGCGCGCGCTACCTGTATGCCATCGCGCGGCTGGTGCAGAAGCATTCCCGCCTGCTGGCGGTTCTTGAGACGATGGACAACGGCAAGCCCATCCGCGAGAGTCGCGACATTGACATTCCGCTGGTGGCGCGGCATTTCTATCACCATGCCGGCTGGGCGCAACTCCTGGAGCGCGAGTTCCCCGAGTACGTATCTTGCGGAGTGGTCGGTCAGATCATTCCATGGAACTTTCCGCTGCTGATGCTGGCGTGGAAAATTGCTCCGGCGCTCGCGACCGGCAACACCGTCGTATTGAAACCCGCGGAGTTCACGCCGCTGACCGCGCTGGCCTTCGCGGGAATTTGTCAGGAGGCTGGCTTGCCCGCCGGAGTAGTCAACCTCCTCACCGGAGACGGCTCAACCGGCGAGGCGCTGGTCAACCATACAGACGTGGACAAGATCGCATTCACTGGATCGACCGAGGTCGGACGCGCGATTCGTGCCGCCACGGCGACGAGCCACAAACGCCTTTCGCTCGAACTGGGTGGAAAATCTCCGTTCATCGTCTTTGAAGATGCCGACCTCGATAGCACGGTCGAAGGGCTGGTGGACGGAATCTGGTTCAATCAGGGGCAGGTATGTTGCGCGGGATCGCGGCTGCTGATGCAGGAAAGTATCGCCGAAACCCTCGTCGCCAAAATTCAGGATCGCATGAGCACCTTGCGCATCGGCGCGCCGCTCGACAAAGCCATCGACATCGGGGCCATCGTCGCCAAGGTGCAACTCGACCGCATCCGCAAGCTGGTGGACCAGGGTGTCGCCGACGGCGCAACATGCTGGCAGCCGCAGGTCGCGTTGCCGACGCGAGGGTTCTACTATCCGCCGACGCTGCTAAGCAATGTGCATCCAACGTCGATTGTCGCGCAGCAGGAAATTTTCGGACCGGTGCTGGCGGCGATGACGTTCCGCACGCCCGCGGAAGCGGTGGAGTTGGCCAACAATACGGTTTACGGTTTGGCAGCCTGTGTTTGGAGCGAGAGCGTCAACGTTGCCCTGCATGTTGCCGCGCAGCTTAAAGCGGGAGTGGTCTGGGTCAACTGCACGAACCTGTTCGACGCTTCGTGCGGTTTTGGCGGCTACCGCGAGAGCGGTTACGGACGCGAGGGCGGACGCGAAGGCCTGCTCGAGTATATGGAGCCGACATGGTTCCAGAACGCCCCGATGCTTCCAGCAGAGAAGACATCCGCGCCACCTGAGGTGGCATCGGAGGCCGACGCCAGCGCTCGTGCCCTCGATACTCCGTCCGCCGGAACTTCTGACAGCATTCCTGCAATTGACCGCACCGTAAAGCTCTACATCGGTGGCAAGCAGGCGCGTCCCGACTCCGGCTACAGCATGGAAGTGCGCGCCGCGGACGGACGGCTGCTGGGCGAAGCTCCGCTCGGAAATCGCAAGGACATTCGCAATGCAGTCGAGGCGGCGCGCAAGGCGGCGGCGTGGGCAAAAGCTCCGGCGCACAATCGTGCGCAGGTTCTCTATTACTGCGCGGAGAATCTTTCCCAGCGGCACGATGAAATTGCGCATCGCTTGGCCGCCGTGGTCGGCGAAAAGCAAGCTGCCGCGGAAGTCGATCTCAGTGTCGAGCGCATCTTCTCGTACGCGGCGTGGGCCGATAAGTTTGACGGCGCGGTGCACAATCCGCCGTTCCGGAATGTCGCCATCGCGATGAATGAGGCCATTGGCACGGTGGGCGTCATTTGTCCACGCGAGGCGCCGCTGCTCGGCTTTCTTTCTCTCGTGATGCCCGCTCTCGCGGTGGGAAATACGGTGATCGCGGTTCCGTCGGAAGCCTATCCGCTGATCACGAGCGATCTTTACCAACTGTTCGACACCAGCGATCTCCCCGGCGGCGCACTGAATATCGTTACCGGATCCACGTCGCAACTTCTGAAGACGCTCGCCGAGCATGACGATGTGGATGCCATCTGGTGTTTTGGCGATGAAGCCAGCGCCGCGGCGGCCAAGGCAATGTCGGTGGGCAATCTGAAGCAGGTGTGGACGAATGAAGGCCGTGCTATCGATTGGTTCAACCCAAAGCTGGCCGAGGGCCGCTGGTTTCTCGAGCACGCCACCCAGGTAAAAAATATCTGGGTTCCATACGGCGAATAGGATTCTGACGGTTCGTTGTTCTACCCTGTGTACCTCTGTGTCCTCTGTGGTAAGAAAAGGCTATTACCACAGAGGACACAGAGGTACACAGGGGAAATCTCATGAGAGCCACGCGCACGCCACGAGTAAAGATCTGCTGCATCGGCAGTGTTGACGAAGCGGCTCTGGCCGTCGAGTACGGAGCATCCGCGGTAGGCATGGTTTCACACATGCCGAGCGGGCCGGGCGTCATCAGCGACGAGCGCATCGCGGAAATTGCCGCGACCGTTCCGCCGGCCATCGGGACATTTCTGCTGACTTCGCGGCAAAATGTTGCCGATATCGTCCGGCAACAGCGTTTCTGCCGCACGAACACGATCCAGATCTGCGATCATCTCGCCGTCGGTACGCATCGCGATCTGAAGGATGCGTTGCCGGGGATTTCGATTGTGCAGGTCGTCCACGTGACCGGCCCCGATTCTGTTGAGGAGGCCACACAAGTCGCGCCGCATGTGGATGCGATCCTGCTCGATTCCGGTAATCAGAAACTCGCGGT
This sequence comes from Acidobacteriaceae bacterium, assembly GCA_003132325.1. Lineage (GTDB taxonomy): Bacteria > Acidobacteriota > Terriglobia > Terriglobales > Acidobacteriaceae > Acidiflorens. The sequence goes on from PKXK01000121.1 coordinate 3,868, forward strand.
GAAGGTGTTAGGCGGTACGGGCAGAAGGCACGATTGGAGCCTCAGCCGCGCGATCCGCGAACGCATCGGCGTCCCGCTGTTTCTGGCCGGAGGGCTCACTCCGGAGAACGTGGGCCATGCCATGGAAGAGGTAGGCCCCTTCGGGATCGATGTCTGTTCCGGCGTGCGTACCGACGGCAAACTGGATGCGACCAAGCTAAAGCGGTTCTTCTCGGCGGTGCGCAATGCGGGCGCACAATGAAATGAAATGTGACCACCAAGGGGTGCGATTGCAGAATATCCCCGCGCGACATGGAGCGTCGCACACCCCGGGGACATTTCTATTGTGGACAAAACGGGGACAGTTCTATTGTGGTATGACACCCCTTAAGGTATCGCGTTGACTTTTGCGGGTCCTACAGGCAAACTCTCAATTCGCCCGTCGCAGGCATTTGGGCGAGCACTTTGAGTCCGGCGTAACCGCCGCACGCGAGCGGGAGGCCAGGCTCAGGAACCGTTCGATCTTCGCTCTTCGACCTATGGCCGCAGACCGCGTCTCCTATACGCTCGATTCGACGCTGGAGACGGTGAACAACGCGGAAGAGACGGCTGGCCGCATGGCGGCTGAGGCCGGATTTGACGACGAGGAGATCATGAAGATCTCCATGGCGGTGCGCGAAGCCGCTGTCAACGCAGTTTTACATGGCAATGCCTACGACCCGAGCAAGAAAGTCACGCTCGCGTTTGAGCGCACGGCCCACGACCTTGTCATCGTCATCCGCGATCAAGGCAAGGGGCTTGACGCCAGCAGGATTCCGGATCCGTTAGCGCCGGACAACCTGCTGAAGACGTCGGGTAGAGGTATTTTTCTGATACGCTCGTTTATGGATGTGGTGGAAATCCACCCCTCCAAAACGGGCACCGAACTTAGAATGATCAAGCATGTCCACGGCAACCCCGCGGATTCCAAGGAGGCTCTCCAGTGAGCATGAAGTCCAGTACTCGTCAGGTGGATGGCGTCACGATTGTCGACCTCAGCGGCCGGATCACTCTCGGCGAAGGCAGCGTGGTTCTGCGCGAAACCGTGCGCGACCTGATTTCCAAGGGGCAGAAGAAAATCCTGCTGAACCTCGCCGACGTGAACTATATCGACAGCTCCGGTATCGGTGAACTCGTCAGCGCCTTCACGACCTGCAAGAACCAGAGCGGCGAACTCAAACTACTCAACCTCACCAAGAAAGTGCACGACCTGCTGCAGATCACGAAACTGTACACCGTCTTCGATGTGAAAGACGACGAAGCAGCGGCGGTAAAGTCCTTCGACAAGTAGAAACACACGGGACCCTGGCGCACCGGGCGCATACCCCGGCACTCCACCCCAGCACGTCAAAACCCGGCGTGCTGGGGACCCCGCACCTCCGTTCCCTTTCGGGAAATGGCCGCGAGATATTTCGTTCTGCTTATCGTAGGACCTCTGCTCCACGCCTAGAATGAAACTGAGGACGCACTCTTCCGCCCCTCAGTCGCCATGCGTTTTCGAATTCTGACTTTCCTGGCCGGGACCGTTCTTGCTGTCGTTCTTGCCATGAACGGCGTTGGCTTCGCACGCAATACTTCCAAGCATGACTGTGTCTCCTTCGCCGAGGCAAGCAAGCACTTGGGCACGACCCAGTGCGTCAGCGGAACCGTGCTGCACGTGGACGATGGCAGAGACGGACTCATGTTCCTCAACTTCTGCAAAGACGCCCAGGCGTGTCCCTTCACTGTGATCGTGTTACCAGACGACCTCAGAAAAGTGGGTGACATTCGCCAGCTCGAGGGCCGGCAGATTGAAATCAAGGGCACGATCGAGGACTACGACGGCCGCGCGGGGATCACCTTGCGCCATTCCCAACAACTCGGCGAAAGCGCTTATGTCGTGGTTCCCGCGGTTCCCACCGAATACGACGTCGAGCGCCGGGGCCACAACAGTGCAGGCAGGTCCAAACCTTACAAAGGAAAAAAGAAGCGGCAGCAAAAGCAGGGCCAGCCGGTTTCGATCTAAGATCCAGAAGAGCCGCAGTAGCTAGAAGTCCCTCAGCAGCTGAAGCCAGCAGAATTGAGCGCCTGAATCGCAGCGGTGAACCGCTGCGCCACCCAAAAGCCCGAAAGCCGTCGGCGCCTTGTAGCAACTGAGGAATCCATCCAAGAGATGTCCGGTCTCGATCCCAGCTTCGAAGCGCTGCACCATCCAAAGGCTAGCAATCTGCGGCTTCACACTAACCCCTTGCGCAACTCCTCCAGCGGATACTTCGTCCCCCGCCACACGATGCCGTCGTTTGAGAAGGTGTGGATCATGGAGCGCAGCAGTGTGTACATGAATAGGCTGGTGCTGACCGGATGCAGAAAGAAGTGATACGCGGGAACGGCCGACCTGGAAGACATGCCGTAATAAATCAGAAACAGCGAAGCGAGTGCGACAGCGTAAGGAACTCGCGCCCATCCGTGTGCCATCCAGACGCCAAGAAATGGTCCGAGATTCAGGAAACCCAGACCTACGATGCAAGCGACGGTTCGCGGCCACTGGAAAGAAAGCACGGCAAAAAAGTTCTTCGTGAGATTGTTGACGATACCAAAAGCGCCCTTGGCCCAGCGCAGGGAAATCAAGTCCTCGCCAAACACATTGCGCTGGGCGAACCCTGCGTTCTTGACCACCTTGCCGAGTTTCATGTCGTCGAGCACTTCCATGCGCAAGGCTCGATAGGTGCCGATCGCGTCATAGACCGAGCGCCGGACCAGGTTAAAAGCTCCCACCCCCATGTGGTCGCGCGCTTTGGGATCGGCTACTTTCCACGGGCGGTGTCCGAAAACGAAAAGCGCCTGGAAGAAAGCGATCATCATTCTCTCGCCCGGCCGTTTCATGATCATGCGTGGAAAAAGGATAACGTGATCGGCTCGCTCCGCTTCGGCATAAGCAATGGCGCGCCGCACGGAATCGGGCTTGAAGCGTACGTCGGCATCGGTGAACAGTAACCAGTCCCCGCTTGCCTGCTGGCCGGCGGTCCACATGGCGTGGGTTTTGCCTAACCAGCCGGCGGGCAGTTCTGCAATGTGGATCGCCTTCAGACGGCAGTGCCCCTGGGGACTCGCCGCGATCTCATCCATGATCTGGCCGGTGTGGTCGGTCGAGCGGTCGTTGACCGCAATAATTTCGTAGTTCGAGTAATCGAGGCCGAGCAACTGAATCAGCGTCTCGCGGATATGTTCTTCTTCGTTGCGCGCCGGAACGATAATGCTGACTCGAGGCTCGCCGTTTGGAGTCGCTGGCGTGCGATCCCATTCGGGACGCGCGATGTCGGCAATGCGCGGCATGCCGAAGGCCGCTTCCACGATGCGCGAGAACCAGGCCAGGGCGAGGATGCCGCCTGCAATCCAGTGAACGGTTTGCCAATGCATTCTGCTAGGAAGATGCTCCTGAGGGAACTTGCGACGGCGCCGATTCCTCACTGACCCGCAAGGGCGGCGCAAAGCGCATGCCATAGAACAGTATGGCAGAAGACAGCGTGATCGCGATGACCGGCCCCAGAAAGGCGAGTTGCAGCGAATACTTGTCCGAGATGTAGCCGATGAGAGCAGCCGAGGGCACGTCGCCGAGCAGGTGGAAGACAAAGATGTTTGCGGCCAAGGCGGCCGCGCGCACATGCGGTCCGACCGAACTGATGACTGCGGCGTTGAGCGGACCGGTGTTCAGCAGCAGCAAGAACTCTGACACGAAGATGCCCACGATCATCGGCCTGCCGCTGGCAAACAAGGCAACGCACATGGCCGGAATGCCCAACCCCAGACTGACCGCCGACACTAGGTAGTGGGCAGATTTGGTTCGCCGCAGCAGCCGATCGGAGATCCAGCCGCCCGCCAGAGACGCAACCAGGCCGTTCACCAGAGTGCTCAACCCAAAAACGAGGCCCGCTTCCTGCAGGCTGTAGCCGTGGGCGCGGTGCAGAAAGGTTGGCATCCAAACCTGGAGTCCCCCGAGCGCGAAGGTCATCATCGCCATGCCGAAGGTTGCGGTGAGAAATGCAGGATTGCGGACCAAGCTTTTCAGCGTGTCCCGTTCTGGAGCCTTGCTCTCGGGCGAATCGAATTGGCCCAGCGCCGGCTCGGGGATCAAAAGCAGCAGCAAGGCCAGCAGAACTCCTGGTGCAGCTCCGACGTAGAATGGAGTGCGCCAGCCGTACTTTGGGCCCAGGATGCCGCCCAGCAGATACCCCAGCGCGGTTCCGACCGGGATTGCGAGATAAAACACCCCCATCACCCGCCCTCGCTTTTCGGGGGGAAACATGTCCGCAACAAAGGTTGGAGAAAGGATGACAAAGCTGGCTTCGCCGATGCCCACCAGAGTATGACGAATGAGCAGTTCATCAAAGTTCTTGGTGAAGGCGGTGAGGAGAGTCGCGAAGCTCCACACCAGGGCTCCGGTGACGATGACGCGTTTGCGCGAAAAACGCAGCGAAAGCGGCCCCATGAAAGGCGCCGCACATATGTAAAAGATGAAAAAGACGGTCGTGAGCAGGCCGAACGCCAGGTCGCTGCGATGGAACTCGGCTTTGACTAGATCCTGTACCGCGAACAACACGGAGCGATCGATGTAATTGAGCAAATTCAGCGCCGTCAGCAGCGCCAGCGCCGTACGGGGATAGAGTTTGGCGGGGGTCACAGGTCGAGAAAATATAGCATGGCCCATGGCTGAGACGGGGTTCTTACCATAACGATTGACATTATTAACGACTGTCGTTATGATAGCGAAGTGATCAAGACTTTCGCCAACAAGGAAACGGCGGAAATCTGGAGAACCGGCAAGACCCGGGGCGCGCCGCCAGCCAGCGTGACGAAACGCAAGCTGGCCATGCTCGAAGTCGCCCTGACGCTGGACGACTTAATAGTTCCGCCCGGAAACCGGCTAGAGAAACTGCGCGGTAATCGGCAGGGGCAGCACAGCATACGAATCAACGATCAGTACAGAATTTGCTTCGAATGGCGCGCGCCGCATGCTTACGATGTGGAAATCACGGACTATCATTGAGGCTGATTACCATGAGCATTGTCAGAAAAGGCACACCAAACTGGAGAGTTCATCCCGGCGAAATTCTGCGCGAGGAGTTCCTAAAGCCGCTCGGCATATCGGCGTACGAATTAGCAAAACGGCTGCACGTGCCCGCGCCTCGCGTCAATGACATTGTTCTGGAACGGCGTGGCGTCAGTGCCGACACTGCTGTCCGCTTGTCCCGCTTCTTCGGGACGACCGAACAGTTTTGGCTTAACTTGCAGGGGGCCTACGAAATCAGCCGCGTCAAAGCCGAACACGCGGGCGAGATCGAACTCATCAAGCCAAGAGCGGCCGCCGCCTCGCGCTGAGCGATCATTTCCGACTTCGCTTCCCGCGCGGCCACCGCGCAATCACCACTGTCGAAATCCCGCCGCGCGGACGGAATTCGCCTTTCACTTCGGCCCACACCGGCTTAGCGCAGCGGACGACATCCTCCAGAACTTGATTCACGATGTTCTCCTGGAAGATGCCGAGGTTTCGATACGCCTGCAGATATTCTTTCAGCGACTTCAACTCCAGACACCGGCGGTCGGGCACGTAGCGGATCACAATATTGCCAAAATCCGGCAAGTCAGTCTTGGGGCAGACCGACGTGAATTCGGGATCGTCGACCACAATTTCGTAGGCTGGAAACTGGTTGGGCCAGGTNNTCGATTTCGGGAAAGTTATGATCGAGCCCGGCGCTGGCGTGCTCGTCGGTGTAGCGGGAAGAAGTGGAACCGGGAGACTTTCGCATCCGATAATTGTACCTAGTGACGTTGTCATTTCACCTAGCGACATCCGCCCTTGGCTGTCCGGCGGAGCGAAATCCCACCACCCTTGGGTGAACAAGCGAAACCCGGGGCGAGCTTCGCTCGCCTNNCGGCTGTCCCTACGTGATTGCGGGAGAATTCCGCATTGTAGCTGGAGCAAATGACTGGCGCGGCGCATCTAATCAGGTAGCTCCAAGTAAGCTTTTTGCCTGCCTGCTGCCCGGCTTGGATGATACATTGAAGCTTACGCCTTTCTCTGTATGCCACTGAATGGAAACAGTTCAGCACGCCAGCCGAGGCGCTGGTGGGTGACCGCGCTTGCCATCCTGGGGGCCGTGATCGTGCTGGCGGCTTTTGTCTCCCGCCGCGATGACGGGGTGCCGGTGCGAACTGCCGTCGTCGAACAGAGCGACATTCGCGCCCTGGTATCCACCAACGGAAAAATTGAGCCCGTCAACAACTTTGAGGCGCACGCTCCGGTCTCGACCAGTGTCCGGCGGGTTTTTGTCAAGGAGGGCGATTCCGTCAAGCAGGGCCAATTGCTGGTCGTTCTGGATGACGCCGACGCGCGCGCCCAAGCAGCTCGTGCCCAGACGCTATTAAAAGCTGCGCAGGCCGACCTGAGCGCCGCCGAACGAGGCGGGAACCGGGAAGAAATGCTGAGTCTCGATGCTCAACTGGTCAAGGCCGGCACCGACCGCGACTCCGCGCAGCGCAATCTGGACGCACTGAAAAAACTTGAATCCCAGGGCGCGGCCTCGGCGGGAGAAGTGCGAGAGGCGGAAAACACTCTGGCCCGCGCCGATGCCCAACTCACCTTCCTCCGGAAAAAGCAGACGGAACGATATTCGAATGCGGAGTTAGCGCGCGTCGCAGCGCAACAGGCCGAGGCGCAGGCGGCCTACGACGCCGCCGAGGACGTGCTGGCAAAATCGAATGTCCGCGCTCCTTTTGCCGGCATCGTGTACTCGCTGCCCGCCAAGCAAGGCGGCTTCGTCGCAGCCGGAGATCTTCTGCTGCAAGTGGCCGATCTGCGAAACGTCATGGTCCACGCTTTCGTCGATGAACCCGACGTGGCCAGGCTGGCTCCCGGAAATCCCATCGAGATTACCTGGGACGCCGTGCCTGGGCGGGTGTGGCGAGCCACCGTGACCAGCATCCCATCGACGGTGAAGTTGCACGGCTCGCGCAACGTCGGCGAGACGACCAGCATCGTAGATAACAAGGACTTGAAGCTCTTGCCTAATATCAACGTCGGAGTAACGATCGTCGTCGCCCAGCACGATCACGTGCTGGTGGTACCGCGCGAGGCGGTGCGAACGGACGACTCCAAACCTTATGTTTTGCTGGTGGCGGCCCACGAACTCCAGCGCCGGAATGTGGAGACTTCCCTTTCCAATCTCACGCAGGTCGAAATCACCAGCGGCCTCGCCGCCCAGGACGTGATCGCAATCAACGCATTGAATGGCAAACCGATTGGCGACCGGACGCAGGTCAAGTTTTAGATGATCACGCGCGCTTCCAGAGTCTTCTTCGTTTTTCTAACTCTGCTTGCCTCGTTGACCGCCAGCGTGGCGGACTCCGCGAAAGACATGCTGGCCGCCGGCCGCATCGATGAAACCATCGCCCAATTGAATAGCCACCTTTCTGCGGCGCCGTCGGACGCGGAATCGGCGAACCTGCTCTGCCGCGCTTACTTTGCGCTCGAAGATTGGGAGCGCGCGGAATCGTCCTGCAGAAAGGCCGTGACGCTCGATCCGGGCAACGGCCGTTTCCATCTTTGGCTGGGGCGTGCGTTAGGCGAAAAGGCGGATCGGGCCAATCCCTTCGCCGCAGCAGTCTTGGCCGGAAAGGTTCGCGGAGAATTCGAACGCGCGGTGCAACTGAATCCGAAAGACGTGGATGCCCGGCTCGACCTGGCGGAATTCTACCTGTCAGCGCCGGAAATTGTCGGCGGCGGCGAAGATAAGGCCCGCGAACAAGCGCAGTTCATCGCAACCATGGACTCGGGCCGTGAACACTGGGTTTACGCTCGCATCGCCGAAAAGAAGAAAGACGCCACCACCGCCGAACGGGAGTATCGCCAGTACATAGACCTCAGCCACGGCGACGCGGAAGCTTGGCTCAACCTGGCTATCTTCTTCCGTAACCAAAAACGCTATGACGAAATGGAGCAGGCCATCGTCAAGCTCAGCCAGGCGCCGACGACCAAACTTGAGGTTCTCGAGGAATCTTCCGGTATGTTGTATCGCGCCGGGCGAAGCTATGCTTTCGCCATGGAACTGCTGCGCCGCTATCTCGCCACCGGGCCGGTGGAAGCGGCTCCGGCGCACAAAGCTCACTATCTCCTCGGCACACTGCTGGAAAAACAGGGCGATAAAGCAGGCGCTGCGCGCGAGTATCGCGCTTCCCTGGCCTTGGTCCGAAATTACGACATGGCCCAGCAAGCGCTCAATCGAGTTGTCCACTGAGGATGGCAAGATTCCCCTCGCGCCGAGTGGCGTCTCCAATGACTTTCCGAAGCTACTGCGCCATTGGCGTCCGGCGCACTACAATTTGTGCGTCGCGGCGAAGCCGTGGCCTGATTCATGTTGCCTTGATCCATTATGACGAGATGAAGATGACGAGATGAAGGTGGCGAAATGAAATTTCGATTGCCGCGGTGGTTGCGCTCCACAAATGTGCTCGCCATAATTACGGCCTCGCTGATGGTGGCCGCGCGTGGGCAGGCTGAACCGCTGCCGCTGGAGCGCGCCATTCGACTGGCGCTCGCGCATAGCACCGGTTCGGCGATCGCGAATGCCGACGTGCAGCGCGCCTTTGCGTCGTACCGCGAACTCCGCAACAACTACTTGCCGCAGCTATTCCTTGGTTCGGGCCTCGGCTGGACCTATGGATATCCCCTCAGTATTGAAGGGTCGGCGCCGGCGTTAGCGAATGCTGTTGCGCAGAGTTCAATCTTCAACCCTTCGCAGCGGCAGTTCATGAACGCCGCGAAAACTGACTGGCGTGCTTCCGTGTTTCAGGACAAAGACCAGCGCAACGCTGTCATCCAGGATGTGGCGCTGACCTATGCTGAGCTGGCAAAGTGGGAGGCGCGACTTGTGCGCTTGCAGCAGGACGAGTCGCAGGCGCAGCAGATGGAGCAAGCGGTAGCGGAGCGCGTGCAGGAGGGCGTCGACAGCAGCGTCGATTTAAACAAAGCCAAACTGGTCGCGGCGCGTATGCGCCTTCACCG
>PKXK01000121.1:12974-18496 GCA_003132325.1 Acidobacteriaceae bacterium
GCTTTGGGCGAGCACCGCGCTTTGTACCCGTCCGTTGATTTCTCTGCCCAATATGCAAGGTTTTCAACCTTCAATAACTACACCCGGTACTTTCCGAATGGCACCTTCCAAAGGGATAATGCCACGGTGGGCTTGGCCATCCGTATCCCGCTCTTCAACATGAGCCAGCGCGCGCGCGCCGAAGCGGCGGAGGCCGAGGCTCTCAAGGCGAAGAAACAAGCGGAGGCGGGTCGCAATCAGGTGGCCGAGGAAACGCTAAAGCTACAGCGCGCCGCCGAGCAACTGGAGGCTGCGCGCGAGGTGACGCAATTGGAATATCAACTGGCAGAGTCGGGCCTGGAAGCGGCCCAGACCCGGATCGACGCCAAGACTGGCACCTGGCACGAATTGGCCGATGCGCGGGCGGAAGCCGCCGAACGCTATCTGCATTTCCAGGACGCCGATTTTGAGTACCAGCGGGTGCGCATGAATCTCTTGCGGGCAACCGGCGAGTTAGAGAATTGGGCGCTTCCTAATCCTGCTTCGAAGTGAATAGAAACCGGTTCTGGCTTCCTCCGTGAAACCCTGTGCACCTTGTGGTTATGGCCTTCTTCTACCACGGGGTAACAGAGTCACACGGGGGAACCCAAGCGCTTCCCGCCCGACTCCGATTCTCGCCTCTCAATGTGCAAAAGCGACGTTCGGCAAGGTTCTTTTGCCATCTGAGGCCTTGTAAGGCACACTAGGACAAAGGTTTCCACGCTTTTTGCAGGGGTTGAAGACGTACCTGAATGGTAGCGTCAACCGGCGTGTGCGCGCATTGAGTGTGCGCATCTAATGTTAAAATAAGAGACTCACACTATGCCATTGAAAACACTGTTTTTGAATCCGCCTTCGTTTGAGAATTTCGATGGGGGCGCGGGCTCGCGCTGGCCCGCCACGCGCGAGATCGAATCGTACTGGTATCCGGTTTGGCTCGCCTACCCCACGGGAATGCTCGAGGGTGCGCGTTTGTTGGACGCCCCGCCTCACCACATTACGGCGGAAGAAACGATCCGCACATGCAAAGACTATGAACTGCTCGTGCTCTTCACCAGCACTCCGGGCTTCCCCGGCGATGTCCGCATGGCCGAGGCCATCAAAGACAGCAATCCTCACATCAAGATTGCCTTCGTCGGACCCCACGTCAGCGTGCTGCCCGAAAAGTCGTTGCTGGACGCGAAGGTGATTGACGTAGCCTGCCGCAAGGAATTCGACTACTCCATCGTCGAATACGCGCAAGGCAAGCCGATTGAAGACATTCTGGGAATTTCCTATCGCAAGAACGGCGGGGTCCTGCACAATCCCGACCGGCCCACAATTCAAGATCTGGATTCCCTGCCGCATGTGACCGACGTGTACCGGCGCGACTTGGATGTCCGCCGCTACAACGTGCCTTTCCTGCTCCATCCGTTCGTGGCCCTCTACACTTCGCGCGGATGCCCGGCGCAGTGCACCTTCTGCCTCTGGCCCCAGACGCTCAGCGGACACCCGTGGCGCAAACGCTCCAGCGACGACGTGGCACGCGAAATGGCCAAGGCGAAAGAATACTGGCCGTATGTGAAGGAATTTTTCTTCGACGACGATACTTTCAACCTCCAAAAGGCTCGCACCGTCGAGTTGTGCGCCAAGTTGAAACCGCTGGGCCTGACCTGGTCCTGCACGTCGCGAGTCACCACCGACTTTGAAACCCTCAAGGCCATGAAAGAGGCGGGATGCCGGCTCTTGATCGTGGGCTACGAATCCGGCGATCAGCAGATTCTGAAGAACATCAAGAAAGGGGCGACCGTCGAGCGCGCCCGCCAGTTCACCAAGGATTGCCACAAACTCGGACTGGTGGTCCACGGCGATTTCATCCTCGGCCTGCCCGGCGAATCTCGCGAGACCATCAAGAACACGATCAATTTTGCCAAGGAACTCGACGTGGAGACGATCCAGGTTTCGGTGGCGCATGCCTACCCTGGGACGGAACTGCACGAGTTCGCAATAAAGAATGGCTTTATGACCAGTGACACCAAAATGGTGGACGACGGCGGGCACCAGATGGTGCAGATCGAGTATCCCGGCCTGCCCGCCGCCGAAATTCTTGAGGCCGTTCATCACTTCTACGATGCGTATTATTTCCGTCCCAAGGCCGCCTACCGCATTTTGAGGAAAGCCATGTTCGACAGCGCCGACCGCAAGCGCTTGTACAAGGAAGCGCGGGCCTTCCTGAAACTGCGCGCGCAGCGCCACAAGTGGGTCAAGGGAAACCGCAAGGAAGAGGCGCCCGCGCCGGAACCGGCCAAGGCCTAGGGGAAGGCATTGAGGCATTGAATCATTNNCTTAATGATTCAATGCCTCAATCGCTCAATGATTCAATGCCTTTTAATGATTCCATGCCTTCGGAGTTGGACCTGAGGTGACATTTCGAAAATACCTTGTCCTGGCGGGAATCACCGTTTTCAGCACCGCGGGTGATTCCCTGCTGGCTCGCGGGATGAAAGAGCTAGGCGGTTTTTCCCTCCACAATCTTTCCGGCCTGCTGTTCGCCATCCTCAATCCCTGGGTTGCATTGGGAATCCTTTTCCTACTAACTTTCTTCGCCTGTTACATGTCCGCGCTTTCGTGGGCTGACCTCACCTATGTGCTGCCGGCCACGTCCCTCGCATATGTACTGGTCGCTTTGGTTGGGCACTTCCGTCTTCATGAAGAAATCTCGCCCACACGTTGGCTCGGCATTGCCTTGATCACCGCTGGCGTGGGCTTTGTAGCTGCCGGCCCCTCGGTCACACCTGGTCTCCATCGCGACAACTCTGCCGAGGTTGCACGCGATGCCGTTTCCCAGGAGGTGGAGTAGGTATGAATGAGCTTTACGCCTGGGCGGCGATTGCGCTTATCATTCTGGCCTCGACCACCGGGGACGTGCTGCTTTCCTACTCTATGAAACAAGTGGGTGACGTTGGTGAGCTCTGGAAGCGGCGCGGGCTGCTGGCGGTGGTTGGCCGCGTGCTTGCCACACCCACGTTTGCGCTCGGCGTTATGGCGATGGGGGTCGCGTTCTACAGCCTGCTCTTTGGCCTCTCGTGGGGAAACCTCAGCTTGGTCGTACCGGCTTCGGCCTCGCTCACCTTTGTGGCGAATGCGCTGGCCGCGCGCATCTTCCTGCACGAGCGCGTAGGGCGCAGGCGTTGGATTGCAGCCTTGCTGGTAGCCGGTGGCGTGGTGCTGATGGCGGTTTAGATTGCGCCTAACCGAATAAATCGACGGGACCCACCAGGAGCCGCTCTTCCTCGCGCGGATCCTTTCCCGCTGATGCCTCGTCGTCCGGCTCCGAACCTGCTCCCAAACTCTGCGCCGGCAGCGTTGTCCCCAGCAAGGGAAACCGCCTGCTCAGCCTGGGCTTGCAGCTTCCGGTAATCGAGTTGCCTGCGAAACGCCTCGGGATCGATCTCGCGCCGTGTACTCTTGATGTCGTTCATGACAGCCTGCAACCTAGCCAACTCCCTGACCAGGTCCGCGAGCACGCCTTTGCCCCCAGCACTCAACTGAACAAACTCCAGGCAAGCTCCGGAGTGGGCTCGAATCGCCCTGACCTCACCCACGGCCCGGAACGAAGCGGCGTTGACGCGCACGAACAGTTCAGCTCGCGCGCCGCGAACAATCGGCAAAGTGGTATCGACGCAGCAGCCGCCGAGGCTCAGGTCGCGAATCTTGCCCGGAAGAACGATTCCGTCTGACGGCAGGCAACTGATGGTCACCTGACCGCCGCAGCTAAATCGTGGGCTAGCGCGGCGATCGTCGTTTGCGCGAACATGGTCCACGCTGTCGCGCTCAGGCATCTTTAATAAGATCGTGTGTTTGGGACAGATTCTTGAGACCAACATCGCGGTAACCCAGGATTCGAAACTGAAGTAATTGAAGCTGTGAGGTCTCTTATCCGAACAGCTTCATCAACCCACTCGGGGCCAAATCGGAAACGAGAAAGCTGGCGCGTTTGCCGCTGGCGAATCGTGCCACCGCTTCCGCCGCCAGATATCCGCTGCGAACCGCGCCCTCCATGGTGGCGGGCCAGCCGGTTGCGGTCCAATCGCCGGCGAGAAAGACTCGCGGCCATACCGTATCGGGCTTGGGACGGTGCTGGTCGATTCCCGGGCGCGGCGAATAGGTTGCGTGCACTTCCTTGATCACGATCGATTTCAGCAGTTTCGCTTCGCGCGCACCGGGGAAAAACTCATGCGCTTCTTTCATCGCCAAGTCGACGATTTCCGTCTTCGACTTTTCCACCAGGCTGCGGGAGCAGCTTACAACCAACTCGACGTAGCTGCCGTTGCCGCCAGCGTCGTCTTCCCGGGTGTCAGGGTTCCGAGCCTCATGGTTCCCGGCCTCAGCGTTCCGAGCGTCAATGAGCCGCGATTTATGAAACATCCACTGGATCGTTCGGTCGAGCAGCACGGCGTGATCCAGATTGCTGATCTGCCGGTCGAACCATAGATGGATGCCGGTGATCGGTGACGTCGAGAACTGGCCGAGCGCCGCGGCCAGAGGCGCTGCCGACGGAGTGTCGGGCAACATGCGTGCGACTCCATCAAAAGGGACAGCCAGAACCAGATAGTCGAATTTCTGTTCCTGCCCGTTCGTCGTCACATTGACGCCGAAGACTTCCGATCGGAACGACTCCACGCCGGCACGGAACTGGATCTCTCCGCCACGGGCGCGGATGTAGTCTCCGGCGGCGCCATACAGTTCGGTGAGCGGCACCGTCGGAATTCCCATGCGCCCGGCAGCGGCCGATTTAAGAAACGACTCGCGCACCACCTGGGCCGCGTAAGGGACGGAAACCCGATCGAGATCTTCGTTCAAGGCACTGACCAGGATGGTCTTCCAGAAGCGCTCGATGGCTTGCGCGGTTTGTCCGTGACGCTTCAGCCAGTCGAGGAACGTCTCACCCTCATCTGCTGGAATGGAAGGAGCGAGCGCCACCATGGCGCGGCTGATGGCCATCTTGTCGCGCAAGCTCAGACAGTCAGCCCGGAGAAATGCCGGCGCGGTATGCAGCGGAGCCGGCAGCCATGACGGGGCAATCACAGATGCGCGTCCTCCGGGCTCGAGGAACGTCAGCTTCTCATACCACCGGATTTTGTCCTGAACGCCCGTGCGCCGATAGAAATCAAGCAGGTTGGTGCAGCAGCCGAGCAATACATGCTGGCAATTGTCGACAATTTCGCCGGTGCCGGGATGCTGATAAGAAGACGCGCGCCCACCAAGATAGGGGCGGCGCTCAAACAGCGTGACGCGAAAACCGGCTTCCGCCAGGGCGCATCCAGCGGCCAGTCCGGCCAACCCGCCTCCAGCGATAGCGACGGTAGGCTGTGTCGCATCAGGATGGGTCGAATTAAGATCGGTCGAATTAGAATAGATCGAGGGTGGCATCACAGCAGACGCTTCAGGATTCCTTTTCCCATGACCGTGAGCTTTTCGGGAACCGTTAACCGGACGCGCTCACTGAAAACGTCGTACTGTTT
>PKXK01000121.1:18525-82535 GCA_003132325.1 Acidobacteriaceae bacterium
CTGCACCAGGTCCTCCTGCGGAAAATAAACCCGGCCCATGGCGACGTCTTCTTTCACATCGCGAATGATGTTCGTAAGCTGAAAGGCGAGACCGCAGCGTTCGGCCAGCGCTTCGGCGGCGGGATCGCGATATCCGAAGATTTTGATGCACACCAATCCAACTACCGACGCCACGTCATAGCAATACTGGCGCAACTCTTCAAATGTCTGGTAACGCGCGACCAGCGGCTCGGCACCGGCGGGCGCAGGCTGGCCGTGATCGAGATCCGCAGCCGTTCCGTAGGCGAGCTGGTCAAGAAGCCCAATGGGAATCTGATAAGTGCGCTGCGCATCGGTCAGCCCCAGCAGCACCGGATCGTCGGTGGGCTGTGCCGCCAATGCGCGATGGACTTTATCGAGCCAGTCCGCCAGCCGCTGATTGCGATCTTCGGGGCGGAGCGTGACGTCGTCGGTAATGTCGTCGCAGCGCCGCATGAAGGCGTACACCGCGCTCAACGCATTCCGTTTCCGTCGCGGAAGCACCGCGAACCCATAGTAGAAATTCTTGGCGGCGGAGCGGGCGATACTCCGGCAGACGGAGTAGGCCATTGCGACCTGGGAAGCGGTCGGAGCAAATTGCACGGGCGCATTTCCCGCGACGGTGCTCATCGCAGTTTCCCCAGCGCGGCACGCGCAATCAGGGCCAGTTTCCGCGTCTTCGAAATTGCGGGACGCCGGCCCAGCACGGCGTAATTCTGGCGCTCAACTGCCTTCAGGATTTCCTGTCCGCCTCGGCTGAACAGTTCGATGTCGATGGCCAGTTCGCGGTTCACCTTTGCGCTCAGTGGCAAACCTTGCCGAAACCATTCCCCTGCGCGCTCGACTTCAAACTTGATCATCTCGCGGAACGCGGAAGTGTTTTCACGATCCCGTATCGTTTGTTCGTTCACGCCGAAACGCCGCAGGTCTTCGAGTGGAAGATAAATTCGTCCTTTGGCAAAGTCCGCGCTCACGTCCTGCCAGAAGTTCGCGAGTTGCAGCGCGGTGCAAGTGTAGTCGGAAAGCTGCTGCCGCTCGGGATCGCGGTATCCGCAGAGGTAAAGCACCAGGTGGCCCACCGGATTCGCCGAAAACCGGCAGTAGCCCAGCAGATCGTCGAACGTTTCGTAGCGGGTGATACTTTGGTCCTGGCGGAAAGCAGTCAGCAAATCCGCAAATTCATGTTTCGGAATTTCAAACTTGCGCACCGTCTCGGCGAGCGCGACAAATACGGGATGCCGCGGATGCCCGTCGTAGCAAGCGTTGAGCTCCGTCTCCCATTCATCGAGTAACTGCAGCGACCGAACCGTGTCCCCCACCTCGTCGCCCAGATCGTCGGAGATACGGCAATAGGCGTAGACGTTGAAGAAGTGCTGGCGCAGCCGTTCCGGAAGGAACCACGACGCAACCGAAAAATTTTCGTAATGCGAGCGCGCCAGGCGGCGGCAATATTCGCGCGCTTCGGCTTCCGAAGGCGCGTGCTCGGGGATGGCGTATTCGGGCGGCAGCGCACTCCAAGCGGAGGCGAGCGGCGCAGTCGGGGGATGGCTGGCGGCAGTTGTCATCAACAATAAGTACCCAAAAAGATCTCACCCACGGAGAACAGAGAGAGTCGGGACTGGTCCCACAAATGATTCTTCGGGCGTGATGTTCAGCCCTCGGGGGCGAAAGGCCGCCTCTTTTGCGGCGCTGCTGAAGCCGTGCCCTTCCCGATCCCTGATCGTAATCAGTGACCCGGGATAATCGCTGTCTTGATATCCCCGTTGCGGTTCAGCATGTGGCGCAGCACTTCCTGCAAACGCGAAAGCGGCGCTTCGCCGGTAATGTAGTCGTTGCCGCAAACTTTCTTCTCGGCAATCAAACCGAAGGCCCGGCGCACCGTCTCCGGCGTGTGATGAAAAGTCGCCTTCAACGTGATTTCCGAGTAATGCAGGCGGTTGGTGTCTAACTGCACCTTGGTTCCCGCAGCGCACCCGCCGAAGAAATTTACCGTGCCGCCCTTGCGAACCATCTGCACGGCCCACTCCCAGGCTTCGGGGCGGCCGACGGCTTCGATCGCCACATCGGCGCCGCGCCTTTCCGGACTCAACTCGCGCACCGCCTCCACCGGATCTTTCACCTTGGTAATCTGCACCACCTCGTACGCGCCCTTTTTGCGCGCCAATGTGACTTGTGAATCCCGCTTGACGACCGCAATCACATTGCAGCCGATGGCCTTCGCCACCTGCACAAACATCAGACCAATCGGNNTCGGTCATCGCGGCATCTTCGAAGGTCACATTCGAAGGCACGACGAGCATATTGGTTTCCACAATGCGGCGCGGAATCCGTATGTACTCGGCATAGGCGCCATTATTGAACAGCAGATCTTCGCAGAGGTTTAACTGGTGCTTGGAGCAATAAAAGCACGTACCGCAGGGAGCCGAGTTGAGCGCGACCACGCGCATGCCCTTCTTGAAGCCGCGCACGCCTTCCCCGACCTGCTCGACCGTGCCCGCCAGTTCATGGCCGAACAACGCCGGCGGCACGATCATGCGGGCGTGATAGCCCCGCTGGTACACCTTCAAATCCGTGCCGCAGGTAAGCGCCACGTGGACCTTGACCAGAACTTCGCCTTCGCCCACCGCCGGGATGGGCACTCTTTCAATCTTGACGTCTTCTTTGCCGTAGAGGACGGCAGCCGTCATCTTGCCATTCACAGTTGATGTCCTTCCCACGCACTGCACCCCATCACGCCAAAACCGGGCGTGCTGGGGGCCCCGCCACTCCCCGGCTGGATGACAATCTTCATCGTGTCCGGTCGAGGATGGGCAGCCAGCTTCAGCGCTTCTACACCGCTTTGCAGCGGGAAACGGTGACTGATAAGCCGTTCCATGTCCATTTCACGGTTCATGACGAACCGCACCGACTCCTCCTGCAATTCCACCGACGCGCTGTAGGACCCGAGCAGAGCTTTTTCGTCCACGCAAACTGCGGCCGGATCAATCGTGGCCTCCCCCCGCACCGTCTGCGCAAACAGCAACACACGGCCTCCCGGACGTGCCGCATCCATGGCTGGCCGGATCAGGCCGCTCCCGCCAACTGCCAAAATCACAGCGTCAGCCCCGCGCCCATCGGTCATTCCGCGCACCGTTTGTCCGGCGTCAGCCTGGGAAGCGTCAATTGTATGTTTTAGGCCGAAGCTATTAGCTATTGTAAGCCTCGCCGGATACAAATCGGAAGTAATCACCCGAGCCCCCGCCCGCTTCGCCAAAGCCGCCAGGATTAGACCGATCGGACCTTGCCCGATCACCAGCACGGTCTCCCCCGCTTCGAGACGAAGGGTCTCAATACCTTTGATGCAGGTACTGACCGGCTCGAGGAAGGATGCCTGCTCAAAGCTGACCCCGTCCGGGATGCGCACCGTTCCTTTCTCGACAATCCAGTCCATCACCCGGACGTATTCCGCAAATCCTCCACCCGAGGGCTCGAACCCAGCCGTGCATCCGACCTTCTTGTAGGTTGCACACTGGGCGAAGGTCTTGTGGCGGCAGTAATAACATTCTCTGCAGGGGATGTGATGAAACACCACCACGCGATCGCCGACGCTGAACTTGCGAACGCCTTCCCCCACTTTCGCAACGACACCCGCGGTTTCGTGACCAAAAATGCGCGGCGCGGAGTGCGAGCCGGTCGCAATCTTCTTCAGATCGGTGCCGCAGATCCCGCAAGTGTGGACCCGAACCAGAATCTCGCCCGGTCCGATTTCAGGCACCGGCACTTCTTCCAGACGGACGTCGTTCACGCCGCGATACACGGCGGCCCGCATCGTGGAAGGAACCTTATGCCTTATGCTTTCAGTCGTGAATGTCTGAGCAATTGCCATAGCAGAGTCTATTTCTTGCCTATCGATTCCCGATGCCAACTCCCGTAGAGACGCGGCTTGCCGCGTCTGCGGCGGCGGAGGAGGAGACGGGGCAAGCCCCGTCTCTACCGAAAGGTCGCTCCAGGTAACTCGCGATCGCGCCGCAAAGAGCACGACTTGCCTTGGCACTGTTCCGCGCCAATGCGATCGTAGTCCCCCATAGCCACGGGCGCAGCGCCACATGACACGCAAAGCTGGCGGAGTGAAATCTCCCGTCGTCCGCCACAAAACGATCCATTGCCGGCAGACTGAAATCGGCGGCGTCAGAGATGGCTTTCAAAGCTCCGAACTCCACTCCCCGTGCATCGGCACCTTGCGCCACGGCCGCCGCTTCCATGTCCACTGCCGTTGCGCCATAAGCTTTGCGAAGTCG
The DNA here is from genome assembly GCA_003132325.1 of Acidobacteriaceae bacterium. Classification (GTDB taxonomy): domain Bacteria; phylum Acidobacteriota; class Terriglobia; order Terriglobales; family Acidobacteriaceae; genus Acidiflorens. The sequence goes on from PKXK01000121.1 coordinate 22,821, forward strand.
ATCTTTCTGCTCCTTGCCGGCCACGGTTGCGGAACTCACCAGGATTCCCTCTCCCAAGCCGACTTCTGTCCGGGCACCGTCGGCGGCGTTGATCACCGTGCGCGGCTCAAGAACCTGCCCGACATGCAGCGAGCCATCCAGCGCTCCGGCAAAGCCAACCGAGATCACCCGCACCGGACTCACTTCCCGAATCATCGCTTCAGTCGCGCGGCGCGCGGCTTCCGCGCCAATTCCGCCGCACACCAACGCCGCGTCGCCATTTTCAAAAAGACGATAACGCCGACCGCTGTGATCGATCGTCCTGACCTTCCAGCTGCCGATCAGCGGTTCCACCTCTCGTTCCATCGCGGCGATGATGGCGATTCTAGGCATCGGCGGCCACCCCAGCCCCTAAAGGGGCGGCTGACTTCGCGTGGCTTGCGGCATCGCTAAAGCGATGCCCTGATACGAAGCGCGAATCTCCACCCGAATCTTTCCGCAGCCTGCTAGACATAACGGTTCGCGCGAAACCACTCTACCGACCGCCGCAGCGCTCCCTCCACTGGAACCGTCCGCCAGCCTAGTTCCCGCTCTGCTTTCGCCGAACTCACAAACATCATCTTGCGTCCCATGCGCACGGCGTCAATCGTCGCGCGCGGCTCGCGGCCTAGAAGCCGACCGGTCACCATTTCATCCACCACTCCAGTCGCCAGCGCAAAAAAGTAAGGCAGCTTCACGCTGGGCGACGGCAAACCCGTGATCGCGGCCAGCCGGTCCAGAATCTGCTTCAGCGTGAGATTCTCTCCGCCCAGAATGTAGCGCTCGCCCGATCTTCCCTTCTCCAGGGCCTGAATATGGCCGCGCGCGCATTCCGTCGCATCCACCAGGTTCAAGCCGGTTTCCACGTACGCCGGGAACTTTCGCTTCAAAAAGTCCACGACGATTCGTCCCGTCGGAGTCGGTTTGATATCGCACTCTCCGATCGGCGTCGTGGGATTCACCACCACCACATCCGCTCCCGATCTCGCGGCCTTGACGGCCACTTGCTCGGCCATGAACTTCGAACGCTTGTAGTGCCCGATCATGTCCGCCAGCGACACTGGACTCGATTCGTCCGCCAGCGACCCGCTCTTCGTCTTGGAGCCGGACGTAAAGCCCATGGTCGCGACGCTCGACGTGTACACAATACGCCGTACGCCTTGTTTCCGCGCCGCTTCGAGCAACGAACGTGTGCCTTCGACATTCGCGCGATACATCTCGTCGGGATCGCGCACCCACAGCCGATAGTCCGCCGCAACGTGAAATAGCGCGTGGCAGCCAGAAAGCGACTTCTCAATCGAAGCCGGGTCGCGCAAATCGCCGATGACCCGATCCGCGTTCAGGCCCTCCAGGTTGCGCAGATTGCTGTTCGGCCGCACCAGCAGCCGCAACTCGGCGCCCTGTTCCGCCAGGACGCGCGCAACATGACTGCCCAGAAATCCGGTAGCGCCGGTAACAAAAGCGAGCATTTAGCACTTAGCACTTAGCATTTAGTACATGCAGGCGACGGAGACCCAGAGCACTCCACTGGCCCGGGTTAGCTAAGTGCTAAATGCTAAGTGCTAACTGCTACTTTTCTCCGCCATCACCTTCGAATACGTCGTGAGCGCGATCAGTGGAAAATACTGGCGGTACAGGTGGTACATCAGATAGAACACGCGCGGGAAGCCGGTTCCAGTATAGAAAGGCTCGTCCCACGAACCGTCTCTCTTCTGCGTGCGCAGAAGATACGCCATGCCGCGGGCCACGCATTCGCTGCGCGTGTCGCCGACGGCCAGCAGCCCCATGATGGCCCATGCCGTCTGCGAAGCCGTGCTGTCGCCTTGCCCGCGAAGGTTGGGATCGTCATAGGAGCCCACCGTCTCGCCCCAGCCGCCATCGGCATTCTGCACCGATCGAATCCACTCTGCCGCCTGCTGAATCATGGGGTCGTTGCGGTCCACGGCCATCGCTTCCAGACCGCGCAAAACCTGCATCGTGCCGTAGATATAGTTCACACCCCAGCGCCCGAACCAGCTTCCATCTGGTTCTTGTTCTTTACAAATAAACTTGATGGCCCGCTTGACCGCCGGATGGTTCTGGTCGTATCCATAGGCGGCAAGACACTCCAGAATCCGGCCCGTGATGTCGACGGTGGCGGGATCGAGCATGGCGTTGTGATCGGCAAAGGGCACGTACTGGAACACCATGCGGTCGTTGTCTTTGTCGAACGAAGCCCAGCCTCCGTCCTTGCACTGCATCGACAAGATCCAGTCGATGGCCCGCTGCACCGACTCGCTCTGATAGCGCCCGTTCGGATGTTCGACCCGGCTTAGCGCGAGACACACCATGGCGCTGTCATCCACGTCCGGATAAAACTCGTTGTTGAACTCGAAGTACCATCCGCCGGGTTCGCCTTTCGGGTTCTTGATCTTCCAGTCTCCGGGCTTGCGCACTTGTTTTTGCAGGATCCAGTCGGCGCACTTGACCAGGCGCGAATCCGTCGCCGGAACCCCGGCTTCGCCCAGAGCAAACAGCGCGAATGCCGTATCCCACACTGGAGATAGGCAGGGCTGCATGCGGAAAGTATCGCCCTCTTCGATCCCCAGCTTCTCAAACTCATCCATCGCCCGAATCAGCTGCGGATCGTCGACCGAGTACCCCAGGCACCGCATCGCGATGATGGAGTTCATGATCGACGGGAAAATCCCTGCCAATCCATCGCTCATCTCGAAGCGCTCCAGCATCCACTTCTCGGCCTTTCTCAGGGCCAGCGAGCGCAGCGGCCGGATGTGCACACGCTCGGCCCAGTGCGTAATCCGATCCAGCACCAAAAAGAAATTGCGCCAGGAAATCAGCTTCTTTGCCCAGTGCAAATGCATGCGCGACTTGTCGCGCCCGCCCACAAAAAGCTCTTCCACTCCCATTTCGTCGGGAATTTTCTTAAACGGCTTCTTGGCGTAGCAGATCGAAAGCGGCACCAGGATGGCGCGCGACCACGAAGAAATTTCGTAGATGTTGAACCAGAACCAGTTGGGGAAGAGCACGATCTCCGGCGGAACCGCGGGAACCGCGTCGTAGTCGTACTGCCCAAAAAAACAGAGATAGATCTTGGTGAAGGTATTGACTTCGGTCACGCCGCCCATTTCAAGAATTTTCTTGCGGGCGCACGCCAGCGCTGGGTGATCCGCCGTGAATCCGGCCAGCTTCAGTCCGAAGTAAGCTTTCACCGAAGCGCCGATTTGGGACGGGCCGCCAGCGTGGGTGCTCCAGCCCCCGTCTTCATTCTGGTGCTGCAGAATGTAACGCGCGGCCTTGTCGAAGCGCTCCTGGCTCCCCGTGCCGAGCAACGCGTGGAGCAGGATGTAATCGGATTCGAGGGTAGTATCGGCTTCCAGTTCTCCGCACCAGTAGCCCTCTTCGTGCTGCTGCGAGAAAAGGTACTTGCGGGCCGCATCGACGGCTACCGCGACCCGGCTCTCCAGGTCGTCAATCTTTCCAAATCGCATCTGGGGCGCAGAGGCCGAACTCAAAGGGGAGGATTCTTCCATTTAGGACTCCACGGCGATGGCCGGGGCCGCGGCGATCGTTGCCACGATCTCCGGCGGCAATCCAAAACGCACATTCTCCGGCATGATTTCCAATTCCTGCACGTCGCCAAAGCCCTTTCCCGCCAGGTACTCGACCACTTCCTGCACCAGATGTTCCGGAGCCGATGCTCCCGCGGTCAGGGCCACCGTCTTCACGCCATTCAACCACTGCGTCTGAATATTGCGGCAGTCATCAATTAGATGCGCCTCGGTGCCCAAACTGCGAGCCACTTCCACCAACCGTTTGGAATTTGAACTATTGTCGGAGCCCACCACCAGCAGCAAATCCGCGTCGGAGGCCACGTGCTTCACGGCCACCTGCCGGTTTTCGGTGGCATAGCAGATGTCCTGTGCCGCCGGGCCCTTAATGTTCGGGAACCGCTCGCGCAGCGCGGCGATAATGTCGCGCGTCTCATCCAGGCTNNCCGATGACTTCGTCATGGTCGCGGTGGCCGATCAGGATCAGCGAATAGCCTTCCTTCGCGAACTTCACCGCCTCCACGTGCACCTTGGTGACCAGCGGGCACGTAGCATCGATCACGCGCAGCATTCGCCGCTTACTGCGCTCGCGCACTTCCGGAGAAACGCCGTGGGCGCTGTAGATGACGCGCTCTCCCTCGGGCACTTCATCCACGCCATCGACAAAAATGGCGCCCTTCTGTTGCAATTCTTCAACCACAAAGCGGTTGTGAACAATTTCCTTGCGCACATAAATTGGCGGCCCAAACGCCTCCAGCGCAATCCGCACGATGTCAATCGCCCGCACCACCCCGGCGCAGAATCCCCGCGGCTTCAATAGCAATAAGGTCTTCGTGTGCAAATTCCCGGTTTCAGACAAGCTGGGTCCCCCCACGTAGGGTACACTTCTTCTTTGGAAAAGATGCTTTAAGGGTATCGAAAGATGCACCCTCAGGTCAACGTAAGCCTTTGAGGGTGTGGGGATTAGCAGCGGATGGGGAAAACTGGCGGGTGAACGGGAAGCCCAGCACAACTCGCTTCACCAGATCCGGCGCACCCCATAGCGGTCGAAGAGTTTTTCGTTGCTGACAATGAACATCTTCTCCATCTCGGCCTGCGCGATCAGCATGCGGTCAAACGGATCCTGATGGGGTCCAGGCAACATCCCTGCACGAACTCCATGGTCGTATGACACGGGCAGACTCCGGAACTTTTCCCGGTCAAGATAGCCTCCGAAGTCTTGGATTAGATCGGAAGCGCTCGGCAGCCTACCCAGTCGAAACTTCGTTGCAATCTCCCAAGCGGAAACTGCGCTGACAAAAATGCTGCTGTCCGGCTGGGCAATGAGCTTTCTGCACGACGCAGGCAGTGCTGGATCGTCGCTGAACCACCAAAGCAGCGCATGCGTATCCAGCAGAAGCCGCACGCTATTGCTCCCACGCGTCAAGCTCTTCCGGCGGCAAGGGTTCAAAGAACTCAGGCCCAACCTTCAGCTTCCCACGCAAGGCGCCAGGCTTACGCTGGCCCTGCTTATCCTCGATGGCGACCAGGCGGACGACCGGCTTCTTACCCCGAGCGATGACGATCTCTTCGCCCCGGCAAGCCTTTTCAATCAGCCGTGAAAGCTCGGTTTTAGCCTTGTGGATGGTGATGGTCTCCATGAATACATGTTAGCTAACTTTTCTTAGCTAAGTCAATGGGGATTGCTTCCATATTTATGGCACGCGTGGGATAATGGCATCATGAAACAGGATTCTGTTCGCACCACCGTTGACATTCCAGCACCTCTATATCGAAAACTCAAGGCGCAAGCTGCCGCGAACGGGCGCTCGGTGCGCGATCTGGTCCTAACCGGTGTTAAGACCGTGCTGCTGCGAGGCCAGCGTCCGCGCCCTAAGAGAGTGCAGTTCCCGCTGATCGTCTCCGATGGCCCCAAGGTCGACCTGACCAACGAACAAATCTATGAACACGTTGAATTTCCTTGATGCGAATGTGTGGCTGGCTTTGATTTGGAGCCAGCATGTGCATTCCGAAAAAGCCCGGTCTTGGTTCGAGCAGGCCAGCGAGGAACAGTTCTTTTTCTGCCGTTTTACGCAGATTACGGTGCTGCGCCTGCTCACCACCGATCAGGTCATGGGAAAGCACACGAAGACCATGTCCGAAGCCTGGAGTTTGTGGGACCGCGTGTGGGCCGACACTCGCATAGCTTTCCTGCCAGAACCGGATGATCTCGAAAAGGACTTCCGTTCGCGATCGAGGATGTCCAGTCGGTCCCCCAAGGTTTGGGCGGACGCTTATCTGCTGGCTTTCGCAGCCGTTGCAGGCCTTAAGTTCGTCACCTTTGATCACGCGCTTCAGACGCGTGGGGCCGATGTGTTGGTACTGTAGATGGCTCGACAAACCCTTTCATCACCCGTTCGCCCGAATCATCTGCTCCGCATGCTTCCGTGAAGTCTCGGTCAGCTTAGCCCCGGACAGCATGCGCGCCACTTCCTCAGTGCGCTCTTCGCCGGTGATCTGCCGGACGGTCGTCTTGGCGCGGCCGACGGCTTCGCGCTTCTCGATCAGGTAGTGGTGATCGGCAAAAGTTGCGATCTGCGGCAGGTGCGTGACGCAGAGCACCTGATTCCCTTTGGCGAGCGCCTTCAGTTTCTTGCCTACGGCCTCGGCAGCGCGCCCGCCGATACCGGTATCAATCTCGTCGAATACTAAAGTGCGCTGCGCGGCCGCCGACTTCTTCTTCCCTGTCGAATTGGCCGCCGAATTCGTCCCCGCTTCGACGCTCGCCTTCAACGCCAGCATAACGCGCGAAAGTTCGCCGCCCGAGGCAATCTGCTCCAGCGGACGCATCGTCTCGCCCGTGTTGGTCGAGATGCGATAGACGACTTGGTTGATGCCCGAAGAGGTCCAATGCTCCTCAGCTTCGTTCTCTTCAACCGCGATGCGAAAACTGGCGCGCATGGCGAGGTCGTTGATCTCCGCCTCGACCAGTTTCTCCAGTTTCCGCCCCGCCTCAACCCGTTTGCGCGAGACGCCGCGGGCGGCTTTACGATACTCCTCGGCAGAGACGGCCAGCATCACCCGCAGTTCAAGCAATACTTGATCTTTATTCTCCATCTCTGAGAGTTTGCGCCGGATATCTTCGCCGAAAACAATGGTTTGCTCAAGCGTGGGCCCGTACTTGCGTTTCAGGCGATCCAGCAGAGCCAGCCGCTCTTCAATCTCGGCGAGGCGCTCGGGCGAAGCCTGGATTCCTCCAGCATAATCGCGCAGCGTCGCTCCCACATCTTCAACACTGATGCGTGCCGAATCGAGCGCCGCAAGCGCTTCCTTAAACTTCGCTTCATAACGGACCAGTTCCTCTACGTGCTTCTGCGCGGCGCGCAGGCTCGACGAAGTGGAGGCGTTGCCCTCATACAACAGGTCAAAGGCGTTGATGGCCGCGCCGTAAATTTTCTCGGCATTGGCTAAAACGCGCTTCTCGGCTTCCAGTTGCTCATCCTCATTCTTGCCCGCCCGCAAATGCGCCTCTTCGATTTCGCGGCACTGAAAGTTCCACAGGTCGAGAAGCCGCATGCGATCCTGCTCGTCCTGTTCGAGTTCCGCGATGCGTCCGCGAATCTGCTTCCAGTGTGCGAAAGCGCCGGCCACGTCCGTCAACTCGACTCCCGCGTAAGCATCAAGCAGATCCTGCCGAGCCGCGGCGTCAAAGTTTACGATGGATTCATTCTGCGCGTGGATCACCGCCAGGTGGGGTGCAATCTGCTTGAGCACCGCGACGGTCGCGGGCTGATTGTTGATGAAGACCCGACCCTTACCGCCCGAAGCAATCTCGCGCCGCAGAATCAGCGAGCCATTCTCCCCATCCAGGCCGTTGGTCTCGAGTATCCCTTCGATCGAACGCGCAGCAGTTCCATCACTCTCAAACACCGCCGCGACCACTGCCCGCTCCGTGCCCGTCCGGATCACATCCGAGGACGCCTTGTCTCCCAGCAGCAAGCCCAGCGCATCGATCAGAATCGACTTCCCCGCCCCGGTCTCCCCGGTCAGAAGATTCAGACCCGCCGCGAATTCGATCACGACATTGTCGATCACCGCGTAATTTTCGAGTCGAAGTTCGGCCAGCACAGGTTTCCTATGAGCTCTACGTGTGGCGCGGGCGCCCTCGCCCGCGGCCTTTGACTCTTAAATACGACAACCTGCAATTTACGCGCAGCATAGCACATGCCGCTTCGCCGGTCGCCCAAAAGATCACCGCAAAGTACGCAAAGCACGCAGAGAAAATACAAGAAAAATCTCCGCTGCCTCTGCGATCTCCGCGGTTAACCTTCCGGCATCGGCTACCGGCAATGTTAACCGATACGATACGGTGCAAGTTCACCTGCCGCCTTCGTCTATAATCTGAGGCAGGGTTCTTTCCGAAACCATGCATCTTTCTTTCGTCCTCCTCTTTTTTGCCGGCGGCGAAATCGTCGATCTCGTCCTTCAGACCGGTCCGGTCGCCAAAACCGTGCTTCTTCTTCTGATCGCGTTCAGCGTGCTCTCCTGGGCCGTGATTCTTTCCAAGTGGCGGCTGATCCGCCGCGCACGCTGGCAGAACGCACGTTTCGTTCGCGCCTTCCGCAAGGCGCAGCGCATGCAGGACATCGCCTCGGCTGCCGAACAGTTCCGTCCCAGCCCGCTGGTGGGAGTGTTTCAAGGCGCGGTCGAGGAGTTCCGGCGCCAGATGGGAATGACCGGAGCCGTCCACAATCTCGTCGCCATCCAGCGCGCCATGCAGATCGCGTCTTCCGAGGAAATTACCCGCCTCGAGCGCAGTGTCCCGTGGCTGGCCATTACCGGCGCGGTCACACCGTTTATCGGACTGTTCGGAACCGTCTGGGGAATCATCGACGCGTTCCACGGACTGGGCACGGCCGGTGCGGCAACCTTGCGCGCGGTCGCTCCTGGAATTTCTGAAGCTCTGGTGACCACCGCCGCCGGCCTGGCGGCGGCCATCCCCGCGGTGATTGCCTACAACCTCATCATTGGCTCGATTCGCGAAATGGCTGCGCGCAACGACGACTTCACGCTCGAAATGCTCAACCTCGTCGAGCGCCAGCAGACACCGCAAGTGACCGAGGCGCGGCGCTAATGGCCTTCACCTCCGCTAACGGACGCACGCAGACGGCTCTGGCCGACATCAACATCACGCCCCTGGTGGATGTCGTCCTCGTTCTGCTCATCATTTTCATGGTGACGGCGCCGGTCCTGCAGTCCGGCATCGAAGTCAACGTCCCCCACACCCGTACGGTCAAAGAGATCACCGAAGAGCGCCTGGTGATCAGCATCGACAAATCGCAGAAAGTTTTTCTCGGCAACGATCCCATCAACATCAACCAGATCGGAGCGCGCCTGAAGCAGAAAATTCGGGACCCGCAACACCAGTCGATCTTTTTGCGCTCCGATGAAGATGTTCCGTTTGGCGCCTTCGCCACCGTGATGGACGCCATCAAGCAGGCGGGCATCAGCAACGTAAGTATCGTTACGCAGCCAATGGACAGCCATGGCGGCCATCACTGATTTCGATATGTACGATATCGACATTTATTCCGAACACGGCCAACTGCGCCGGCCGCTGGCCTGGTCGCTCGGCCTGCATGTGGCCTTCACCGCGTTCGTCGTGCTCTATGCGGTGTTTGTTAACGGCATTCGAGGCACAGGCTGGGGCAGTGGTGGTGGCGGAGATGCCATGGGCGCGACGCTGGTGAGTTCCGTACCCTTGCCCGCGAATCCGACGGAGACCCAGAACGTTCTGGCTACCGAATCCAAGGGACTCTCGAAGTCGCAGCCCACGGTTCAGGAGAAGGAACCGGAAGCGATTCCGATTCCCGACAAGAACGCGAAAAAAGTGAAACCCGCACCGGTCAAGAGCGCGACGCAACGTAAAGCGCAACCGGAGCCAGAGGAATCGAATCAGATTCCGTATGGCGAGGGTGGTCCGGTGAGCGGCCCCTACACCATGACCGCAGGCGGGGCCAAGGGTGGTTTTGGTTTTACCGGAAGCGGCGGCGATTTCGGCAGCCGCTATGCTTGGTACGTGCAAGCCGTGCAGCGGAAGGTTACGGAGAACTGGTTGAAGTACGAAGTCGACCCGCGCATCACGGAGGGAAGTCGGGTTTATTTGACGTTTGATATTGGACGCGATGGACATCCCTCGAACATCCAGGTCGAGCAGCCAAGCAACGTACCGTCGCTTAACCAGTCAGCGCTCCGGGCGCTCCAGCGCATCGATACCTTCGGCCCGCTGCCGCAGGATTATTCGGGAAGCAAAGTGTCGGTAGAGTTTTGGTTCGATTACAAGCGGTGAGTGTGGGGACGGGCGACTCGCGAGCCTGCCCTGAGCCCAGTCGAAGGCTCCAGCCGGGCGGGACGCCCGGCCCTCCACACCAGCCAAGGGAGCACAAAATTGCGTAACTCAGTTCGCCCCGTCCGTCGTCATATTTTGATCGCCGCCACCTTGCTGCTTCTTTTGGCGGCCACCAGTTCCGCCCAGGACTGGATTCGCACCGGCACCGGCCTCGGCGTCGAGCGCGTGCGCCTGGCCGCATCCGATTTCAAGCCCTCCACCGCCGACGCCAACAACGCACCCCTGTTGAAGACCTTCAACGACGTGCTCTGGAACGACCTCGACAACGCCGGAATCTTCGATCTCGTCTCCAAGAGTTTCTATCCGCTGCAGGAGCCGGGGCAACCCTCCGAGGTCAATTTCTCCGCTTGGAGCTCTCCGCCGCCGAACGCCTCCATGCTCGCCTTCGGCAACCTGGGCGCAGCCGCCGGCAAAGTCACAGTGCAAGGGTGGCTCTACGACGTCAAGAATGAAAAGTCGCCGCAGGTGCTCGGCAAGCAATACACCGACAATGCGACCAGCGACGCAGTGCGGGTGATCGCGCACAGGTTTGCCGACGAAATCATTTTCCGCCTCGGCGGAGGCATAGCCGGCATCGCTGAAACTAAGATTTATTTCGTCAGCAAGCGCACCGGCAGCAAAGAAATCTGGATGATGGACTACGACGGCGCCAATCAACAGCAGGTCACGCACCTGGGCACTATTTCCCTGTCGCCACGCATCTCGCCCGATGGCTCGCGCCTGGCGTTCAGTTCCATGACGAAGAGTGGTTGGGAAATTATGATGTACTCATTCGATCTCAATCGTATGGTCGCCTTCCAGCGTTTTGGAGGTATGAATCTTTCGCCGTCGTGGTCGCCCGAGGGCAAGATCGCCTTCTCCTCCTCGCGCAATGGCTACCCCAATATTTACGTAGTCGATGCCTCCGGAGGAAACTCGCGCCGCCTGACTAACGACAAGGGGCCCGACGTTGCTCCAACCTGGAATCGCAAAACTGGCAGCCAGATCGCGTTCGTCAGCGGGCGCACCGGCCTGCCGCAGATCTACACCATGGAAGCGGACGGCACCAACCTGCAGCGGGTCACCGATCAGGGCTATGCCGTTTCTCCCAACTGGTCGCCGAACGGACAGTTTCTGACGTTCTCCTGGATGCGCAAGTACGGGCCCGGAGAACCGGGTTCCAACGACTTGTATTTGATGGATGTCGCCAGCAAGCAGTGGTTACAACTAACGCACGATGCCGGGCGCAACGATTTCCCCTGCTGGTCTCCGGACGGCCGCCACATTGTGTTTCAGTCCCACCGCTCGGGAACCGACCAGATATGGACCATGCTGGCCGACGGCTCCAACGTAAAGCAGTTGACTTTCAAGGGCGACAACACGCAGCCCAACTGGAGTTGGAAGTAGACTGGTTGACAGCTCTTGACGCAAGTAGAGGTTCGTACCAGGGCATAAATTTCGTATCAGGGAATTAGGTTCGTATCAGTCATGAGTTTCGATCAGACAGTTAGGTTCGTATCAGGGCACGCCTTCAGGCGTGCCGCAGGAGCTACGTCATGAAGGCGCCTTCAGGCGCTGAAGCCGGAGATTAGAGTTTTCACCATTTTCTTTTAAGAAGAATTGTATTGCGGCTGGCTGAAAGTGCGCCCCTTCGTCAAGCTGCAAATTGCACGCCACTATGCGGGCGCACAGAAACAGGAGGAATCAGGTGAAACACGCAATAAGAATGACAACCACCACGACTAGATGGGCGACCCTGGTATTCGCACTCGGCACGATCATGTTCCTGGGCGCATGCCACAAGAAGGTCGCGCCGCCGCCGCCCCCGCCGCCACCCGCACCCACGGCTCCCACCGCCACGCTCTCGGCGAGCCCAAACACGATCGACAAGGGACAATCGACAACCCTGACGTGGCAGACCACGAACGCCACCGACGTCAGCATCGACGGAATCGGCGCGGTGGACACGAGCGGCTCGCGCGAGGTGACTCCGACTGACTCGACCACTTACCACCTGATCGCGAAAGGCACCGGCGGAACCCAGGACGCCACCGCTCGCGTCACCGTCAACGCGCCGCCACCGCCGCCGACAGCGGCTCCTTCCGCCACCGAGGAGGAACTCTTCTCGCAAAACGTGAAGGACATCTACTTCGATTACGACAAGTACGATGTGCGCGTAGCCGATCAAGCATCGTTGCAGGGCGATGCGGGGTTCCTGCAACAGCATCCCAACATTCACATCACCATCGAGGGGCACTGCGACGAGCGCGGCTCGACCGAATACAACCTCGCTCTGGGCACCAATCGCGCCGATGCGGTGAAGAATGCGCTCATCCAGGCTGGAGTCGCCGGCGATCGCATCAAAACCATCAGCTACGGCAAGGAAAAGCCGTTCTGCACCGAGTCGAACGAAAGCTGCTGGCAGCAAAACCGCCGCGGCCACTTCGTGTACGAAAAATAAGCGTGGAGGAAGAGGACGGGCGTCGCGCCCGTCCTTGATCTCCCCCAACCTGGGAAGACCCGGCCTTTGACTTTGTCTCGGCCTTTGACTTTGTCTCGGGCTTTGACTTTGTTTTGAAGGGGCGCGGCTTCAGCCGCGCCAGCCGCGCGGATCGCGAGTTGCCGTTAAGCGAAGTTTGACATCCATATAGGTTAACTATGAAATCCAATCGCATCCCGCTCATTTTCGCGCTGTTCCTCACCGTCTGCCTTGCTCCCGCCTACGGCGCCAACAAGGACATCGTCGAACTGCAAACGCAGGTCGGCCAACTGCAGCAGCAGATAACCCAGATGAAGCAGTCGTTCGACGAGCGCATGGGCGTCATGAAGAATCTGCTCGAGCACAACACCGACGCCGCCAACAAAGTAACCTCCGCCATCAACGATCTGCAAACCTCCATCAACAAACAGCAGCAGGATCGCGGCGCGCAGGTCGACCAGATCTCGGGACAGATCCAGGCGCTGAACGACACTATGGACGAGCTTAAGGTTCGCCTCGCCAAACTGAGCAAGCAATTTGAGGATATGCAGGCGGCGCAGCAATCCATGGCTGTGCAGCAGTCCCAAGTGCAGCAGCAGGCCCAGGCCATCGCGCAAGCTCCAGCGCCCGACGTGCTTTACAATGAAGCCCTGCGCGACTACAGCGGCGGGAAGAACGACTTGGCAGTCCAGGGATTCAACGACTACATCAAGTTCTACCCCAACACCGACCTGGCCGGAAACGCCTATTTCTATCTAGCCGAAATTCAATTCAAAGCCGCCGATTACAAAAAGGCGGTCGCGAACTACGATCTGGTTCTGCAGAATTTTCCCAGCGGAAACAAGGCTGCCGCCGCTCAGCTCAAAAAGGGATACGCGCTGCTGGAACTCGGAAAACAAGACGAGGGCATACAGGAATTGAAGCACGTCATCCAGCGCTATCCCCGCTCGAACGAAGCTATACAAGCTCGGGAGAGATTGCGGAAGGCGGGGCCGGCGCCAAAAAATCGCTAGCCCGTGTAGAGCGGACACTCCTGTCCGCTGCCGTTGCTTTTGGCTTTGCTTTTGGGTTTGGCCACGATCAGTGCCTACCCCAAGGCCGCCTTCGCTGCACGCTTTTCGCGGACAGGAGTGTCCGCGCCACAAATTACGGGCGTCGCGTAGTATTCGGCACCACGACCCCGCCTTCGATCTTCGGAATCCCAAAGTGTCCGCCAAGGTGCGAGAGGTCGAGCGGACTGATGGACCCGGAAACCACGATAAAGTTGACCTCACTCGCCCGGGCGACCAGAATCGCGATGTCGCTGATCGCGTTATTCTCCAGCCGAATCCAAAGATTGCTCACCCCCGGGCCGCCATCTTTCTCGTGGTTGTTCATCAGCTGTTTCCAGCCCGCCGCGTGGTACTCCTCTTTCACGGAACTTAATACCGCCGGATCGTACATCCAGCGTCCCGAAAAATGATAGCTGTGCACCGAGACCCCGCTCACCCCTGCGATCACGCGGCGGAGATCCTCGTTGTCCGGGTCCAGCTTGGACGCAAATACCAGCATGGAGTGGTCCAGCGTGAACTCGGTTTTCGAGGATGCGCTTTGCCGCAAAGCTTCAATACCCTGAGGGACCCACTCGTGCTGCGCCTGCGCCGCAGTGAATGTGCCTGTAGAAATGGCGATCAAAACAACCGAAACAATGCCGGACAATCTCATAGAGCGCCTCAATATCTAGAAGAAACGGCTAGACGGAATCCTGCTAACCCGCGAGCCAGAACCCCAGCTAATTAAGAACCCGGCGCGCAGAAATTAGTTGCACGAACCCAAATGGGCGCCCCACTCATCGCGTTCTTTGCGATGAGTGGGATTGCTGTGGTGATCGTGAGGTTTAGTTGGTTGCGTCGGCCGCGGTCGCCTTCTCCACCACGACGCCGCTGGGCCGCAGCGTGACCCAATCGGTCTGCACACGATCCCATCCCTGAATCAGGAAGCCGTACGATTCGAACAACTGACGGATCTGAGGCCGCTGCCAGCCGGCAATCTCCTCCAGGATCGGTACCAGCGTGGCCAGCGCATTGTCCCCCAGCACCGTACGCTTTGCGATCTGCGCCACCAGTTTCGATTCCGACACGGCAATGGTGAAGCCGTCGCGCCGGTTCACGTGCAGCATCACATGAATGTCGGAACTGCCGTCGCCCACATACACAATATGGTCCGCTGGAATGCCGAGTTGCTCTTCCAGTTGATCCAGTCGCGTGACTTTCCCATAACCAGCCGTAGCCCGCACCAGGCTTTCAATTTCGCCCGAGGCTTTGTACTTGAACTCCGTGCCAAAAATGTGGTCCTCCGGCACGATCCCCTCCAGCGCCGACTGGATCACCTCCACCGGCGCCGCCGAAAGCACGTAAAAATCGAAATGGAATCCGTCGATCCGCCGGTCGAGGATCTCGTAAATCTGCTTGATGTTTTCCTTGAGCCGGATCCGCTTGCCCACTTCGAATAGGTCGTCGCGACGGACCCTCGTGCGGTACTCGGGATCGTGCAGCAGTAGATAAGAAAGCTCGGCGCCTTGCTGAACCAGGTTCAGCTTGGCCATGCCCTTGGCCTTGCGCTCGAATTCCGCGACCGAAATGCCAAGCATCTCGCTCAGCACGTAACCCGTATCGTTGAAGGTCAACGTCTGATCGAAGTCGCTGGCAAACAGATAGTGTTTCCGATATTTGCTAACCATGTACTATCTTAGATTCAATATCATGTGAATCGACTATGAAATTTACCGATTGCAGCCATTTCAACAACTTCCAAGTACGGCCATTGCCCGCTGCAAGCTTTCGGCGTAGCCTAATCCTGTAGTCATTCTTATCGACGCACGCACCTCAAGAGGCCTGCCATGCCGAAAAGTGTCAGCGACCACCTGCACAATGACGCCGACCGCGGGAAGGGTTCCCAAGAGCCGGACGAACGCACCCAAGCCGGCAACAACTCCATGCAAGGCCAACTTTCACACCGCAACCCCGACCCCATGCAGGACGGCGCCGACAGCGATTTCCCCGAGCCCGGACACAGTCCCGAACACTCCTTCGAGGGCGAGTTAAAGAAGACCAGTTAGCATCGCAATCAATTACACAATGGAGCGCCGGGCGTCCTCGCGAGCCTGCCCTGAGCTCCAAGCCCGGTAAGTTGGCCGCTGAATCCTTGCCCCATGCCCGCTCATCTCATTCCTTTGCGTTCCGTATTTCCATCAGCACTTCCATCAACCTGAACTTATGAGGAAAAATCCATGTCAAAGATGAAGGCTGTCCAAGTCGGCAAACCCGGCGGTAATTTCGAGCTCGTAGAAAGAGCCATCCCCGAACCCGCCCGCAATCAGGTCAGAATTAAAGTCGAAGCCTGCGGCATCTGCCACAGCGACGCACTCGTAAAGGAAGGCCATTGGCCCGGCATTCAATATCCACGCGTTCCCGGCCACGAAATTGCCGGGCGCATCGACGCCGTCGGCGCCGACGTCGCCAACTGGAAACCCGGCCATCGCGTGGGAGTCGGATGGCACGGCGGCCATTGCTTCACCTGCGATCCCTGCCGCCGAGGCGACTTCATTAACTGCCAGAACGGGCAAATCACCGGCATCAGCCACGATGGCGGTTACCAGGAATATATGCTCGCGCCCGCCGAAGCCGTCGCCGCCATCCCCGAAAACCTGGACGCCGCCGAGGCCGCCCCGCTGCTTTGTGCCGGCATCACCGTTTTCAATGCGCTGCGCAATTCGGGCGCGCGCGCTGGCGATCTGGTCGCCGTTCAAGGCATCGGCGGACTGGGCCATCTGGGAATCCAGTATGCGCGGCAGATGGGCTTCCGCACGTTTGCCATCGGCCGGGGCAAGGACAAAGAAGCGCTCGCCAGAAAACTCGGCGCCACTCACTACGTAGACACCGCCGCTGGTGATCCCGCCGCCGCATTGCAAAAATTCGGAGGCGCCCAAGTGATTCTCGCCACCGCGCCAGATTCCAAGTCTATTTCCGCCCTGGTGAACGGGCTCTCCAGCCGAGGCACCCTGCTCGTGGTCGGCGCCAGCCCAGATCCCATCACCGTAACGCCACTGCAATTGATCCCCGGCAGCAAGTCGATCCACGGATGGGCCTCCGGCATCGCGACAGATTCCGAAGACACGATGCAGTTCAGCGCCCTGTCCGGAGTCCGTCCGATGATTGAGAAATTCCCGCTCGAAAAAGCTCCAGAAGCCTACGACCAGATGATCAGTGGCCGCGCCCGCTTTCGGGTGGTGTTGACTATGTAACCGGCAAAGGCTCGTGTGCTGGCAAGGCTCGTGTGGTGACGGGGCTCTGCCCCGTTCAGGTTTGCGTAGGGACGGCCGCCCTCGGCAGTCCAAGCCGAGCGAAGCTCGGCAGTTGCCAGCGGCCACAGCGTGGCTTTGGCTGTAAACAGTTTGAGCCGGCCCCGAAAGGAGTCGGCTCAACTCACCCAGCATCTATCGAAGAACTTACAATAGTTCCTCCATGCATTGCGCCAGCACTTCCCTGCTCGGCCGTGTCACCGATTCCGGCAAAGTCGCCAGCGGCTGATCGGTGACGTTAAGCATGTCAATAAAGCTAGGCGCCTTCTCATTGATATAAAACACGCCGGTCAGTACTTCGCCTTTCGCGTGCGACTCCATCAACCGCGTAACCGCGTGAACTTTGTCCGTAGGATCGTACGCCTCTTCCAGCTTTCTCAATCGCAAGCTCGACCCGTCGTGCATCGTAACTTCAAACGTCGTCCCCGGATCGTACTCCACGTTAATCTCTTCAAACGCCGGCACAAAGCTGACTTCGTGCAACGGTTCTTCGTGAGCCTGCATGTACTTATACGACTTAGTCGAGCCCTCGTGATCGTTGAAGGTCACGCACGGAGACACCACGTCCAACATCACCGTGCCAT
This sequence comes from Acidobacteriaceae bacterium, assembly GCA_003132325.1. Classification (GTDB taxonomy): domain Bacteria; phylum Acidobacteriota; class Terriglobia; order Terriglobales; family Acidobacteriaceae; genus Acidiflorens. The sequence continues at coordinate 40,156 of PKXK01000121.1, forward strand.
TGTGCGCGATAGCCGCCTTGAGCATGGTGTGAAGCTGCCGCTTGTCGCCGGAAAACGACCGCCCCACAAACGTGGCTCCCAACTGAATTGCCATAGCGCAGGTATCGACGGGAGGCAGGTCGTTCACCACGCCGCTCTTAAGCGTCGATCCCAAATCGGCGGTCGCCGAGAACTGCCCTTTCGTCAGACCGTAACAACCGTTGTCCTCGATGATGTAAATAATCGGCAGGTTGCGCCGCATCAGGTGGATAAATTGCCCGGCGCCGATCGAAACCGTGTCGCCGTCGCCGGTCACACCCAGCGCGATCAGGTTCTTGTTCGCCAGCATCGCGCCCGTCGCTACCGAAGGCATCCGCCCATGCACGGAGTTAAAGCTGTGCGACCGGTTCATGAAATAGGCCGGACTCTTCGATGAACATCCAATGCCGCTGAACTTCGCCACGCGCTCGGGCTTCACGCCCATTTCATACATCGCGTCAATGATGCGTTCCGAAATCGCGTTATGCCCGCATCCGGCGCACAGCGTAGTCTTCCCGCCGCGATAATCGATAACTTGCAATCCAATGCGGTTAGTCTTTGGAGCTGGCGCGGGCGTCGCTGCCGGCGTGTTAGTAGGTGTGGACCCCATTTTACTTGCCCTCCATCATCATGAGCTCATCAGTTACGGACCGCGCGTCCATCGGCAATCCGTGAATATGGCAAATCGACCGCAAACGCGGCGTCAATTCCGGCTTGATGTCCAGCTTCAGCAGGCTGGCCATCTGCCCGTCGCGGTTTTGCTCGACGACATACACGCGGTCGTGCAGCTCAATGAAATCGTGAACCTCGCGCGTAAACGGATACGCGAGCACGCGAAGATAGTCGGTTTCCAGTTTGTGCTCTTTGGACAATTGATCGCGCGACTCGATGATCGCCCAGTGCGATGTGCCATAAGCAAGGATGCCGACCTTCGCCTTGCCGCCGCCCATTACTTGCGGGCGCGGAACGAACGACCGCGCGGTCTCGAATTTCTTATTGATCCGCTCCATGTTGCGTTCGAAATCGTCGGGACGCTCGCTGTACTGCGCCCTTTCATTGTGGCCGCTGCCGCGCGCAAAATATGCCGCTAAAGGATGATCCGTGCCCGGCAGCGTGCGATAGCCGACGCCATCGCCGTCCACATCTTTGTAGCGGGCAAAACTGCCCGCCTTCTCCAAATCCGCCTTACTCAGCACTTTTCCGCGATCGATCGGCTTGTCAGGATAAGGGAACGGGTCCGACATCCAGTTGTTCATCCCCAGGTCGAGGTCCGACATCACAAACACCGGCGTCTGGAACCGCTCGGCGAGATCAAAAGCATCCTGTGCCATGGTGAAACACTCGCTGACCGAGTCCGGAAACAGCATGATGTGCTTGGTGTCGCCGTGACTGAGAAAGGCCGTCGAGAGCAAGTCGCCTTGCGAAGTTCGTGTGGGCAAGCCGGTCGAGGGCCCGACGCGTTGAATATCCCAGATCACCGCGGGAATTTCCACGTAATACGCCAACCCCGTGAACTCCGCCATCAGCGAGATGCCCGGACCCGCGGTAGCAGTCATCGAGCGCGCACCCGCCCAAGCCGCCCCGATCACCATGCCCACCGCCGCCAGTTCGTCTTCGGCTTGGACGATGGCAAACGTTGCTTTGCCATCCGGTCCGACGCGGTGCTCCTTCATGTAATCAATCATGGTCTCGACCAGCGACGACGACGGCGTGATCGGATACCAAGTGACCACGGTACAACCGGCAAACATGCATCCCAGGGCAGCGGCGGAATTGCCGTCAACGATGATCTTGCCCGCCGTCTTGTCCATGCGCTGGATGAAGTAGGGATCGCGTTTCTTCAAGTTCGCGGCGGCATAATCGCGTCCAGCCTTCGCAGCCGCCAGATTTAAAGCCGCCGCCTTCGCCTTAGTCGCGAATTGTTTGCGAATTGCCTTCTCCACCTCGGCATAGTCAATCTCCAGTAGGTGCGCCGCCACTCCCACGTAGATCATGTTCTTGATCAGCTTGCGCAGCTTGGCTTCCGCACCCACCGTCGCCGCCAGTTTATCGAAGGGCACGGCGTAATAAATCAAATCGCCGCGCACCTTATCGAGCGCCAGCGGCTCGTCATAAAGCACGGCAGCGCCCGCCCCCAGCGTCTTCACATCGTCTTGCGCCGTCTCCGCATTCATCGCGATAAGGAGGTCGATCTCCTTCTTGCGCGCGATGTAGCCGTCTTTGTTAGCGCGGATGGTGTACCAGGTAGGCAGCCCGGCAATGTTCGAAGGAAACAAATTCTTCCCCGAAATCGGTACGCCCATCTGGAAAATGCTGCGCAACAAAACTGTGTTGGAACTCTGCGACCCCGACCCATTCACCGTCGCAACCTGAATGCTCATGTCGTTCACGACACGCTTTTGCCCCAATTGACCAGACGATTCCTGGGGCACGACATCCGTAGTGGCCATCCCCTATGCCTTTCTTGTTTACCCGTACAACGTATTGACCGGGCAAACCCCATTCGCCCGGAAGTCTTGCGGAGTGAAGAGTGAAGACGCTTAATTATACGCGCAAGAACGCGGTGGGGTAATTCAGAACAGCAACAGGCAGTGGATAGCGGGTGCCCCACTCATTCGCGTTCTTTGCGAATGAGTGGGCGGCTCATACCCCCGGCGCAGCCCACTTTGTGCATCCCGTTAGAGTACGCACGAGAGTTCGAGCTCACCATTTTCTTGCTGCCACTGCCTGCAACGCCGTTTGTTGCTTAGCTCACAACATGAGCTATTCTGCACAGTATTGCGCTCGTAAATGAGCGAACCTAATTGGTGCTCCAAGAGAGCGGTTTTGCGCGTTCAACCAGGCAGGCGATCTCCTCTCTTCTTGAGGCGGTCCGGCCCAGGCAGCGTGTTCTTGTGCCGTTGCCGGTCATCTTCGTCAGCCAGAGTCTGCCACTCAGACCCGCCGATTGGGATCGCGGCGAAATTAACATGCGGAGCCGAGCCCCTTAGTTTCCGTTCACCCGGCGTGGCTGCGTGATATGATCCGTAAATCCGTGCACAACTTAGGCATCATATTCCGAGTAACATGAACATGAAGGAGAATCGAATGAAATCCAAGAAGCTATTTGTTGTTGTCTTCGGGTCGCTGGTCGTGCTTGCACTGTCGCTGCCGGTAATGGCACAGGACACCACGCAATCCACCACCACGACGACGACACAGCCTCCGCCTTCCACCCAAACGCAGAGCACCACGACTACGACGACTCCGGAAACTCCGCCGCAAACCCAAACCACTCAGACGAACGAGAGCACCACGAAATACAAGCACCATCACAAGAAGGTAAAGAAGGAGAAGCAAACGACGACGACTACCACGACTCCGCCGCAGTAATTCCGAGAAGTCGGTCTGAATGCTCCTGGGTGGCTCACCCATTCAGTCATGGTAAAGAAAACGTGTTGGTGCCCATTGTTGTTTAGCGGCATAGTGTGAGTATTAAGGCGCGCCGCCATGAGAGTCGTGGCGGCGCGCATCTTTTCGGTGCTCAATTTCCGGGTGCTCCGCTCATTCGCGTTCTGCGAATGCAGCTTATCCACCGCCCTCCGCTTAAGGGTGCCGCGTCCAAGCTCCGCTTGCGCGGGGGTTTTCGCGCATCACAATTGTCCGTCCGTCACAGACGAGGATGAAGTTTGGCAGCATACTCGCGCCCTGCCTTGGGGGTTTAAACTTATTACTGACGGGACGGCACCCGAGATGCAATAGTTGGAGGCATCGAAAGCGATCTCTTTTCCAACGCTCCGGCATGAAACATATCCGTCACGGGAGCCATGTATGACGACCCGAGACAAGGACGGCACACTCGACACGGTGGGGCTGTGCAGTGTCGCCGGATGTGCGCGCTCGCATCTGGCTCACTGCGCCAAGTGCCACCGCAAGATCTGCGGGCATCACTCGGAGGATTGCGAGTGTTGTGGCGAGACGTTCTGCCCGACGTGCTACACGGAGCATGCGCGTGGATTGTACAGCCAGGCTGCGTAGCTACGTACGCAAGAGGCCCAGAGCCTACCAGGGCAATCGTGGTCTAAAGCGTTTCGAGAAGACCGGCCAGCTTCACTTCCTAATCTTCCGTCGTGATTGCTGAGGGCGGGCGGCTCACCTTATGCACCGCCCTAGTTTTTCAGGATACCCGGTCCAAGCTCCGCTCAAGCGGGGCTGGGCGGCTTCGGTGATAATAGAACGAGGCGAGAACAATCCCAAGCACGGGAGTTGGAATGACCTCTAAACTCGATTCCACCGGCAACAGCGCTGCCGATGGCACACAGAACTGTAACGTAGCTTTGCTTGGCTTCGGTACGGTGGGTAGTTCGGTGGCGAAGATTCTTTGCGAGCGCTCGAACACTCACCTCCGCCTGACCCACGTCCTCAATCGCAACGTGGCCCGGAAAAAAGTGGACTGGCTTCCCTCCTCGGTGAAGTGGACGGAGAACATCGACGACATTTTGTCGTCGAACGCCGACATCGTGGTCGAGGTGATGGGCGGCCTCGATCCCAGCGAAGACTGGATACGGCGCGCGCTCGCCTCGGGCAAGTCCGTGGTCACCGCCAACAAGCAGTTGATCGCGCATTGCGGCCCCGAATTGATCAACCTGGCCCGCCAAATGAACCGGCAAATTCACTTTGGCGCGTCGGTAGCGGGCGGCGTGCCGGTGATTTCCGGATTGCATGAGGGCTTGGCCGGCGATGAACTCTTCAGGATCTGCGGCATCCTCAACGGCACCTGCAACTACATTCTCAGCCAGATTGAGACGAACGGCATTCCCTTCGCCACGGCTTTACGCGAGGCGCAGAAGCTCGGTTTCGCCGAGGCCGATCCCACTGAAGACATCGAGGGTCTGGACGCTCGGGCGAAACTCGCTATCCTGGCGCGAGTCGGACTGCATTGCAACGTCCGGCCTGAGAGCATCGCGGCGCGCTCCATCTCCGCCATCGACGCGGTTGATTTTGAATACGCGAACCAGCTGGGTTGCACGATTCGCCAGATTTCCTGGGCGGAGTTGAAAACCGAGTCGGGCACGAAGCTGAGCAGAGAGCCGAACCCTAAGCCGAAAGACGAGGAACTGTTTGCCGCGGTCCAGCCGGCGCTGGTCGAACTCTCATCGCCCTTGGCTCGCGTGGAGGGCAGTCAAAACCTGGTCATGGCAACCGGAACCTACGGNNATCACGATGACCGATGCCGGACAGCCCGCCGAGAAAACTCCCATCGTCACCGCCGATTTCACCACCAAGCACTATCTGCGCTTTCTGGTGAAGGACCGCCCGGGCATCATCGCCAGCCTGGCCACAATTCTCTCCCACTGCGGCATCAACATCGATTCCGTGCTGCAGAAGCCGGGCTGTCCGAAATCGCACCTGCCCTTCCTGATTACGCTGGAGGAATGCAAGGCGTCGCTGGTGGAACAGGCGTTACAACAAATCAACTCGCTCGATTTCCTGGTACAGCCGTGTTTGCATTTGCCGATACTGTAGGCAGGAGACCGGAACTACGCTTCCACCTGGAAGAACTGCGCCATGTTGCGNNGCCTGCGCATGGTCGGTATGCGCGCCGCCAGCGGGCTCCGGGATGATGGCATCGATGCAGCCTAGTTCGCTCAAATCTTTCGCCGTGATCTTCATGGCCTCCGCCGCCAGAGCCTTCTTGCTGGTATCGCGCCACATGATCGAGGCGCAGCCCTCCGGCGAAATCACCGAGTACACGGCATTTTCCATCATCAACACGCGGTCGGCCACGGCAATCGCCAGCGCTCCGCCGCTGCCGCCGACGCCAATCACGGTCGCGATGATCGGCACTTCCAGGCGCGCCATCTCCAGCAGGTTCCTCGCGATGGCTTCTCCCTGTCCTCGCTCTTCGGCGTGCAGTCCGGGATAGGCGCCATCGGTATCGACGAACGTCAGAATCGGCCGCCTGAACTTCTCCGCAATCNNTGCTGGCCGATCACGATGACTTCCTCGCCGTGAAAGCGGGCCATCCCGCAAACAATCGCCGGATCGTCGCGGAATCCGCGATCCCCGTGAATTTCGCTCCAATCGGTGAAAATGCGCTCGACATAATCGAGCGTGTAGGGACGCTGCGGATGCCGCGCCAGTTCCGTGCGCTCCCATGCGTTCAGGTGCGAAGAAATCTCGCGGCGAAGGCCGTCGACCCGGTCATGCAATTGCTGAATCTGGCGGACCGTTTCCGCGCTCTGCCCTTCCAGCGTCTGCAGCTTCGCGATCTGCTGCTCGATTTTTTCCAGTTCTTGCTGCGCTTTCAATCCAGAATCCATTTTGATGACGTTCCCATTCCCTCGGGTATGATGTGCCTCGACGATCGAGAGCATGAAGTCCGCGCCGGCGATGGCGGCATTCTCCGCGCCGTGTTTCGCACCGCTTTCCGCCGTATGATCGGACTTATCCGCCCGCTTTATTCTTGCTCGTCTCATCGGCCGCGTCGGTGAGCTGGCATGCTCTTCCTTTGCACGATCAACTGATTTTGCGCACGCTGCCGCGCCCGCACAACTCTTCCACGCGGCTCAAGAAACTGCGGTCCGGCATCACATTATAGCCTTCCGCCTCCATCACCACCATGAAATCGCCTTCCCGCTCCACGTCAAACAATACCTGCGCCTCTCCCTTGCGCTCACTGCAAAGCGCGTGCAGGGCATCGACCGTGCTTTCGGTCGCGTGGCCGAGGGGAATCCGTATGCGCAGCGCCTTCGCCCGCGTCACCGGAGCTTCGTCGAGCGGAACGATGTCGTTCGCCGTAACCTTTGGATTCGCGCCTTCTTCAATGCGCACGCCCCCGCGAATCAGCACCGGAACCTCGAGCTTTACTTTCTCCGCGAGTTTCCTGTAGGCCTCGGGAAAAACCAGCAGTTCCACCTTGCCCGACATATCTTCCAGCGCCGCTTGCGCCCACAGTTCGCCTCTTCTTGATTTTGCGACTCGCAGCCCCGAAATCAATCCCGCCGTCGTAATGTTCTCGTCCTTGGCGGTGGATTTCTTCATGGCGGCAATATCTTCGGTGGAAAGCGCATTCAAGTCGGCGAGTTTCTCCTTGTACTTCTCCATCGGATGCCCGGTAATAAAAAATCCGAGGATTTCCTTCTCCGCCTGGAGCCGTGTGTGCTCGTCCCAGTCGGGCGCGTTGGGGAGCGCATCGTTCGCCGCCTGCGCCGTTTCGTCCGCAAACACGCCAAACAGCCCGTGCTGTCCCGACTCCGCGTCGCGCTGCGCTTTCTGCGCCTGTTCGATCGCAGTGTCGAGCGCTTTCATGAGCTGTGCCCGCCGCCCGAAGCAATCCATGGCGCCGCTCTTGATCAGCGACTCCAGCACGCGCTTGTTCAACAGCCGCAGGTCGACTTCTTCGCAGAATTCGTAGAATGACCGGAAATTCCGGCCCAACTTCTTCCGGGCCGCAACTATCGACTCGATCGCATTTCCGCCAACGTTCTTCACCGCGGCCAGCCCGAATCGTATCGCCTGCCCGTGCGGCGTAAAGTTCGCATCGCTCACGTTGATATCGGGCGGTTCGACCGCAATCCCCATCTCGCGGCACTCGTTGATGTACTTTACGACATCATCGGTGCTGCCGGTCACCGAAGTCAGCAGCGCCCCCATGAAGTCCAGCGGATGGTGCGTCTTCAAGTACGCCGTGTGATACGCCAACAGCGCGTACGCCGCCGAGTGCGACTTGTTGAAACCGTAGCCGGCAAACTGCGCCATCAGATCGAAAATTTTCTCGATCTTTCTCGGCGGAAAACCGCGCTGCGTCGCGCCCTGCACAAACCGTTCGCGCTGCTTCGACATTTCCTCGACGTTCTTCTTGCCCATCGCCCGTCGCAGCAGGTCCGCTTCTCCCAAGCTGTAGCCGGCGAGCCGGTTCGCCACCTGCATCACCTGTTCCTGATACACGATCACGCCCAGCGTCTCATGCAAGATCTCTTTCAGCTCGGGCAATTCGTATTCAATCTTGCGGCGCCCGTGCTTGCGCTCGATAAAGTCGTCGATCATACCGCCCTGGATCGGCCCGGGACGGTAGAGAGCATTCAGCGCGGTGAGATCCTCAATCGAATTCGGCTGGTAACGGCGCAGAACGTCTCGCATTCCGTGCGACTCGAACTGAAACACGCCCGAGGTCAATCCCTTATGGAAGACTTTCTCGTACGTCTCTTGGTCTTCGAGCGGGATGTCGTCCAGCTTCAGAATCGTCCCCCTCTGCGCGATCAGTTTCAACGCGTCGTCGAGAATGGTGAGCGTCGTCAGCCCAAGAAAATCCATCTTCAACAGGCCCATCTTTTCGATGGCCTTCATGTCAAACGCAGTGACGATTTCGTCGTTCTTGGTTCTGTGCAGCGGCACCAGTTCAATCAGAGGACGCGGCGAAATCACCACGCCCGCGGCGTGCACACCGGAATTGCGTACCAGACCTTCGAGCTTCCGCGCCGTGTCGAGCAACTGCCGCACCTGAGGATCTTTTTGATACGCCTCCTGCAGCGCCACCGACTCCTTGAGCGCGTCGTCCAGCTTGATATTCAGCGTGGTGGGTACCATTTTCGCGATGCGGTCTACATCGCTGTAGGGCATATCCATCGCGCGGCCAACGTCCTTGATTGCGGCTTTCGCCGCCATCGTGCCGAACGTAATAATCTGCGCAACATTTTCGCGCCCGTATTTGTGGGTGACGTATTCGATCACTTCGCCGCGCCGGTTCATGCAGAAGTCGATATCGATATCCGGCATGGAAATGCGCTCCGGGTTCAGGAAGCGCTCGAACAGAAGTTCATGCTGCAGCGGGTCGATGTCGGTGATCCCGAGCGAATACGCAACCACCGCGCCGGCCGCCGATCCGCGCCCCGGGCCCACCGGAATGCCGCGTTCGCGGGCGTAGCGGATGAAGTCCCAGACGATCAGGAAATAGCCCGAGAACTTCATTTGCTGGATGATGGCGATCTCACGCGTCAATCGCTGCTCGTAATCCGCGAGGGAATGTTTGAGCCGGCCGTTAGCCGCTGCCGTGCGCAGGCTCTCCATCCGTCGCGCGAATCCCTGCCGCGTGATGTGCTCGAAATAACTATCGGGAGTGAAACCGTCGGGAACGTCAAAGCGCGGAAACGGGCTGGGAACTTTCTCCAGTCGAAAATTGCAGCGTTCCGCAATATCGAGCGTCCGCGCCAGCACCTCGGGCGAGTCTTTGAACACGCGCAACATCTCGTCGCCGTTCTTCACGTAGAACTGCGTGCCCTCGAACTTCATCCGGTTCGTGTCTTGGATGGACTTCCCCATCTGAATGCACAGCATCACATCCTGGGCGTGCGCGTCGTCTTCGCAGAGGTAGTGGCTGTCGTTGGTCGCGACCAGGGGCAGTCCGAGATCCTTCTCCAACTGAAACAACCCTGAATGGATGCGGTGCTCCATCTCCAGGCCCTGGTCCTGAATCTCAAGGAAGAAATTCTCTTTGCCGAAGAGATCACGGTAGAATCCGGCGGCCGAGCGCGCCGCCTCGTACTTCCCTTCCGTCAGGCGCTCAGCGACTTCGCCTTTCAGGCATCCAGAAAGCCCGATCAGCCCTTTCGAATGCTCCGCCAGAAAGTTCTTGCTCACCCGAGGCTTGTAGTAAAAGCCGCGCAGCGAGGCTTCCGAGGTGATCTTCACCAGGTTGCGGTAGCCTTCTTCGTTTTCCGCGAGAACCAGCAAGTGGTTATAAGTGTCACCGTCGGGGGGAGTGCGCGTGATGACGTGATCGTCTTTCTTGCAAATGTAGAGTTCGCAGCCAACAATCGGTTTGACGCCGGCCTTGTGCGCNNACGAGTTTCTCAACGTCGCAAGCGCCGTCGAGGAGCGAATAATCACTGTGCAAGTGCAGATGAACGAAGGATTGGGACATGAAGATTTCTTTGCTGTGGAGCCGCACTCATTCTAATGGCTGGAGGAAATCGCGCAACGCCTGAAAGTGGTGCAATTGGGGTGGGGCTATCGACTCCAAAATCAGCGCTCGGTCAGGGTTTCCCCTGTGCACCTCTGTGTCCCCCGTGGTTCAAGTTCTTCCCGATTACCGGAAACCACTCTTCGAAAACGGCGGGCGACACTTCCCTTGATACCGATTCAGGCGCTATTTCGGCACCTGAAAACCCACGCCGCGATCGTCATTCATTTTGACCGTGGCAACTAGATCAAGCTGGGTGAGTGGAATTTTCTTTGCGGCTTGCGCATTGAGCACCCAGAGCGTTCCACCGGCGATCGCATAATTCCGTACTTCTTCCACATGCTGGTCGCGGAAAACCAGCGCCGTCGTGGGTTCCTGCTCTGGCTTTCGAGAACGTGCTTCGACGTCGGCCTGCAGTCGGTCGATCTTTCCGCTCAGCGCCTGAACGTCGCTCCGCAATCCGCTCTCCTCAGGAGGTGGAGCGGTGTAAGAGGGAGCCTGATACGAGGCATACGAATCCTGATCTTCGTTTTCCGTGTCATAGAAAGACGGATCCTCGTAGCCGTAATAGCTGTAGGGATAATAGGAAGCGTAAGGGTAAAAACCCCGTCGTCCGTAAAAGCCGCGATGATGCTGGTAGGGGTTTCCAGTTCGAAAATGAACGCCGGCGCCGCGACCAAAACTGCCGCCGTGAAACGCGCCCGAGGCGTGTACGGCAGAGGAGCGTCCGGCAAAACCGCCATGCGAGGCGAAGTGGGTGCCGCCACCGCTGAAGTGAGCGCCACCGCCGATGTGCCCGCCGCCGCCGCGATGCTGTGCCCACACAGGCAGCGTGAGCAGAATCAGGCTAAACGTCGCTATGGACAACCAGCGCCGCATACCACATTATAGCGCAGAATTATAGCGCAGATTTGACACCGCCTCATTTGCCCTTTTTCTTGACCTTGGCGGGCGTACTCACCTTCGTTTTCGCAGTCGGCTTCGAAGGCTTGGCAGGTTTGTTCGGTTTCTTGGCGACAACCGCCGTGGCTGGCTTGCTCACTTTGGCCGCTGCGGCAGGCTTCGCGGGCAATGGCTTTGCAGAAGGCACGGGCTTCNNACCGGAACTGCCGGAACCGAAGCAGCTTTTCCCTTCCCCTTAACTCCAGGCTTGCCGCTCGCCGCGGCAGGAACCACAGCAACCGCAGCCGCCTTAGCTCCTCTGCCCCGCTTGCTGGGTGCAGGCGGTGGAGGCGGTGGAGGCGGTGGTGCCAGCGGTTTGAGATATTTCAGAGTCTCGGTCCGCGAGCGCAGCTTGCCATCCAACAAAAGTAAGAACACATCGTTAGCAATCTTCGGATACTCCGGCATCTGCGGCGTAATTCGGAGCTCCGTCATCTCGGGCAGTGGAATCTTCTGCTGCACTTGCCGCCATTTCGTAAAGAAATTCTTGATCTTCTGCGCCACCGCCTGCTGCCGCGCCGTGATCGCAAGAAACAGAATCATCTCCGGACGCGCCGACGACAGCAATTGCCACGTCCGCGACGGCGTGGCCGCCTCTTTACCCGACAAGCGCTTCGCCAGGCTGTGGGCATTCGAATCCAGATCCTTCCAGGAATCGACCAGATCCTTGCGCGGAATCGCCCGGCGCAAATCCGAAATATCACTGTCCCCCAGCCGCTCGGTAAGGAAATGCAGCACCGCCGGGGCAACCTCCGGCGTATATCCGAGCTCGTTCATTTGCTGACGCGTCTTCATCAGCGCGCCCAATCCGGCCGTGTCCACCTTGGCCGTGCTCCAGCGCGGATTCAGCACCTTCAGCCATCCCTCTTTTTCGTACGCCTTCAAGACGCCGTGTGGATCGTCCTCGTACGCCAACTGCTCGATCTCGTATCCGATGCTCGAATTCCGGATGTACTCGATGTAGCCGTTTTCTTTCCCCGATTCGTAACGCGCCTGCGTCCGCTCTTCCAGCGGCCAGTGGAACCGCGTGGCAAAGCGCGTGGCCCGGATCATCCGCGACGGATCCTCAAGAAACGCGTAGTTATGCAGTACGCGGATCACTTTGGATTCGATGTCGGCGGAGCCGTTGAATGGATCCATCAACAACCCGCGCGATCCTTCGTTCATCGACAGGGCCATCGCGTTCACGGTGAAATCGCGGCGGCGAAGGTCTTCGATGATCGTGGCCGGAGCCATCTGCGGCGCCTTGCCCGGCTTGTCGTAGCGCTCCGAGCGCGCCATCGCAATCTCGGCGCGCACACCGCCGGGCAGCGTCAGCAGCAAGGCTCGCGTTGCGTCGTCGGCGTCACCCACCACCGCGCCCGCCCGCTCCAGATCTTTTCGCAGTTTGAGCGCGTTGCCCTGGACCGTGAAATCCAGATCGCGAATGGGGAATCCAGTAATGATGTCGCGGATGGCGCCACCGGTCAGATAGAGATTCATCCCCGCCGCCTTGGCGGCGTCTAGGACCAGTGTGACTGCCTTTTGTTGGTCCGGCGAGAGCCGGGTCTCCAGTGTGTATATGTAATCGGCCATGCCTTCCTAGTCGCCGTGCGGTGGCCCTTTGTTGGCTCAACCGGGGCGTTATTCACAAGATTTCCACAGGGAGGCCGCCGCGAACCCGCCGCGCGGCCCGGCGGCGGAATCTAAATATCTCTAGACATTAGACTTATACCGCATCACCGCAATTCAGTAAACAAGAGAAAATAACACAACGTTTACCGTTTGGCTACTGCGAAGGCACAAACTGGGCGAATTCATCCGGAAAGTGCGAGAATCCCATCTGGAGGTGTGGCGCGGACACTCTTGTCCGCGAGAACTTAGCCCCCAGCCAAGCTGCGGGCCTGATGACCCTGTCGTTACGAACTGGAGAGCGTCCCAAGCCCCATGCCCTCGACTCACAAGAAAGTAATCGTGCGGAAACACGACCGCGACTCGGTCAGCGGTTTCGTCGCTCCCGCCAACTTTGTGGTGGAGGGCAAGCTGGAACTGCTCAACACGTCCGGCAATGTGGTCGCTATCGACCTGCGCGACATCAAGGCCGTTTATTTTGTCCGCGAGTTTTCCGACAGCGATGTGATGCTCCGCAAGACCTTCACCACCCGTCCCAGAACCGAAGGCCTCTGGGTGCGCCTGAAGTTCAAAGACAGCGAAGTGATCGAAGGCATCCTGCCCAACGACCTAACCCAAAACCCCGCCGAAGGATTCCTGATGAACCCTCCCGACCTGCGCTCGAACACGCAGCGAGTCTTCGTGCCCCGCGAAGCCTTGACGTCGGTGACGGTGCTAGCAGTAATAGGAGCCGCCAACCGCCGCCGCAAAGGCGGCCAGCCGGATACCAGGCAAGTCACGCTGTTCGAACAGTAGGAAGGCAGGTCTCAGGTCTTAGGTGTTAGGAAGAGCCCTCTGGGATTCACGGTGAAATGGGTTGCTCCTGTTTTTCCTAAGACCTGACACCTAAGACCTGAGACCTGTTCTATTACAATTCTCCCGGACCCATACTATGAAACTCGCCGACATCGCCACCGCCCTCAACGCCCGCCTGGACAACGCTTCTCCCGACACCGAAATCACCGCCGTAGCCGGAATCGAACAAGCCGGTCCTGGCCAACTGACCTTCGTGTCCAATCCCAAGTACAACGCCGCAGCCAAGACCACCTCAGCTTCCGCCGTCATCGTCGCCGAAAACTTTCCCGCCATCTCCACGGGAATGCTGCGCAGTAACAATCCCTATCTAGCCTGGGCCAAAGCCATAGAACTTTTCTACCAGCCGCCAAGTTATGCTCCCGGAATCCATTCCACCGCCGTAGTTCATCCCAAAGCCAAGCTAGGCAAGAACGCGCACATCGGCCCCTACGTAGTGATCGACGAAGATGTCGTCATCGGAGACAATGCCGTCCTGCTCGCTCACGTAGTGATCTATCGCGGAGTAACCATCGGCAACAATTTCTTCGCGCACGCCCACGCTGTAGTCCGGGAATTCTGCCGACTGGGAGACAACGTCGTCCTGCAGAATGGCGCCGTAGTAGGCACCGACGGATTCGGCTTTGCCAAGGACGACTCCGGCCACTGGCACAAGATCATCCAGTCCGGCAACGTAGTCATCGAGAGCGAAGTCGAGATCCAAGCCAACACCTGCATCGACCGCGCCAGCATTGGCGAAACGCGCATTGGACGCGGCTCGAAGATCGACAACCTGGTTCAGGTGGGCCACAGTTGCACCGTCGGCCACGACACGCTGCTCATCTCGCAGGTCGGCCTGGCCGGAACCACGGATGTAGGCAACAACGTGATTCTTGCCGGACAAGTCGGCGTCTCCGGCCACGTAAAAATCGGCGACGGAGCCATCGCCATCGCTCAAAGCGGCATCCCGCACGACGTTCCCGCCGGAGCCATGGTTAGCGGCGCTCCTGCCATCGATCACAGGTTGTGGCTGAAGTGCTGCGCCGCCTACGCCAAGCTGCCGGAAATTGCCAAGGCGGTAAGAAAGTTGTCGGAGCGGGAGTGAGTCTCCAGTGCCTCGATTCATTTCCGTTTACACATAAGGCAACTGGGGTACCCCCCCTCCCCCGGTCTTTTGGAATCAAAGACTTAGGGGGTGGTTCCAGCCAGGTCTTTGGGTTTAAAGGACTTGCGGGTAAAGTCTTTAAGAACCAATGACTTAACTTGTCAAAGAGCGCTGAAAATGGGTTTGGGGCAGCTTCGAGGGCCGTCTTGGTGGACGGGATCGAAACTGCCCCAATCAGATCTCTATCGTTACGCGCTTCGGGTCTTATGTCAATGGATTTCGAACCATTACGATTTCAAGCTCCGAAGTGAACAAAGCCTGGAGCGAGAAGAAACGCGTGGAGAAGCCGCGCCCCTTCACCGCAACCCAGTCAAGCGTGGATTGGTGGAGCGTCCGGAGGATTGGTTTGTGTAGAGCGGACACTCCTGTCCGCTGCCTCTGACTCGTGCCCGGAGAAGAGGGAGTAGTCGAGACCGAATCGCACTGGACCGCAACCCGACGCGAAAAGCAGGGAATCTTTCCCACCGCTAAGAGCCCCGCCCTTCGCTTCGCGATAGGACGGGCCACCCGCATGTTCGCTGTTTATTCGCCAATACAGATATGCTACTCTGCTAAATCATGGCAGAAAAAGAAAACAGCGCGTTACGGCTCCACAGATTCATTGAAAAGATGGTGCCGCAACACCCTCCCAATAAACAGACTGCACAAGTGCTCGTGGATGCGTTCGGTGTTGCTAAGGGCGCAAATCAGCGTGAGCAAAATGTGATCCTAGCGAGAGTTATGGGATTGCTTTTTGACGAGTTGGAATCACTCGTAGCCGATTTGCGACGGGCGGGTCATTCCGAACAAAGCATTGAGCCTATTGTCAGACCTTTCGATTCTCTTTCGGGTGGGGGCTTGGCAACTCAGTGGTCAGCCCACATTCACCTGTTCTCAGCGAGTCTTCCTGTCCTGCTGATGGTGGGAGAAACTTTCCCCGCAGATAGTGCGGCGGTCAGTCAGGGAGAGCTTTCAGAGCTGAACAATTCGATAGAAAAGCTACGCGCTGAGGTGCAGCACTCCACGCTGCCTGATGAGGTCAAGAGGTACGTCTTCGAGCAATTGGACATCATCACGCGTGCAATCCGAGATTACCCACTGGCGGGAGCGAAGGCTTTCAAGGCGGCGGTAAGAGAAGCCATCTTCCACACCGGCGAGCACGCTGATGTCGTTGCAGAATACAAAGACACCCCCGAACTGAACGGTCTCAAACAAATACAGGAGAAGGCGGTCACCTACGCAAAGTACGCGATAGAGGTTTCTAAGTTCGTCGGTGCCTTGGACAGTCTCTACCACCATGCTCAGGCTGCTCCCGCCGTTGCACATCAACTCGTCGGATTAGTTCAGCATGTGGTGAAATGAACGTCCGAGAATGTGGGGACAGACGGGACGTTCACCAGTTTTTCTTTCCTCAGTGGCGTGAAGAAACCGGGGTACGTCCCGTCTGTCCCCAGGTTTCCAGCAGGGGAATCGGTTTACAGCGTCGGAGAAAGGGGGAGGTGTGGCAAGAGTGGGCCGCAGATGGCGCCATTTCGGCTGTGCTGGTTCGGGGTTTCGTACCGGAGGGGGCGATCCGGGTGAAAAGTGGGTAGTGGCCGAAATGTGCGTTGACGCCTTCAATCCCTAAACTTGCGCCCTTTAAATTCTGGCAACCGCAATTTATCTTGAGGCTTCTGGAACCACTCAGAGATGAACGCTTTATAGGCTGCGCGGAGAGCGCGAAGTAAACGATTCACAAGAAAAGCTCCAACGTCACTTGGGGCAGGAAGAACGCCCTTTAAAGCTCCTTCAGAAACTCCTCCAACTCCTTCAGTCCATCGTAAACTTTCCTCGCCGATTCGGTAAATTCGGCATCATTCCGCCCATAGGTGGTAGCAAGGTAATTACGCAGATGAGAGAAATTTAACGAAAGAAACCGACCTGTTTCGATAGCTGCCACGATGGCTGGATCACGTTGGTTTCGAGCGCAGAACAGTCGCCGTGGTAGAGGCTTAGCTCTCTGTGAATATGTGAATTTTCTCTCCCGATGAGACTCCAAAAGATTTCCGAGCGTACTCAATAACAATGCACGTGCCTCTTTTACCACTTTCTTGTCATTGCCTTTTGCCATATACGGCCCCCTCTATTTTGGGACACTGAAAATGGCGATGCGCTTATCACCAATGTTGATAGTCTCAAGCAGCGTGCCCACGAAAATCCGCTTATCTCCTTTGATCACTGCAAGCCTCCATCCCTTGCCCTTCGTCATCCTGTCACCGCGCTTCGCTTTCTTGCCCATGATCTGAATTTGATCTGCCATTGAAATTTCCTCCGTAGACGTACTTGTGATCGGGGCCGACGAACAATGGGAAGGCGAGAATTATCTCATGGGCGGCGTATAATGGTGGGGAAAATCGGCCAGAAATCAGTGCGCAAACCGCGCTAACCTTCCGCCAAGAATGCTCGGCGCGGCCAGCACTAACTCCTAGAACGGAGTATAGGTTAGCTGTGCACTGAAAATCAAATCGTTCGAGTGAATGTTTCAATGGTGTCCTTAAAGTGGGGCGATGCTCTTTCGACTCTTCTCCCTGGTGCGTTGGCATTGTTCGCACTAGCAGGGTTTTTCCCGGCGCTTGACGCTCGGATTCATAACGTCGAACAAATCGGAACGACCCTTGGGATCATCCTCTTAATGGGTGCCGCTTTGACCGGCGGGGTACTTGAGGCCTTCACTCGCGTCGTGTGGGAGCGGTACTGGCTGATTCCCCATTGCAAGCCAGTGGACGCCCTGAAGAATCTTAGAGCGGATAATCTTGACCTGTATGAGCGCGGTGTCCAAAGCTCCTATAAATATGTGACGTTCTATGCTAATTTTGCATGGGCCACGGTGATCCTGATCCTTAGCCGCCTTCACAAAGGCGATAAGCCATGCTCGGCTATCCTTTGGCTTTTGGTGATTGTCGCTATGGTTCTCCTCCGGGGATCACATGTACAGTGGACCTATTTTGTAAACTATCTCAACAAAGTGTTTAGTGAAAGGAGCGCCCATGCTGAGGAACGACCCGCCACCGGGAACACAAGTTAGATTCACGAGTGTAGCTCGTAAAGTCGCAGCTCGTGAGGTCGCAACATTAGTAAGGCCGCTACAAAAGTATTACGAGGATCGCAGCGACGATCAATTTGTAGTCAGGTATCGCGGAAAAGAAATCACCGTGGCGCGTGAGGAAATCGAGGAAGCCTCATCTACAAGCACGGCATCTTGATTCTGGCCGGGTGCCCCACCCTTCGTTCTTTGAAGGGTGGGATTCCACGTCCGCCCACCGCTTGGGATTTGTCTGTCTTCTCCGTTGTCACTTCGAAGAAAAGCGCCTGAGAACGGAGCCGAAGCATTGCACCAAAAGTGGGCATTGACACTGGCCCCCCTGAGGCCTAGCTTCAAGATGTCTCCATTGGCCACAGCCAAAACTCAGCCGCACCCAGCGGCCCAGCAACGACCCTGACCCACGAGGACATTCGGCAGTTGAATTCATAAGACCGAAAGTCCGTCTCCTGATGGCGGTTTCGGCCCGAATCTATGGTGGTCAAGCAGTTGGTTGCAAGACCGACTCCACCCCAGGGACCCACCACGCAGCCGGTCAGCTTCGACCGGTAGCCTCGAGCGTTTTCAGAACAAGCGCAGAAGGAGTGTTCCTATGTTTACACGCACTGTCGACGTAACCACCAAGCCGGGAAAGGCAAAAGACCTCGCTACCCTCATCAACGAAAAAGTACTGCCGATTCTGAAAAAACAGACCGGATTCGCGGATGAGACCCTTTTGGTATCGGACAAGGAACCGGATCGCGTCCTGGC
Organism: Acidobacteriaceae bacterium; assembly: GCA_003132325.1. Lineage (GTDB taxonomy): Bacteria > Acidobacteriota > Terriglobia > Terriglobales > Acidobacteriaceae > Acidiflorens. The sequence continues at coordinate 58,471 of PKXK01000121.1, forward strand.
GATCAGTTTCTGGAATACCAAAGAAGATGCTGAGCGCTACCATCAGGAACAGTACCCTGTCATCCAACAGATGATACGGCCCCTGCTCGACGCAGAGCCCGTGGTTCGGACCTTCAACGTCGATAGCTCAATCACGCACAAAATCGCTGCCGAGAAGGCCGCCTAAAAGGTCCTTCCCAATCCAGGGTTTCGAGCGCAATCGAGAAGGGCGGCGGCAGCGCCGCCCTTTCTCGTCGAGCCAGCCGGGTTGCTGGCCCGCGTATCGCAATCATTTGAAATCCGGCGGGTGGCCCGTCCTATCGCGAAGCGAAGGGCGGGGATGTTTCATTGCGGGAATATTCGAACCGCGCGAATGTTCAGCCGTCACAGCGCAATCATCGCAGACGAGCCTAATCTCCTTCATGCCGTGGGGACTGAAGCGCTATCAGCAGACCCGCCAACTCCATTTTGTAACTTTCAGTTGCTATCACCGCAAACCGCTCCTCGCCGACCCCCAGGCACGCGACATATTTGTGCAGACGCTTGAAACCGTGCGGCGCTGGTATGGCTTCTGGTTGGTTGGATACGTAGTCATGCCCGAGCATGTGCACCTGTTATTAAGTGAACCGGAGAGTAAGGACCTCGCGCTCGTCCTGCAAATGCTGAAACAAATGGTCTCCCGAAATCTGCGGCCCGCGTCCGCGAAGAGCCCGTTCTGGCAAGCACGCTATTACGATTTCAACGTCTGGAGCGAGGAAAAACGCGTGGAGAAGCTGCGCTACATTCACCGCAACCCGGTAAAGCGCGGATTGGTGGAGCGTCCCGAGGATTGGTTATGGAGCAGCTTCCATCACTATTTGACCGGAGAAGAGGGAGTGGTCGAGATCGAATCGCACTGGACTGCAACCCGACGGGAAACGCAGGGAATCTTTCCTACAGTCCGGTTGCGCGAGCCCGCCTAAGAGCCCCGCCCTTCGCTTCGCGATAGGACGGGCCACCCTCCCGCCCGCCCGCCGCCGTCGGGAATCACAGTCTCTTCCGAAGAAATTCCACCACGAGATAACCGATAAGCGCGGCGATTACGGCAATGGCAAAATTGGCTTCGCTAAAGATATCGTGGATAGCCCAAGTCAAGCCCTTTCCGTGCCCCATACCTGAGCGCGAAAATTCCCCCATCAAAAGATTGGAATAAAAAAGGAAGATGATAAAACCGATTTCGGTTAGCGCTCTCCAGCCATTTTTCTTCATGCCTGCTCCTGCATCTCCGCCGGAAGGCCGCTGTTGATTGCGGCTCGCACTTTGGCCATCAGGCACTCGCGTTCTCCGAAATCGGAGGGCTCGATGGGATCGTGAAACTCGACGGTCACCGTGCCCGGACGAATGGCAAAGCGCGCTTTCGGCATGCAGTCTTCCGTCCCGGAAATCGTGATGGGCACGACCGGAACCTTGCACTCTTCGGCGAGATAGAACGGGCCTTTCTTGAACGGCAGCAGCTTGCCATCGAACGAACGGTGACCTTCGACGTAGATGGTCATGTTAATTCCCTGGTCGATGACTCGGAGCGCGTCGCGCACGGCCGCGATGCCCGCATCGCGATTGCCACGGTCGACAGGCACGAGGGATCCGAGCGACATGATGCGGCCGAGAATTGGAACCTTGAACAATTCTTTCTTCACCATCACCGACGTGCGGCGCGGAATCAGCGGCAGGGTGAGCGGCGGATCGAGATTGGAGATGTGATTCGACATGAAGACGTAGGTGCGCGCCGGATCGATTTTTTCCAGGCCGAGCGTCCGCACCTTCACGCCCGCGATGCGCACTCCCGTGATTGCCGCCCACATGCAACTGTTGTACAAAAGCCGGATGTCTTTGGTGAGATACGTCCAGGGAATGGCGACGAGCGCGGCGAACGGCAGCGCCGCGGCCCAAAACAGCAGCATGAGGATGGTGCGAAACACCTAGGTCTTCACCCCGAGCGTCTGCGCTCCGAGCTCTTTCACCCGAGGCGTTTTCACTTCGAGCTGGCGCAGCCGTTGCGGTAGCTTCTCATAGATGCCGCCGAATCCGCCATTGGAGAGAATGGCAACCACGTCGCGCTCACGCAGCTCCGGAGCGATCGCATTTACGATGGAGTCGGCATCGGCGAGGATGCGCGCCTGTTTGCCGCGCTTCTCGATCTCGGCGATCACGCGATTCAGATCCAGGCGTTCCGCCTCGGGAATCGCTTCGGACTTGAAGACGGCAGCTACCACTACCTGATCGGCTAGCGCCAGGCTGCGGGCTAGCGCATCCTGCAGGACGTTGCGGCGCATGGTGTTCGAGCGTGGCTCGAGCACTACCCATAGACGCGATTGCGGATAGCGCGCCCGCAACGCCCGAATCGTTTGCTCGATCGCGGTTGGATGATGCGCGAAGTCGTCGATGATGGTGATTCCGTTGACCTCGGCCTTCACTTCAAGCCTGCGCTTCACGCTGCGAAACGTTTCTAGCGCCTTCGCTATCACCTCTTTCGAAATTCCATAATTTGCCGCCATCGCCGCTGCGGCCGTCGCATTCCAGACGTTGTATTCTCCGCCGAGCGGGAAGTTGAAGTCTGCCCAGGGCTTTCCATTGCGCAGCACCGACCATGAAGTGCGTTCCTCATCCAGCTTTAGATTTGCGATTCTCCAGCCTGCGCGATCGCCACTCAAATCCAAAGCCCCGTAACGCTCGACAGGGCAGAATGCTTTCTGCAGACAGCGGTCAATGCTCTCGCCATGGTTGTCACCAGAATCGAAGGCGACGATCCGCCCGCGTCGCGGAACCAGATTCACCAGGCGCTTGAAGGCCGTCTCTACCGCATCCAGATCGTTGTAGATATCGGCATGGTCGAATTCGACCGAGGTTAGAATCACGGAATCTGGAAAGTAGTGCATGAACTTCGGGCCCTTATCGAAGAAGGCCGTGTCGTATTCGTCGCCTTCCAGGATAAAGTGCTTGCCTTCGCCGAGGCCAAAACTGCGGCCGAAGTTCTCTGGAATGCCGCCGATGAGGAATGAAGGCTGAAGGCCAGCGGTCTCGAAGATCCAGGCCAGCATCGACGTCGTTGTGGTTTTGCCGTGGGTTCCGGCTACCACCAGAACGTCTTTCCCTACCAGGAATTCATCATGGAGAATCTGGGGCAGCGAGCAGAACGGGATGCGCTTGTCGAGCACGCGCTCCAGTTCCACGTTGCCGCGAGAAAGCGCATTGCCCACGACGACCAGATCGGGAACGGGATCGAGGTTGACTTCGGCAAACGGCTGCGCTACCGGGATGCTCAGCGATTCGAGAAATGTCGACATCGGAGGATAGGCCGCCGCATCGGAGCCGGTGACGCGAAAACCGCGCTCTTGCAGCATGCCGGCGAGCGAAGCCATCGCCGTCCCGCAGATGCCGATCAGGTGAATGTGGTTTTTCTGGGACATCCGATCTCTTGGAATTGCAGATTGCAGAAGTCAGATTCCTTTGCAATCTGACTTCTTACTTCCGACTTCTCATTTCACCGTCGCCGCTTACAGAATCCGCATTAGAACTAGTCTCATAAATGGTTCTGGGGGCAGGCTATCAGGCCCTCAGGGGCTAAAGCCCGCATTTTGATTGGACCTGAACGGCTTGCGGAAAAAGTCGTCCGCGAGCGAGAGCCGTGCCCTCAGCGGCTAAAGCCGAATTCAAAACAATGCACTTACCGCAGCGCTGAAGCGCTGCTCCACCCAAAATCAAGTGCAACACCGACTTTTTCCGCAAGCTGTGAAGCCGTGCCCTTCCCAAAACCATTTATTAGACCAGTTCTACTACGTTCAAGAGCGGCGGACAGGAGTGTCCGCCCTACACCGTCGCTGCTTCTAGAATCCGCAGTTCTACCGCGTCGTCGACGGTCAGTCTGGCCCGCACTCCAATCGGCAGGGTGATGTTCGCGCGCGAGACATGTCCCGAGCGCAACCCGAATGCGACCGGAATCCGCAAGTCTTCGACAATTCGCAGAATCACATCCTCCAGCGTGTAATCCTGATCTGGACCTTGGCGGCAGTCCAGCATTTCGCCGAAGATCATGCCGCGCACATCTTTCAGCTTGCCCGCCAGTTTCAGATGCATCAACATGCGGTCGATCTGGTAAGGCTTGGTGGCAACGTCTTCGATGAAGAGGATCGTGCCCGCGGTTCGAATCTCCTGCTGCGTGCCGAGCGACGCCACCAGCATCGACAGGCATCCGCCATAAAGGATTCCTTCCGCTTGGCCCGGCGCGAGCGGCCTGGCTCCCGAGCCTTCCGCGATGCGCCATTCCGGAGCTCCGCCCACTGCGTTCTGCCACGATTCCAGATCCAAGCCGTCGGCCACGGCGAAATCCTTGGCCACCATGGGGCCGTGGAAGGTCACGAAGTTCGCGGAATCGGCCATGCAGCATAGCAGCGTCGTAATATCGCTGTAACCCACCAGAATTTTGGGATGGAAAACAATCTTTTTCGGATCCAGCGTCAGCGGCAGGTAGTTCGATCCATATCCTCCTCGGGCGCAAACGATGGCGCGGATATCGTCGCGCGCGAACATGGCTTCCAGTTCCCTGGCGCGGCGCTCGACCGACCCGGCGAAGTAGAGATCGCGGTCGAGGATCGACTCGAAATAAAACGGCTCATATCCGGCGCGACGCAGACCGTTGCAGCCCGCCTCCAGCATTTCTGGATTAACGTTCGAGGCCGGCGCAACAATTCCCACCTTGTCGCCGGGACGGAGCGCGCGTGGCTTGGTTCGCGAATTCTTGGAAGCGGATAGCATTGGGATTCGATCTTAACAGCCTCGGACGATCCTCGGCGTTCCAAATCCAACGCCTAAAGAGGCTGCGGAAAAAGTGTCTTCCGCGCGGCAGTCTCACCTCGGCGGCTAAAGCCGGTGTTGGAAACGGGCCAGTTACCGCAGCGCTGAAGCGCTGCGCCACCCAAAATCAAGTGCTGCACAGAGTTTTTCCGCAGCCTGTAGCGGCGCTTGATGCTTGTGCGCTTGCGGCATGCCTGAAGGCATGCGCTGATACGTCTCACACCAAAATGCTAGAGCATGCCCTGATCCGAGTCTCACGTACACCGAATGCTAGAGGAAGAATTCTCCGCGGCATACCAGAGTCGCCGGACCCCGCAAATACACTTGCCCCTCCCAGCGCACCGTCTGCGTTCCTCCGGGCGCAATGACCGTAACTGGCGAAGCTACCCGCCCGCTCGCAATCGCCGCCACAGCCGACGCGCACGATCCCGTACCCGAAGACTCGGTCTCTCCTACGCCCCGTTCAAACAGCCGGATCTCGATTGCATTCGCGCCGCGCACCACTACGTACTCCACATTCGTGCCCTGCGGAAAGTGCGGCTGCGTCCCGATCAGCGCCGCTTGCCGCTGCCATCCATCCTGAAAGTTGTCGACGAAGATCACGTAGTGCGGATTCCCCATCGACACTTTCGTTCCCACCGCCCGCACCCACATGGTCTCAATCGACAACTGCTCGCCGACTTCCGGCTGTCCCATTTCCGCTTCGAACTCGAACGTGGAGCCTTGCCGCCCGTCTTGCCGAGATATGAGTCGGCAGGTCTTCAGTCCGGCGCCGGTGCGCACGAGAACTTCCGTGTTGTCGTCTGGGTTGCGCGAACAAATTTCCGCCGCGACACAACGCGTGCCATTGCCGGAAATTTCCGCCTCCGAACCGTCGGCGTTGATCAGGCGCGCTCTTACGTTGGCTTCCGCATCCGGAAACAGCCATTCCACGCCATCGGCGCCCACGCCGCGATGGCGATCACACAAGCGACGTGTGAGAGCACCCAGATCGCCGGAAACGTGCACACCGTCCACCAATAGGAAATCGTTGCCGCAGGCTGAGGCCTTCGTAAAAGGAATTTTCGCGTTCGGCTGCTGCGGGGTGCTCATTCGTGTTCCGTAACCCCGAGGACTCTTACACTGCCAAACGCGTTCGATTCGTGCAGCCGGATGGAAAACGCACTTTGCTGTTCATGCTCGCAATCCACTGAGAACACCAGGCGGAAATCCTGGTCGACGGACGTGATGTGCACGCCCTGCATGGTGAGTTGCTCGGCGTCCAGTAGGCGGTTCACCTCCCGCAACATCCCATCCACATTGCGGCCGGTTACTTCATAGGTCGTAATCAGCGACTTCAGGGAGAAGGCGTGCTCCATTCCTCCCAGCACCACCAGCGCAATCAGAATAATGCCGGTGGCGAAGATCGCCGTCAGATACAGGCCGCCGCCGGCGGCCATCCCGACCGAGGCCACCACAAACAGCGTCGCCGCCGTCGTCAGGCCGGTCACCGACGCTCGCGCGTGCAGAATGGAGCCCGCGCCGATGAAGCCGATGCCGGGGATGATCTGCGCCGCAATGCGGGTGTGATCGCCTCCCAGAGTGCTCGCGAGCTGGTTGGAAAGCACCGTGAACATCGCCGAGCCGAAACAGATAAACATATTCGTACGCAGGCCCGCCGGTTTATGCCGCAGTTGCCGTTCCAGGCCGATGACGCCGCCAAGTATCGCGGCCAACAGCAAACGCGCCAGCGTGGAACTCAGGACGACGCCCAGTTCATTCCGCAGCAGTTCGATGATTTGATGGAATGGGCTCATAAGCAGCGCCCCAACTTCGACCATCCAGCCCGCGAAAAGCGCGCGGTCTGGGGGCCCGGAGCGAATTCTAACACCACCATCCGGCGCTTTCCGTGCTGCCTGCCGGGAAGGGTTAACGCGATTGATTCGGGGCGTTCCGCGCCGCGTAGATGAGCGCACGCGGTTGTCCGGTGGCGTGGATTACCGTCAGCAACGCGAGATTGGCCCGATTTACGCGTTGGTCCACCGCATCGCCCTCGAAGGCAATCACAAAATCGACGTAGCGCGGCGGATCGGCGAGCGTGCGCTCCCACAGGCCTTCGGGGTCGGACGGCCGCTTCCACACGCGGTGATTTTCGCTGTTCACCACCCGCTGCAGCGGAATGCCCGCCCGCTGCATGATGCCCACATGTTCCCCGAGGTCCATCAGAAAGCGCGAATTCGGCGGTAATGTCTCGACCACGCGCAAGACGGCGGAATTCAGAGGACTCTGGGTTCTCCAGTTTCTCTGCGCTTCCTGCAAACATTGAGGGCCCGCCTTCCACAGCGAGGCGTAACTGACCAACATCAGCGCAAACAGCACGGCGACCAGTTTTCCGGCGTGCCTTGCCCCCGCACCCAGGGAAAAGACCGACGCCGTCAGCACTCCGGCCGAAACCGCGAACATCGGCAGCAACTGGAGTCCGTAGCGCTGATTGAAAGTGGCAAACGGCCACCAGGTGTGGACATGAATGGGCACCGAGCCATACGCAATCGAAAGCGCGTAGAACACGAGCGGAATCCACAAGAACAGCATTGACGCCGATTGCGACCGCAGTTTCCAGGCTCCGATGGCCACGGCCACAAGGGCTGCCGCCAGCCAGAAGCGGCCCCAGTTTCCCTCCGCCAGATTCAACTGCGCTGATTTCAAGAAATAGATGGCCGCCACTGGGGCACTATGAAGCGCCGGATTGGGCGCGCCGACACGCTGCTCAATCGCCTTCGCCGAGTACGAACCGTTCGCAAACTCCAGCGCGTTGCCATACACCACACTGTTGTAGACCAGCCAGAGGACGGGGACCACGGCGATGGCTAGCAGGAAGATCGCGGCAGCTCGGCGCAGGTCGCGACCATCGGAGTTGCGATTCTGCCATCGCCGCAGGGTGATGACAATAACAACGACGGCCGCTCCCATCACCGTCGCCAGAATCCATCCGTCGTAGCGGGTGAGTTCCGCGCCCGCCAGACAGCAGGCACAACGCACCAGCGTGCGCGTGAGAGTTGGGTCGTCCCTACGGGACTTCCATAATTTCCCCTGCCCTTCCCCGCGCTGAAGCGCTCCACCCCATCGCGCCAAAAGCGGGCGCGCTGGGGACCCCGGCGCGGGGCTAAGCTGGTTCGCCCCTCCGGGGCTGGCCTTAAGCGCGCGCACAAATTCCGCGAAGTACACGACGGCCCAGATAAACAGGGCCAGATAGATTGACTCGGTCATGGCCGTCGCTTGCATGTAAATCAGGTTCGGATTCGCTCCATAGGCGAATACCGCGGCCCACGCGCCCACACTGGCCGCCGAGTTCTTGCCCGGTTCCGTGCCTGGGTGCGCGAGAAGACCGGCTTTCAACATGCCGCGCACCAGGCGAAATATTCCCCTGACCCCGAGCACGTAGGCGATCATCGAAGGAATCGAGCCGCCCAACCCGCTCTGCCACATTGAATTTGACCAGATGAACGGGATCATCAACAGATGAGGCAGCGGCAGCCAGACCGTTCCCAGTTGCAATAGACCGGGCGTTTGCGAATCGAACACGCGCCGCGCGATATTGATGTGCGCAACCGCGTCGCCATAAAGCAGAAGATCGCCTTGTTGAAAGTAGTAGAGGAAGGAAAACAGGGAGACAAGGACAGCGACTGCGGCCACGCGGGCCGGGCTGCGGTCGGGAGGGGCGGGGGAGTTGACGTTCAATCTTTGCTCGCTATTGGCTCGGTCATGGCTGGTGCAGAGAGTGTAACCTCAGCGGCTAAAGCCGCACTTATAACGAAGCGCCTTCCGCAGCGCTGAAGCGCTGCGCCACCCAAAACCAAGTGCAAGATCCAGTTCTTCGCAACCTGCTGAAGAGATGCTCCTACTCCAGGTGGGTCAGTTCGCGGAACAATTGAAAGCGCGCTTCAATTTCTCCGCGGGTAAGATTCTGCAGGCGCTCGGTCCCGAAGCGTTCCACGGCAAACGATCCCATTACCCCGCCATAAAACAAGGCTCGCTTCAGCACCTCGCGACTGATACCGCCGTCGCCCTGCGACGCAATGTATCCCATGAATCCGCCGGCAAAGGAATCGCCGGCGCCGGTGGGATCCACGACTTCTTCAATGGGCAACGCAGGCGCGCGAAAAGGATGCGATCCAATGCCGAACGCTCCCTCGCGAAAAAAGATAGTCGCTCCGTATTCGCCGTGCTTTACCACCAGCGCGTTCGGTCCCATGGAAATAACTTTTCTGGCCGCGCGCGGAAGATTCTTCTCCCCGGCCAGCATCCTGGTCTCGGTATCGTTGATCAGGAGAATGTTCACCAGTTTCAACGTTTCGGCTAATTCCCTGGGCGTGTCCTTAATCCAGAAATTCATGGTGTCGCCACCGGTCAAGCGCACATCCTCCATCTCTAAGCGCACTGCCGATTGCAGGGTGGGATGAATGTTGGCGAGAAACAGAAACTGCGTATCGGAATACTCTTTGGGAATTCTCGGCTGAAACTTCTCGAACACATTCAGTTCGGTGAAGTCGGTCTTGGCTTCGTTCAGGTTGTCGAGATACTGGCCGCCCCAGCGGAAGGTCTTCCCCTCGGTCCGCTCGATACCGCGTGTGTCCACACCGCGTTTTTTCAGCACGGCTTCGTGTTCGGGGGTAAAGTCTTCACCCACCACCGCCACCACGCGTACCTCCGTGAAGTAACTAGCGGCCAGCGCGAAGTAAGTCGCAGCTCCTCCGAGAATGTCGCTCACTCGGCCGGAAGGCGTGGCGATCGTGTCAAAAGCTACCGAACCAACTACGAGAATGCTCATGAGGCTCCGTAAGGCAGTCGTTCGTCGACGGTCGTTAGTCGTTGGCGAGCTGGCACGCTAGCGACTAACGACCATCGACCAACGACTTATTTCAAATACTTTCCCAAAATCAACTGCAGTTTCTCTTTCGTCGCCGCCGGAATCTTGGCCGGATCGGTCAGTATGGCACTCGCGAGCGCCCGCCCGCACTTACACGACCGCGCCTTCGGCATCGCCGCGACCGTCGCCTTTACGACTTTCGCGGCGTTCTCGGCGTTCTTCACCAGGACGGAAACAATCTGCTCCACGGTCACGGAATCGTGGTGCGGATGCCAGCAGTCATAATCGGTGACCATGGCGATGGTGACGTAACAAATCTCCGCTTCGCGCGCGAGTTTTGCTTCCTGCAGGTTGGTCATGCCGATCACATCCGCGCCCCAACTGCGGTACACGTTTGACTCGGCCTTGGTGGAAAACTGCGGACCCTCCATGCAGACGTAAGTGCCCCCCAGTTTCCCAGTTACGCCTGCAACCTGGCATGCTTCGCGGACTACCTTGGTCATTTCGCCGCACACCGGATCGCCAAATCCAATGTGCGCCACAATGCCGTCGCCGAAGAAGGTGTCCACGCGATGGCGGGTGCGGTCGAAGAACTGGTCGGGGATGACGAAATCGAGCGGCTTGTGTTCTTCCTTCAGCGACCCCACGGCCGAAACCGAAACAATCCGTTCTACTCCGAGTTGCTTAAAGCCGTAAATGTTGGCCCGGAAATTCAGTTCACTGGGCAGCAGTTTGTGTCCGCGGGCATGGCGCGCCAGAAATGCCACCTTGCGCCCGTCCAGAGTCCCCAGGATGTAGGCGTCCGAAGGATCTCCAAACGGAGTCTTCTGCACGAAGTCGTGCGCGTCGCCGAAACCTGGCATGTGGTACAAACCACTGCCGCCGATAATGCCAATCTCTGCCTGCTGCAAGTGCGCTCCCGATTGAATTCGAAATGACCGCAGAACTGCCGATTATACAAGACGGAATTTCACTGCTTGCCGGGCGCGGCTTTCTCCGACGATTTTTCTGCCGGCCAGAAATCCCCTTCCACCTTCTTGGTTGTCTTGTCATCCAGACTCTCGCTAATCAATATTTCGTCGCCGCGGACTTCGATCAGTACCACTCCCTCTTCCGTCAGCCAGGCATGACGTCCGCGCAGCGTGCGCCAGGAATCCGCCGGCGGCGCGTCTTCCGCAATTTTTCCATCCGTTCCAAGGCCCTGTCGCTTCTGATAGCGTGCGGCCAGCGATTTCGCGTACACGGCTGCGAACTCCGCCGCCTTTGCCGCACTCGACCAGCGGGAAACATACAGCACCCCGATGGGCGCCGACTTGTCTCCCTTCGGCTTCCCGGCAAAGTAATACCCGCCGCGCCACTCCGGATACATCGCCTCAGCCTTGTCCCGGCCCGCATACTGCTCAACCAAGACGTCAACGTCGAACTCTCCCATCGCGCCAATATCGAAGGGATCGTAGCCTTGGAAGTCTTTCTCCATGTCGATCAGCTTCAGCGGTTCCAGCTTCTCGTGCGCTAGATAGGTCTTCGGCTCCATGATTTCGCGCGTCGTCTTCGGAGGATCCTTGAACGCGCCCGCATACGCCAGTTCCCTTCCGCCCGCTTGCAGGAGCGCGGCGGTGAAGTCGAGTCCGTAGCGATAGGGGAAGGTCAGCTCTTCTTTTAAAAAGATGGGAGCATCGCGAAACGCGGGAGAATCCGCCGTCCCCGTCAGCATGCCCTGCTTTAGCGCGTCGACAATCTGGGGCGCGTCGAGCATCGTCTTCCCGGCCGGCGCCAGCGAATAATCCATCAGCACCACCATCGCCTGCCCCTCGATTACCGCCTGCCGCGCCGACGATTCCTCGTCGTTCACTATGTCCGCTGGACTTGGGTCATTCCTTTTCTTATCATTGTCTTCCGTCGATCCCTTCATCCATTTCTCGATGCTAAAGGATTGGTCTTGAAGAGCGTGGGTTAGTTCGTGCGCCAGCACTGGTTTCTGCTGTTCTGCGTCCACCCAGTTCAGCAAATTAACTGTCTTCGATTTGGCGTCGTAGTATCCCGCCACCTGCTCGCGCAGCATCGTCACCAGAAACTTGGAGAGGTCGAAGTTGCGTGGGATCAACCCGAATTTCTTCAGGACCGCCGACGACCGCTCCAATCGCTTCGCGTCCTTGTCGTCCTTCATGCTCTTCTCGATGTAGGACTGCACCTCGTCGCGCTTGGTCAGCCTGCGCTTCACCTTGTGCTCGATCGGCAGACCCGTGTCCTGGCTGGCAAACTGCAGAATCTCGTCGACCGAGCGAAACAGTTCTTTCGCCTCTTTGGGGGAGACGATGGTTTCCGGTGTGGCGGGGGCGGCTGCGGCGGGCTGGGCGGGCTGGGTCTGGGGCGGGGTCTGAGGTTGGCTTTGCGGCCACGCCCCACAAAGCACAACGAAAATAAACGGTACAACTAAGACGGACTTCCACAACTTCATGTTCCCTCGATGTTGAAGAAATAATCTGGGACTTTGCGGCGCTTAACAGCCTGTGGTGAAAACTCCAGTGTCGACAGCCAGCGCCTAAAGGCGCCCCATAGCACAGCACTTATGGTATGCCTGAAGGCATACCCTGATACGAAACTTACTTTCACGACGGGCTGCTACCGACCGGCAACCCTTTGCGTCACCCACTCGCCCGCTTCGCGCGTGCCTAACCTTCCGCCGATGTCGGCTGTTGTTCTATTTTGCCGGACCGCTTCGAGCACGGCAGCTTCGATCTTCTGCGCCTCGCCGGCCATTCCCAAATGCACCAGCATCATCGCCGCCGTCAGAATCGCGCCGAAAGGATTGGCAATATTTGTCCCCGCAATCGGCGGTGCTGATCCGTGCACAGGCTCGAACATCGAAGTCTTTCCCGGATGCAGATTGCCGCTCGCGGCCATCCCCAGCCCGCCCTGCAATCCCGCGGCTAGATCGGTGATAATGTCGCCAAACATGTTGTTGGTAACGATGACATCAAAGCCGCGCGGATCGCGCACCATCTGCATGGCGAGCGCGTCCACGTACATGTGCTGGGTCTCTATCCGCGGGTGATCCGCTGCGACTTCTTTGAACACGCGCTGCCACAAGCCGCCGGCGTGCGTCATAGCGTTCGATTTGTCGCACATCAGCACCCGCCGCCTAGCGGAACCATCGAGCTTCCGGTTGGTCGCGCAGTACTCAAACGCGTAGCGGATGATGCGCTCGACTCCCTTGCGCGTGTTGATGTCTTCCTGGATCGCAACTTCATCCGGCGTTCCGTGCTTGAAGACTCCTCCAAGGTCGCCGTAGACGCCCTCGGTATTCTCGCGAATCACGACGAAGTCGAGGTCTTTTGGTTCGATGCCTTTGAGCGGGCAGAGCACCGCGTCCAGCAACCGCACCGGCCGGACATTGGCGTAGAGGTCCATCTCACGCCGCATGCCCAGCAGAATTTCCCTCGCATGGATGTTGGAAGGCACGCGCGGATCGCCGAAGGCGCCGACGAGGATGGCATCGAAATCCCGGGCCAAGATGGTGAAGCCGTCCGGCGGGACCGTAACTTTGTCGGCAAGATAGCGGTCGGCTCCCCAGTCGAACGTCGTCAATTCGACCGCGGCACCAGCGGCCTCCATGACCTTGACCGCCTGCGGGATGACTTCTTTCCCGATCCCGTCGCCGGCAATTACGGCAATACGCTTGGTCGCGCTCACGCTGGCAACGTTAGCACAGGCGGGCGCCATTCATAAAACCGGGAGTTCGGGCGGTGGCTGCGGATCGAGTCCAGAGGGGGCAGCCGTTTCGCGATTGGTATACTGAGGCAATCGTTTCTCACCATGAACGACTTACTCTCATTGATTTCGCACCATGGCTACCTGTTTTTGGCGGTGCTGTGCTTTGCCGAGGCCGTCGGCTTTCCGCTGCCCGCCGCACTCGCCATCCTGACCGCGGGCGCGGTTGCTGCCTATGGAGGTCTTCATTTCTATCTCGTATTCGACATCGCTCTGGTGGCGCTGGTCGCGGGCGATGTCCTTCTCTATTTCATGGGCAGGGTTAGCGGATGGGCATTGCTCGGCTTTCTGTGCCGACTTTCGGCGAATCCGGAAACTTGCATTTTGCGCTCGGCGGAATATTTTTACCGGCGCGGCAAGCAGACGCTGCTTTTTGCCAAATTCATCCCCGGCATCAACACCATGTCTCCGCCGCTGGCGGGGAGCATGAAAATGCGGCTGGGAGACTTTTTGCAATTCGACGCCCTGGGCGCGGTTTTGTATGTGGGTGCGTACTCCATGGCGGGATATCTCTTCAGTGACGCGCTGCGCGCCATCACTCGCGGACTGCGCTCGGCCGGCTTTGCCGCTGAAATCATCCTCGGCATCGGACTTGCCGCCTATGTCGCCTATCGAATCTGGGTTTACCGCAAGTACCGGCTGCTCGACGTGATTCCGCGCGTGCAGGTGGAAGAGCTTGCCCGAAGGGTGGCGTCCGATGCGGCCGAGCGGCTGCTGATCGCCGATGTTCGCAGCCACGGCTACTACGATGCCGACTCCGAACGCATCGCCGGATCGATCCGCATTGAACCTAACAACCTCATCGAAGAAGTTAAGAACCTGCCCAAGGATCGAGAGATTTATCTCTACTGTACTTGAGCGCGCGAAGCCACGAGCGCCCGGGTGGCGCGCCAATTACAGGAACTGGGATGGAAAGTGTTCGTGATCGCGGGCGGCCTCACGGCTTGGCGCAAGGCGGGCCACGCGCTGGAGCGGGTCCCGCACGACGACCTGGTCAAACTGCCGACCTTCAGTTAGAGCAGATCGTTTACGCATCGCTGTGACCGGTCTCCTTGGCAGAGTTGTAGCAGTTTGTTATCGTGCCCTTATGGGGCGAACCCCAGCTTTTTGCGGAGTAATTCTTGCGGCGGGTGAGTCTTCCCGCATGGGTCGCGATAAGGCGCTGCTGCCGTGGCCTCCGTTGGCGTTGGGAGACACGTTCCTTTCCGCTGCCATACGCCTCTTCTTTTCTCACGTGGATGAGGTGCTGGTCGTCGTCGGAAACAATGAAGCCGCCGTAGCTCCGGTGGTCTATGCGAATGGGGCGTCGCTGGTTGTGAATCCCGATCCGGCGCGCGGGCAGTTCAGTTCGTTGCGGGTCGGCCTGCGGGAGGTTCTGAAACGCGGCCGCGATGCCGCGATGGTTACGCTCGTCGATCGGCCGCCGGTCCGTATGGAAACGCTTGAGACGCTCGAATCGGCGTTCGAACGGGCCACGGCACAAAGGAAATGGGCGGCGATTCCCGAATACCAGGGAAAACATGGGCATCCCATTCTGCTGGGCCGCCAGATGATGGAGGCTTTTCTGAGGGCTCCGGAAACATCGAATGCGCGCGATGTCGAGCACGCGCACCTGAGTGAGATCGAGTACGTTCCGGTGGACGACCCGCTGGCAGCGGCCAACGTGGATACGCCGGAGCAGTATGCTGCTTTGCCGCCACAGACTCTGCAATCGAGTTAATTCCTGCCAAGGCCCAATACTTCATGACGCGTCTCACACCTCTTCAAACCGAATTCATCGAAAGTGTACTTCGCCTGAAACCGCTCTCCGCAGCGTTTGATTGCGACGGCACGCTCTGGTCCGGAGATGCGGGAGAGGGATTCTTTTCGTGGGAACTGGAACTGGAACAACGACTGGTGCCGGCTGAAATTGCACACTGGGCGCGCTCGCGCTACGCCGACTACAAAGCGGGCCAGGTCGCCGAAGAGGTCATGTGCGGAGAAATGGTCACGATGCACCGCGGGCTGCGGGAGGAAATCGTGCAGCAGGCGTGCGACACCTATTTCGCCCAGGCTGTCGGCGCCAACATTTTTCCGGAGATGCGCGAATTGGTCGAGCGCCTGCGCCTATCCGGATGCGACGTCTGGGCCGTTTCTTCTTCGAACCAGTGGATCATTGGCTCCGCCATGCGCTTCTTCGGCATCCCGCACGATCGCATCCTGGCCGCCGAAGTGGCAATCGAGAACGGCATCATCAGCGACCGGCTCATTCGAGTTCCCAGCGGGCCCGGCAAACCCGAAGCGATTCGATCTGTGCTGAAATCCGCGCTCGATTGCGCATTCGGCAACGCGATCTGGGATCGTGAGATGCTTGCCATGTCCGGCCACGCGTTCGCCGTTAACCCAAATCCGGATTTGAAAGAGATCGCGATCGCAAACGGGTGGACGGTGTATCAGCCGGAGGCAAGCGGCGCTGGCGCCAGGTAGAAGTCAGATTGTGGCGGTCAGCGGAGAATCACAAGCGGCGGGCGGACTTGGATCCCACCCTTCGCGAAAAGCACGCGAAGGATGGGGCACCCACTGCATGGTTGTGCCGGCGGAAGGCTGCGCACCCCAGCGCCCGCATCTTCCTCAACAACTGTGCCTGCGTGCTGTCATGCCCATTCCCGCTCGCTTGCGCTACAATCCGCTCATACTCTGAATAGCGATTTGCCTGGAGGCATACTATGGAGCTCGGGTTTCCCGTGGTCACCGTTGGCATCGTCATCGTCGTCATCTATCTGCTGAGTTCCATCAAGATCCTGGCCGAATATGAGCGCGGCGTCATCTTCCGCCTGGGCCGCCTGTTAGGTACGGCCAAGGGCCCGGGCGTAATTCTGGTCTTCGCCCCGATCGATCGCATGGTGCGGATTTCGCTCCGTCAGGAAGCGCTCGAAGTTCCGCCGCAGGACATCATTACCCGCGACAACGTCACATTGAAAGTGAACGCGGTTATTTTCCTGCGCGTGGTCGACCCGAACAAGGCTGTGGTCGAGGTTTCGAACTACGTGTACCAGACTTCGCAGTTCGCGCAGACGACTTTACGCTCGGTGCTTGGCGAGCAGGAACTCGATGAATTGCTCGCTCATCGCGACAAAATTAACTTGCGCCTGCAGAGCATCCTCGACACGCACACCGCACCCTGGGGCGTGAAAGTCGCCAACGTGGAAGTCAAACAGGTGGATATGCCCGAATCCATGTTGCGGGCCATGGCCAAGCAAGCCGAGGCGGAACGCGAGAAGCGCTCGAAGATCATCCACGCCGAAGGCGAGTTCTCCGCCGCGCAGCGCCTGGTGGATGCCGCGCACCTGTTGGCCACCGAACCGATCAGCATCCAGTTGCGCTATCTGCAAACGCTCACCGAAATCGGGGTCGAGAAAAACACGACCGTAGTGTTCCCCGTGCCGATCGATTTCTTCTCCGGCTTGCAGAAATTGCTGGCGGGCGTGCCCACACCCGGCGCGCCGGCAGGAAAGTAGCAGGTTGCGGAAAAGTCGATNNGATACGAAACCGGAGTTCAACAGGCTTTTAGAGGTCGATACAACTCTCGATGCCCACGGCGCAGCAGGATACGGAGATCACCCTCGGCACCGGCCGCATGCTGGCCATTTTCTTCGCGTTTGTCCTGGTCTGCGCGGTTTTCTTTGCCATCGGATTTTCGCTCGGTCGAAAAACCAGCATGGCAGGCGCGGGCAGCTTGCTGAGCGCTCCCACCGCAGTTCCGGCGACCATCGTTCGGCCCTCGGCCGCAAAAAACGGGGCCGCCCAGGCAACACCGCAATCTTCGTCCAACGATTTTAGCTTTTACAAGGCGGTGGGAGAGAAGAATGCCAACTCCGCGTTAACGCCCCAGGGTTCGGCGGCGGCAACTCCAACTGCAACCTCCCCAACAGCGGACGGAGCGCCCAAGGCTGCCACCGAAGCCGTGATTTCGGCGCCCACGCCGCCTACGTCCGGAAGTTACTACGTGCAAGTCGCTGCCGTTAACCGCCAGGAAGACGCCGATGCTTTGGTCGAGGCTCTGAAAAAGAAGCAGTATCCGGCCTTCAGCGCGAACAACACGGCCGCCGACAAGTTCTATCACGTGCAGGTCGGACCCTACGCCGAGTTGAAGGATGCGGAAGCCATGCGCGCCCGGCTGATCGGCGATGGCTATAATCCGATTGTGAAGAAATGAAAAGCAATTTGTAATTTTGTAATCGGGTAATTTCGTAATCTCAAATCGCGTGGTCATTAGGTTCTAAATTACCAAATTACAAATTGCACAATTACCAATTTGCCTTTCTGATACCCTTCCTCATCATGCCCCATGCTGCTGCCCATCTTGACCGTTTCCTGCACGCTATCGCCGACCCCACTCGCCGCCGGATTCTGCGTGCGCTCAAAGAAAAGGGCGGATGCTCGCTCGACAAGGAAACAGGCCTCTGTGCCGGCGATATCGAGCAGCGTGTGAAGCTGGCGCAGCCGACGGTTTCGCATCACATGCGCATCCTGGAAAAAGCCGGTGTGGTGGAAGCCAAGAGAGAGGGCCACTGGCGCTGGTACCGGCGCAACGAAAACTTGATTGCGGAAATGGTGCGGGGCTTGCAAGGACAACTCTAGAGCGAATCCAGCATCGCTGCAGCTACTGGCAGTCTGCCGAGCTGCGCTCGGCTTGGACNNGAGGGCGGCTGTCCCTACACGAACAGGACACAGCAAACGCTGAATCCTTCTAGGTTCCCGCGGACGCCGCGGAAGTTTTTTCTTCGTCTTTTTCTTTGGTCTTGATTTCCGCGGTCCCTTCCCTCTGCCTCAGCGCACGCACCTGTGAGATCAGGTCCGCGATCTCAAACGGTTTCGCCAGCGACGGCACGCCATGTTCTTGCAGGAAACTTCGAGTCTGCGGGTCGGTCACACTGGAAAACGTGAACAGCAGCCCTTTTTCCAAACCTGGGCGGTTCTTTGCGATCCAGTCGTACATCTCACGGGCGCTGTACCCGCCCGGCATGCGGCCACTCATTACGATCACATCGAAAGAACTTTTGCGGAGCTGCTCCTGCGTATCCTCCACGCTCATCGAGGTCGTGACTTCGGCTCCGGCTCCGATTAGGACGTCTCGTTCAAATTCCAGCACCGATTCTTCATCTTCGACCAGCAGCACACGCCCTTTTAGCACCGATTCTCGACGCGTGGGAGCCACGGTCTCGGGCATTGCGGATTTCTCGCTCGCCAGCAATCGGACTTCAATGGTCGCTCCGCCCTCTTCCCGATTGCGCGCCACGATTTCTCCGCCATGTTCCTTGACGATCCCGTAACAGATGCTTAAACCTAGGCCGGTTCCCTTGCCCACCGACTTGGTGGTGTAGAAGGGATCGAAAATCCGGCCCGGGTCCTTGAATCCAGGGCCACTGTCATCGAACTCCACGCACACAAAGGCATCTTTCCTGAACACCCGCACTTTCAACACACCGCTGCCGCTGCCCTCCACGATCGCATCGAGGGCGTTGTTGATTACGTTCAGAAAGACCTGTTCCAACTGGTGGGGATCGGCCACGACCGAGGGCACGTCCTCGGGGATTTCGCGTTCCAGTGTGACGTTATTGACCTTCAAGTCGTATTCGCGGAGAGTCAGCGACTCTTCGAGAACCTTGCGCAAGTCCACTTCCTGTTTCTGCGGCTTGCGCTGGCGCGCAAAGGAAAGCAGATTCTGGACGACGCGATGGGTCCGCTGGGCCTGCTTGAACAGCTTGCGTACATAATCGGCCGATTGGTGATCGAGGCCGGCGCCTTCCAGCAGTTGCGCGTAACCGAGGATTGCGGTGAGCGGATTATTCAATTCGTGCGCCACCCCGGAAATCAACTGGCCGACGGCCGACATCTTCTCGCTCTGCAGCAGTTGCTCCTGTGTCCGGCGCAAGTCTTCGTACGCCCGGCAAGTCTCTTCGTAGAGCTGCACCTTTTCGATGGTGGTCGCCAGTTGGCGGCTGATAGCGACCAGCAGATTCTCGTCGTTGCTGGAATAGTGCCGGTCATCCTTGCTGGCAATCCCCATGATGCCGATGGGTTTGTCCTTGCTCCAAAGCACCACCCAAATCCAGTAGGGCAGGCGGTCGGCGCACACGAACTCGACCACCGCCGGTGGCAGGTGGGGCAGAAAATCCTGGGTCACGACTTCCGCACGCGAGCGCATTACCAAATCGCCCATGCCTTCGGGAAAGACGACTTCGGCCATGCGCACACGCGCCTCGCTGCGCGGTCCCCAACCCGCGCGCCGCCGGAAAGTACCATCCGGTTCCGTGGCCAGATAAACGGAGCCGGTCTCGGCTCCAAACAGCGAGATCACCTGGCGCAGCGTCAAGTTCAGAATTTCATCCAGATCGAACGATTGAGTCGCGATCACCGCCATGGCGTTGAGCGCGTTCAACTCGCGATTGCGCCGGCGCATCTCGTCTTCCGAGCGTTTCTTCTCGGTGATGTCGAGCATGAAGCCCTGATAGCGCTCGATGCGTCCGTCCGCGCCGCGGGTGGCAAAACAGCTCTGCGCCACCGCCAGCAACATGCCGTCCTTGCGCCGCACCGTAATTTCAAAGTTGCGCACGTAGTTGTGCGCTTCGATTTCCTTGCAAAAAGCCTCTCCCTCTTCCGGTACCGCGTGCAGCACGCTGCGCACATCCAGCGCCATCAACTCGTCCCGGCTGCCGTATCCGAGCATGGTGACAAAGGCGTCGTTGCAGTCGAGCAAGGCTCCATCCGGGGTCGCCACAAACACGCCTTCTTGCGCCTGCTCGAACAGCATGCGGTACTTTTCTTCCGCCACTTGCCGCGCCGTCGTGTCGTGCACCACATGGATGGTGCCCTTCTGCTGGCTGCCCTGCTCGGCGTACGATGAGGTCGAAACCACCGACTGGCCGCCGAAACAGGGATCCAAGCCTTCGGTCAGCCCCGAGCCTCGTTCGCAATACGGACAGCCGCTCCAGTCGCGCATTTGCGGCAGGACGTCTTCACAACGTTTGCCCAGGACATCGGCCGGCGCGCGTTCCAGCCGCTGCAGCAGGGCCTGATTGGTCTTGAGGATGCGGAAGTCCGCGTCGTGCGCCAGAATCAGATCCTGGATGGAATCGAAGGTATTCATCCACTGCCGCTGCGAGCGCAGCACCTGCTCCAGCAAACGCAGATTCTCCGCCGCAATCCCCAGCGTCTGCGCCGCGGTTTCCAGGAAGTCCAGTTCTTCCCGGGTGTGGCCCCGGCCGCCGGAGCAGCCGAGCGACAGCAAGCCGATCACCGACTTTTTGCCCAGCACCGGCAGCAGGACCACGTGATGAATGCCATGCTTCCTCAGTTGTTCCTGCTCCGGTTCGGGCATCTCGGAGCGTTTCACGACCACGGCGCGGTTGTCGTTGTTCTGAAGTATGTTCTGAAGTAGGTTTTGGAGCGGGCGGGCCTGCGTTTCAGCCGTCGCTTTATCGGCCCCCAAAGGCCCGATGGCTCGCAGAAATTCCGGCGACAGGCCGGCGTGCTGCGTGGGCGTCAGTTGGTCCCCTTCCATCGATTGGAACCATGCTACCTTCGCCCCCACCACCGCTTTCAGTTTCAGCAGAGCGGTCTGCATCATCGGGGCATGATTCTGACCGCGCGCAATCGTGACCGCCAACTCGTTCAACACCGCCAGCCGGCGCATGCGCAACCGCGCGTCGTCCAACACCACCAGCAAGATACTCGTGGCGAACAACACTTCCGCCAACAGGTACGCTTCACCTGGAATGTGACTGGTGAATCGAGGCCAGTGCAGGTTCAACGTCACCAGGCCGGCGCCGAAAAGGAAAGGCCCCAGCCCAATACGCCCGAAGCGGTACCGCAACAGTTCGACGGCTGCCGCAGCCGCCATCAGCCGGCAGGCTACCTCCACCCCCAGCCCGAGGGTTTTCGAATCCGGAAAATAGAACGGGCGCATTATGGCGCAGACCATGAGCACCCACGAGACCGCCACCAACACGGTCAATGCTCGTTTCGCGTGCGCCGAGATCAGAGCCGCCGCGGCAAACAGTCCCATCGCCAGCACAAAGCCGACCTGCGCGAATGCCGCCGTCGTCGTCGTCTTTAATGCGACGTGCGACTCACCGGTGCCCGTCATCCACAGAAACGCCCCATAGGCGACCCAGCCCGCGCCCCACACCAGCAGGCATCGTTCGCGAAATACCCGGAAGAAGAGCAGACTGACCGCCGCGACGATCAGGGCGGAGGTTTCCCGCGCCGTCAACCACGGGACGGCCAACATACCCACCGAATTCCCGAATATCCCGGCTGGATCCATAAACAGACGCAAGATAGACGCACGAACGCCTAAGCTCTTGAATATCACGCCCCGCCCCGATCGTTCGCGGATTTCCGTGCCCCTTAGGTTACTTTCGGAACGTGAAATCCTAGCCTAGAATGAGCGATACATTACACTCAGGACCATGCCTAACGACCGCATTCTCGTGGTGGACGACGAGGAAACAATCCGGGAGATTGTTTCCTCGATGCTTGCCGGAGCCCATTTTCAGACTCGGCAAGCCGCCAGTGGCATCGAGGCCCTGGCGATTCTGGAATCGGGTGAAGATTTCGATCTGGTCCTCTCCGACCTGATGATGGCCGAAATGGATGGAATTGCCCTTTTGGAACGTGCCAAGGAACGGTACCCTGACATGCCGATCGTGATGGTAACCGCGGTCCACGACATTCAGGTGGCTCTGCAGGCGCTGCGCAATGGGGCATACGACTACCTGCTCAAGCCTTTCGAGCGCGAGCAACTGCTGGCCACGGTCCGCCGCGCGCTGGAGAATCGCCGCCTCAAGCGCGAAAACGATGCCTATCGCACCAACCTCGAGGCGCTGGTGGCCGCCCGCACCCAGCAATGGAAAACCGCACTGTCCGAGATCGAGAAATCCTATGACATCACGCTGGAAGTCTTGGGCGATGCGCTCGACGCCAAGGACGCCGAAACCGAACACCACTCCAGACGCGTCACCGCATTTACCATCGCCATTGCGCGCAAAATGGGCCTGTCAAAAGAAGAGATCAACGTGATCGCCCGCGGAGCCTTCCTGCACGACATCGGCAAGATGGCCATTTCCGACTACATCCTGCACAAGCCGGGCAAGCTCACGGACGACGAAATGGAGACCATGAAGGAGCACTGCTACCGCGGCTACAAGATCATCTCCCGAATCCCGTTTTTGGCCGAGGCTGCCGAAATCGTTTATGCCCACCAGGAGCGCTATGACGGACTGGGATATCCGCGAGGCTTGAAGGGTGAGGAGATCCCGCTAGGGGCGCGAATTTTCGCGATTGCCGACACGCTCGATGCCATGAGGTCTGACCGCGATTACCGTAAGGCTCAGAGCATGCAGGCTGTCCGCGAAGAAATCCGCCTCTGGTCCGGCCGTCAGTTCGACCCTCAGATCGTCAAAGTATTCCTCGATATGCCCGACAATATCTGGGACGACTTGCGAGACGACATCAACGGAAAGGACCCGAGTGAACCGACACCGTCTTTCCCGAAGGTGTAACCACCGGCGCTGCTGGCCTAGCGGGCGCGGTGATCGTCCAACGGTGATCGTCCAACCCCGACCGGCATTTCCCGCCATACGCCAGGCATCGTTTTACCCTGATCGCCTCATCCAACCGAACCAGTGAAGTCAATGCAAACGGCCCCACAACGTCGTGTTCCGCCGTTGTTCAAGGGTGATTGAACCGGTACCCGCCAATGTGCCTATTTCGCATTGGCGGGCAGACCGGGTACTGCGCGTCCACGCCCCGCATTTTTTCCCTTTTCGCCTCTTTCGCCTGCAACGCGGGCAGCCCGTCGCGTTCTATCGTCAGAGGTGTATAACGAAAGCTTCGGATTCGGCTTCCATATCCATCAAATCTATGTCCATCCAGTAGGAGAGATCCCGATGAAAACCACGATGGCCGCTGTTTGCTCCGTTCTTTTTCTCATTCTCACTGCGCTCTCGAGCGCGCAGAGTCCCACGCTCAACGCCATGCCCAACACCGTTTTTGTTGGCGCAGATGGCAAATTTGAAACGGCGCCGGATATCGCTCTCATTCAGTTCAACATTTCGGCCCAGGCCGACAGCGCCAAAGACGCCTATGACCTGGCCGCCAAACAAGCCGAGGCCACGCGCCAGGTTCTGCGCGCCAACGGCATCGATCCCAGGTCGGCGGAAATTGGCTTCTTCGCTGTGAATCCCCAGTACGACTGGAAGAATCCGAAGCACAAAGTTATCGGCTACCAGGTCACGACCAGCGTCAGCTTGAAGCTCAAGGATTTTTCCAAGATCGGCCCGGTCACCCAGCAGCTTGCCGACGCCAGCGTCAGTGAAAGCCAGTCGCTGAGCTACACGCTGGACTCGACCGACGAGGCCAAGAGCAAAGCCGTGGCGGACGCCTACCGGCACGCCCGCGCTTCCGCCGAGTCTCTTACCACGGCTAGTGGCCGCGCGCTCGGCGAACTCTCCTATGCGTCCGTGGATACCTTCGAGAACATTCGCGTCATCGCGCCCATGCAGCGCCGTGCCATGCCCATGGCGATGGCAGCACAAGGCCCCACTCCGACCGAAGAGTTCTCTCCCCAGAAGGTGACGGTCACGGCGCATGTGAA
>PKXK01000064.1 GCA_003132325.1 Acidobacteriaceae bacterium
TAAGAAACAATCGATCCGATCATAGACCTCGACCTCACCAGGTCTCACACGATGGGCAGAGGTCCTCCCCGCTTCAACTCCTCCGACGGCTCTCCCCGTATCAGGCCTTCCAGCATGTGCATGAGGTCGAGACTTCTCTGGTAGTAATGCTCAGCCAGGTACTTCTCAATGATCAATCCCATTTGCGGATTGGCTTCCATGATCTGCTCTAAGGCCGCTTTGCCGAGGCTCATGATCTTGCAGTCGGTGACACACTGGGCCGTCACCATATATGTCTCCCCCAGCAGCACGCTAGCCCCAATCATCGTACCGGGACCCGCTTGTTCGATCACAATGCCGTGACCCGCTGGAGTGGGAGCGCGGAGTATGACTTCCCCTTCGAGTAAGACGTACGCACGGGCGGCGGGCTGTCCTTTGCGGTAGACGATTGCGCCGGCCTTGTATTGCTCGGTGCTTGCGTAGTTACTGAGGGAATCGATCTCCTCCGGCCTGAGATAGCTGAAGACCTTGGTTGCTTTCAGAGTTGCGGTTGTCATAAGTTCTCCTTTAAGTTCATGAAACTGTCAAGCACGAAGCTCGTGAACTGGTGCTGCCGCAAGCGGTTCAACATTGACTCGAGCCGCTTCTCATTCTTGCGCCGGCGGAAGAATCGTGACATTGTCGTTCGGCCTCTGTTGCTTTCTCTGGGGAGGACTCGGTGTTTCGATTTGGGAAACCAGCTTCAGTCCGAAATAGGTTGCACGTGCGGCCGGCGATCCAGTCTACATATCGTATATGTTGACAAGTTGGAAGCGGGCTGCCTGGAGGCGTTCCACCATGAGCTGTGAGAACCTCTTCAGGAGTTCATAGCCGAGGCAGCAGTCGTTCTCAGACTTCTGACGCAAGCATTCTCCATCCAGCGCTATGGCGCGTGTCAGCTCCACGGCCCGTGCGTCGAAATGCCAGTGGTATGGCCGAACCAGCCAGGACCACCCCAGAACCTCGCCTTCGCTCAGGGTCTGAATAGTGATGGGACCCCGCTTCGGCGCGTGAACCTCGAGCGCTACCTTACCATGCCGGATCAAGTAGCAAGCGTTAGCCACCTTGCCCTCACGGAGGATAACCTCGCCCGCGTCAAAACGCACGTTGGATGCACATCCCGCCAGCAGTTCCAGATGTTCCTTTTTCATCCCTTTGAAGAACACGCTCTCAACCAGAAAACGTTCCAGATCCTCCATAACAGTCCCCTTTCCACGCGGTCACGCAGCATGCGATTCACAGGCGAGCCGCAGTTACCCGGCTTGGTCCGGCTGATTGCCAAGCACCGTTCGCAAGTAGCCACACCTGTGGCGCAACGTTCAAAGCGCCGTCCCAGTGCGTTTCCCCGCGACGATGGACTTACCCTGCGCCAGTTCCTCGAGCGTTTCTTGACTCAGCCTTTCCTCACCCACCTTCTTCGGGACCAAGCCCAATGCAAGAGCCACTCCGTAAAGAATGGCTTCCGGTCGCGGCGGACAACCCGGGACATAGAAATCGACTGGAATCACATTGTCGGCGCCTCCTAACACGTTGTAAGTATCAAACCAACAACCCCCTCCCGTTGCGCAGGAACCGATAGCGAAAGTGAGCTTGGGATTGGGAACAGCCTCCACCAATCTCCTTAGTGCCGGCGCAACTTGTCGGGTGACAGGACCGCATATCAGGAGCACATCGGCGTGCCGGGGAGACCCTACGAGCTTGATTCCGAAGCGCTCGGCATCATAATACGGAGTGAGAACGTTGATGACTTCGATATCGCATCCATTGCATGCGCCGGTATTTGCGTGGTATACCCAAAGCGCTTTGCCAAAGGCCTTTCTGCAAAGACTTCGTAACATGGTGCCACCTCACCTTCCATTTACCTTCCCAGGGTCGCCAAAACTCCCGCCGCGCGGTCCAGGAGAGGGTATGGCGCCTGGGGGTAAATTCCGAGTAAGACACATATGGCCGCCAATATCATCATAGGGACAAACATCCGCGCTGGTACTTCCTTCAGGTTGGGCGGAGAGGCGCTGCCTGTGGGTAGATTGCCCCAAAACACTCTATACCCCGCGCGAACCATTACCACCATGGTCAGAATACTCGCCAGAATAGCAACGCCCGCCGCCCACCACATTCCGGCCCTGGCAAGGGCCAGATATATCGTCAGCTTACTCCAGAAGCCATTGAGCGGAGGGAAACCAGCTAGAGCTAACGCCCCCACGAAGTAACACGCGCTCGTGATCGGCATCTTATTTCTCAGCCCCCCTAGCTCGGATATTCGCCGGGCGCCAGTGGCATACATCACCGCGCCTACGCACATGAACAGCAGGGATTTGCAGAGCGCGTGGTTGAGCAGATGATAAAGGCCGCCATAGCATCCCAGGTAAGTTCCAAGTCCGATGCCAACCAGTACATAACCCATCTGGCTTACGGATGAATAGGCGAGCAGCCGCTTGAGGTCGTTTTGGGTCAACGCCATGATGATGCCGAGCAGCATCGAAAAAGTGCCCAGGGCTACAATGAAAATCGTGACCTGAGGCCATGCCGGATAGAATATGCTCACCGTGCGGGCGAGGGCATAGAGTGACATTTTTATCATGACGCCCGATAGCAGCACGCTAATCGGTGTTGGCGCTTCTGCGTGCGCGTCAGGGAGCCAGGGATGAAACGGCGCAATCCCGGCCTTGGTCCCAAATCCGATTAAGAGAAACGCGATCGTAATGGCCGCGGTGCCCCCTGGTATGAATTGAACCACGTGCCGGATGTCGCTGATCAGCAGGGCGCTCCCTCCATCGAGTTTGTTTGTAGCCGCCGCGCTGGCGTAAAGCAAAACGCATCCGAACAAGGCGAAGGTAATCCCAATGGTCAGCAGCATTAGGTACTTGTAGCCAGCCTCCAGCGCGCGCCGATCCCAATAGAAAGCCACCAGCAAGCCCGAGGTGAGCGTGGTGGCTTCGATCGCCACGTAGAGCATGATCACGTTGTTGGTCACGCATCCCCACAGCATGGTTCCCAGAAACCACATCAGAAGGCCATAGAATGTACTGGTGCGGCGGGCGGCGGGACCGTTAGCCATCCGCTCCTCGATGTATCGTGAGGAATAAACCGCTGCCAACAGTCCGATCCCTCCGATAATGACGACCATCAGAGCACTCAGGGCATCGACACGGAGCTCACGGTTCCAGGTTGTGAGCACCACGTTCCCCAGGATCCGGTACGCCATCCAAGTACCCAACCCGGTGACAAGCGCCATCGTCAAAACGGATATCCATTGCTGAAGAGCTCGGTTCGTGCGCGTCGCCGAGATCACAATGACGCCCGCCAACACCGGCAAGAGAAATACAGCCGCAGGCAGGGCTGAGGTCTCTGTCAAAACTTCTCCGGGCATATCAACATCCTCCGGGCGAACCGTTAGGTCCCGCTCACCACCTTAATTCCCGCAGCAGGAACGTATCCGTCGAGCCGAACACCTGCCGGACTCCACCAATGACGTACAAGAGGAGAAAAACCGTCACAACCACTTCCGTCGCAACCCCAAAAAGAGCAGTCTCCGGCAAGCTGGGAGCCAAGCTCACCAAACTCAGGTGTACCCCGTTCTCAAGCAGGCAAAGCCCGATCACCGCTTTGATCGCATCCCGACGCGTCAGGACAGCGTACAAGCCCAATGCGAAAACCGTGGACGCTACCGCCAAGTTCGTTCTAAACACCTCGAGTTGCGCCATCCCGGTAGGCGCCAGAAGTGCGACTTTGCCGTGTGTGAGACGGAAGAAGCTCATCATCAGCAAGGCGACAATCACGGCCGAGGGGCCAAACCCAATCACCGGCTTCAATTCGCGGTCATCCACACCGCGGATCGCCCGGAAAAGGAACCAAGGTGTTAGGACCGCCTTGGTGATCAGGGCGGTGGCAGCCCACCAGTACAGGGCCTTGTTGACAGAAGCAAAACTCAGAAGCAGCCCCACAATCAGGAGTGCCTGACAGAGGTAGGCGACAATCGAAAACTTGAGCCTTCGCATCTCAACCGCAGCCACCGAGGTGATCACCAAGGTTAAACTCAGGGTCTCGATCAAACCGGTGTGTAGGGCTTCCGGGTTCATGCTCTCCCTCCTCGCAGGCCCTCCCTGAAACCGCTCGTCATCATCCGGTCAAGGACCGTTGGAGGTGGGAAGCACCTGCCGCACCTCTGGCAGGGCCCCATGAAAACCTCCAGCCGCATGTACATGTCCTGGGGAGCGTTCGTGGCAGTTTCGAATTGCTGGCTGAGGCGGATGGCTTTTTCGGGACAAACTTCTTCGCACTTGCCACAATACGTACACCTGCGCCAGTAGAACTCGACCGTCCGCATGTGCTGTTCCGCATCCGACACCACAATCACGTTGGCCGGGCAGACGTTGGCGCATCCACCGCATCCGAAGCACAGATC
Organism: Acidobacteriaceae bacterium; assembly: GCA_003132325.1. Taxonomy (GTDB): domain Bacteria; phylum Acidobacteriota; class Terriglobia; order Terriglobales; family Acidobacteriaceae; genus Acidiflorens. The sequence goes on from PKXK01000064.1 coordinate 4,424, forward strand.
GGCGTCGATCGCGATCTTGCCGCGGAACCCGGGTTTCGGATCGTGGGATGCAAAGGGGTATCCGAGGGTGACACGCCCCGCTTTCAAGCAAATCAGCGCTTCTCGCAGCTTGCTCAGAAACACCTCAACCTCCCGCTACTTTCCAATCATTGCAAAAGCCAGGGCAGCTAGAGACGAAACCCCGACCCGCATGTAATAACCCATCGCTTGATCGATGCGGAGCCTTGGATTTACGACATCAATAACCGACACCAGTACCAGAACGACGAGCACTTTCACGGTCGTCGCGACCAAGTCAACCAGGTAAGTTCCAAAGTGCGGCCAAGGAAAGAACACCTCCACCAGCAAAAAAGCGAACACAAGCTGCTTGGCCCACATCGCCCATCGGAGGAGCGCCAAGCGCGGGCCGCTCTGCTCCACCAGAGAACCTCCCATGATTTCCTGGTCGGCCTCCGCAATGTCGAATGGCAATTTACCTGCCACGGCCTGGAGAGCAAGGAAGAATGCCACGCCCCCGATCGCCATGCTGATGCTCGGTCCATTCTGCACCTGCCAGTTGACAATGCCACCCAGCGCCAGGGTCTTGGCCTTGAACGCACCCGCGGAGAGAGCAATGGCCAGGATGGGCTCGACAGATAAAAGCATCATCATTTCGCGCGAGCTCCCAATGGAAGCATACGGGCTGGCGCTGGCGAAACCCACCAGCATGATCAGCACACTGCTCATCGTCGCGACATAGAGCACCACGATCAAATCACCCGCGAAGGCAAGCGGTGCGGCGGCTCCCATGGGGACCAGCGCAGCAAGAAGCAGCACCGAACCAAGCGTGATTGCCGGCATGCCCGCATAGACGACTCCGCCCGTGCTTCCGAGATCCTCCTTGCCCAGGAGCTTGAGGAGATCCCAATAGGGTTGCGTGATCGGGGGCCCAATTCGAGAGTGGAGCGCGGCACGCAGCTTGCGCATGATGCCTTCGAAAAGGGGCGACAGAAGCAAAGCGGCCGCCGCGTTCAGCAAGCAGAGCAGGAATATCTTGATGAGCCAGGCTGTCATCGCANNGTCCTTCGATCAACCGTCTCGAGGCGCTCCGTGCACGAGAAGCAAGGGTCGAGACTCCCCAGCGTAATCGCCACGTCCGCGATGTTGGCACCCGCAACCATCGCCGGCATCGCCTGGAGGTTCGGATAGGTGGGCGCGCGCACTCTCCACCGATAGGGCCGGTTATCACCACCGGTCAGCACAAAGTGGATTGCTTCGCCCCTCGGCGCCTCCACCACCGACACTCCGACTCGACCCGGCGGTATCTCCTCCTTGATCTCCGCGCAAATGGGACCCGGAGGCATGGCGGAGAGAGCCTCGCGCACTAGCCGAATTGATTCCAGCAACTCGGCGACGCGCACGAGCACACGCGCCCATGTATCACCTGCCTCTTGCGTGGCGATCCGAGGGGGCACCTCGTCATACGCCGCATAGGGGTGATCGATCCGCGCATCGATGGCTACCCCGGAAGCTCGGGCAGGCGGGCCGACAACACAGATCTTCTTCGCCCATTCGTTGGTCAACACCCCGACTCCCCTGGTCCGGGCCTGCAGCGTCGTATCCCCAATGACCGCGTTGCGAACTGCTATGACTTCTTTTTCTACCTCGGCAAGCGTCTCGAAAAGCCTGGGCTTTATCTGATCGGGGAGATCGCGCCGCAGCCCGCCGACCGTATTCATTCCGTACGTCTTGCGGTTTCCGGAGATCTCTTCACAAAGCCACATCACTGGCTCACGAATCCGCCAAGTCTGCATGAGCACCGTTTCGAAGCCGATAATGTGCCCCGCAATGCCCAACCAGAGCAGGTGGGAGTGGATGCGTTCCAGTTCCAGCATAATAGTTCGGATATATCTGGCCCGGCGGGGCGCGTCGATGCCAGCAGCCTTCTCCAAGGCCTGGCAATAGCAGGTGGAATGAATGAAACCGCAAATCCCGCATATTCTCTCAGCCAAATACGGGATCTCGTTGTACGTCAAAACGCTATCGCCGAGCTTTTCAATTCCTCGATGGTTGTAAAAAAGGCGGGTATCGCATCCCACAACCGTCTCCCCTTCGACGAACATGCGCCAGTAGGCAGGTTCCTCCAGAACCGGAAAGAAGGGCCCGATCGGCATCACGCTTGCCCCTGCGGGGGGCTCGCGCATTTGTGGGCGCACATTTTCAGCGCGTGGAGGCTGGTAGTTGTAAGGAAAATCCCTTCGCAGGGGAAACACGCCTTCCGGCCAGTCGTCTGCCAAAAGCAGGCGGCGTGGATCCGGATGCCCATCGGGATGGACGCCAATGGCGTCCCGGAATTCCCGCTCTGCCCAATTGGCTCCCGGGATGACCTCGGTGATCGACTCAATCCTCGGGTCCTTTTCCGACACGGCAGATTCGAGCAGAACGTAGAGATGCTCACGGTCGAGCGAAAACAGATGCAGAATCGAGAAATCTCCGGTTACCGGTCTCTTATCAGTCCCCACCGAAATCAGGAAGCGCGCTTGGAAGTTGTTGACGAGCTCCACGACGACGGACCGCATCGCCGTTTTCTCGATCGCAAACCGGAGGGTATCGGCGTGAGGTTGAGTCGTTGACAGGAGAGCACGGTCGCCGTGAGCGGCGACTGCTTCTTTCAGTCGCGTAACGGTCGCCTGATCTATGGTACTCATACCCGCCTCCTCAGCTCCTCACCCACAGCAAGATTCCAGTCACTACGATGGCCCCGATGACGATCCACAAAAGATAGATTTGCGGGGTGCCGACGTGCGTTCTGCTTACGCGGTCCGCGGCTCGGTCAATCGCTTTGACTGTGGGCGTATACAGCCATTGGTCAAAATCGAGAGCGCGACGAAGGGAAGCGGGGAATCTTGGCACATGGACTCTTCCGCTTGGATAGATCCCCTGGAATGCGTGTTTGAAGGGCAGATAGAGGCTGCTGGCGGGATAGCGGACCAGGTCCGGAGCGTGCTCTTCTCCGCAGTACCAGACCGGCACGGACCTGGACTGTGCCCCGCCCGCGCGCTGAATCCCATAGCAGAGCAACGCCAGGACTGCCAAGGCCGCCAGAATGGCGAGGGGCGACCAGAACCCCACGGGTGATCCGTCGATCAGCCGGAGGCCACCCCATATTCGGGTTGCATCCACGCCCGAGACCGGCATGGCATTGGCTCCCTCGATTGCATACCCGACGAAACGCAACACGAGTTGTGGAAAGATTCCCAACAGGACGCAGAGGGCGGCAAGCGTGACCTGGGGTACTATCATGGAGATCGGCACTTCCTCTACACCACGGCTCTCGTCCCCCTTGCCGAGGAAGACTGATGCGAGGACCTTCAGGAAGGAAGCGAGCGTGGCGAGCGAAATGAATAGTGCTATGAGGCCCAATACCAGGAACAAGGGGAAGCGCATTCCTGCCAACAGGCACCCGGCGACGATGAGCCACTTGCTGGCAAACCCGTTGAGGGGCGGCACCCCCGCGATACTCAATGAGGCTATGGTCGTAGCGCCGGTGGTGAAGGGCATGAAACGCGCCAGGCCGCCCAGTTGGTCCATGTCGCGCTTGCCGGTCCGGTAGAGCACCGAGCCGGCGCCAAGAAATAAGCAAGACTTGAAGCAGGCGTGGTTTACAGCGTGCAGAATCGCACCTGCGAGCGCTATCGTAGCGAGGGCCGGGTACATGTCGAGACAGTAGATCCCCACTCCGAGGCCGAGGCAGATGTAACCGATTTGCCCGATCGTGTGGAAGGCCATTAGCCGCTTGGTGTCGGTCTGCCGCAGTGCGGTCAAGGTCCCGACAAAAAGTGATCCTGTGCCTGCGAGTGCCAGAATAATTCCCCATATTTTGAGCGCTGAGGAGACAACCAGAAAGAAGCAGAAAAGACGGACCAGCCCATAAATTCCAAGTTTGACGAGCGCACCGGAAAGCGTCGCACTCATACCTGAAGGCGCAACCGGATGTGCATCGGGAAGCCAATCACCCATGGGCAGGATGCCTGCCTTGGTGGCAAACCCCAGGAAGAAGAGAAAGATGATGGTGTGAGCCAGGAGCGGTCGAGTGACTAACAGGGCAGACAGGGTCTGTCGGATAGCATCAAAAGCAAACGAGCCAGACGTCCTCCAGAGGAACAGTACCGCGGCCACCATACAAAGCGTGGCGCCGTGCGTGATGATGAAGTATTTCAGGCCTGCGCGCTGGCTCGCCGCGTTCTCACTCTCGAACGTCACCAGGAAGTATGAAGTCAGTGTCATCGACTCCCAGAAGATGAGGAAAAACAGGAAATCCGTGCACGCCAGAACTCCCGTCATACTGGCGACGCAGAGGAGAAGAACCGGGAAGAACTTGGCTACGTTGTCGTGCTCGTAGTGGTCCATGTACCGGACCGAGTACAGCGTACTCAGAAGAGCAATCACGGCAACGATGGCCAGGAAGATGGCACTGAGTGGATCAATCCGCAGTGAGAGACGAGAGCCCAGTTGGGGCAACGACAGGATCGTATGCTCGCCGGAAGCCACCGTGCATGCCCCCACGACTGCGAGCCCGGTATACACGGAGGAGGCACAAACGAAAGCGAAACTGACCCAGCCGCACAGCTTCCGTCTGCGCGCAAAGAGCAGGCTCACCAGTGACCCCACGGTCAGGATCACGATGCTGACTTCGACGTTGTGAACTGCGTTAGCCATTCTATCTCCCTATCAACTGCACCAAGGGCATGCCTACGAAGGGGGCGGCCACACAACCGATCATCAGGATGATCAAAGTGGCGTTCATGGCCAAAGGCGGATCGGCTGGCACTTGAGCCGCCGTTAAGGGCGCACCCAGGAAGATTTTCTGTGCGATGTAAAGCATCCAGCCGAAGGAGATCAAAGTTTCGCTAAGGATGAAAATGACGATGAACGGTCCAATGGGTCCGGAAAGGCGCATGGCGCCGGAAAGAATCATGAACTTGCTCCAGAAACAGGCCAGCGGCGGGACTCCAGTGACGCTCAGGACGCCAATGAAGAATGCCGCAGCCGTGAGGGGCATGCTTCTGGCCAAACCCCGCAACGACGATATGCTGCGAGTCCCGGTGACGTAGGAGATGACGCCGGCGCAAAAGAAGAGAGTCGCCTTACTGTAACCGTGGCAAATGATGTGTAAGACACCGCCGCGAAAACCTAGAGTCGATCCCAGCCCCCCGATCGCGATGCCGAGCAGCACGTAGCCGAGATGCGCTATGGTCGAATAGGCGAGCAAACGTTTCAGGTCATCCTGAACGAAATAGAAGGAGAGAGCGACCAAAATCGTAAGCAGCGCCATGCCGGCCATGAGCAATGAAATCTTCGGGGGAATTCCCCAGCCGCTGCTCACCGTCCTGGCCATCAGATAAACGCCAGCCTTGACCATGGCTGCCGCGTGCAGGTAAGCGCTAATCGGAGTGGGAGCCTCCATGGCGTCCGGCAGCCATGTTTGCAGGGGAACCTGCGCCGCCTTTGCCCAGGCCGCGATCAGGAGTAAGACCAAAACAGCCGATTTCAGACCATCGGGCAACATGCCGAGGGCTGAGAAATCAAACGAGCTCGTGCGAGCAAACAGAATCAGAATGGCCAGCAGAAAAAAGCCACTGCCGACGTGGGTCATCAATAGAGCTTTGAATCCTGCCCGCAAGCTGCGCTCGCTCTGGTAAAAAGAGATAAGGGCCCACGAACACAAGGTAGTAAGTTCCCAGAAAACGAAGAACTGAAGGAAATTCGGCGCAACTGCCAACCCCACCATACTGGCGATGAAGAGCAGGAGCCAGAAATAGTATCGTCCGTACTGCTCATTGTTTACCGGGTGCTCTTTGTTCTCATCCGTAAGGTATGCCGTCGAAAAGAGGACGGTGAGCAATCCGATCGGCACTGCGACCAGCAACATCACAGAAGCCAAGGGATCAATAAAAATCCCCAGGACAGGCACATCCACGATGCCGCGCAACCAGGGGATGTGCCATAACATTCTGGTGTAAGAAGCACCGTAGGTGGAGAGTGTAAGCCATACAGCCAGGCCGGTTGCAATTGCCGCAGTCACTACCGCCGCGGGGCGGGCGCGTGTTTTCAGAACCACGGACAGGAGAGCCCCCGCGGCAGGCAGGATCAGCATGAGGATGGCAACTGAACCGATCATGCCGGCACCCTCCCTCTCAGTGGGCCTGCGCATTCAGCTCCGGCGGACATCCTCCGCATTTCAACAACCCCGTTCAACACGTCGGCGATTACCTCAACACTGGAAAGCACCTCGGTGCTCATTGGTTGGAGGAAACCCGTTTGAAGCGGTTGAATCGCGATCAGGAACACGCGCGCAGCGGTCGTCCGTTCAAGGTAGTCCACAAGTAGGCTCACGGGCACACGGTGTGTGCTCGGCCAGTAAGCAGCCGTTTGATCCACATCGAAGAGCGCCACGGAGCCGGGTGCAGATTTCATATCAACGCAGTCAATCAACACGATTGTGTCGGGTCGCTGATCCGCCGCCTGGCACAAATAGTTCTCGGGAACGTCCTGGGCGTCGATCACACTCACACCGGGCGCACTGCAGATCTGTTGGGCCACGCAACTCCCGGCTGCGTCGTCCCCGCGACAGGGATTGCCAATGCCCATCACGACCACGTTGCCTTGCATTGCGTTGGAAAGCTGTTCTCGTAGATTCATATTGCTAACTCGCGCGGGCATGTCACGCTCCGTAATGTGTGGTTCCGAATCCCCCTACTCGACCAACTCCCTGATCTGACCGTAGTTGAAGACTGGGCCGTCGCGGCATACGTAGCGATGGCCGATAGCACAGTGATTGCATTTTCCAATGCCACACTGCATCATGCGTTCCAAGGTTGAAATGATCGCTTCTTCCTTGAACCCGAGCGCAAGGAGATCCTGGATAGCGATCCTGATCATGATGGGCGGCCCACAAACGTAGGCAAGAGTGGACTCCGGGCGAAAGATGGCCTTTTTGAACAGCGATGGGACCACACCCACTGCTCCAGTCCAGCCTGGCTGGGACGCGTCCACGGTTACGTGAGTTTCCACATCCGAACGCTTTCCCCACTCGTTGAGTTCCTGCTTGTAGACCAAGTCCGTCGGCGTCCGAGCACCGTAAAGGATAGTCACATTGCCAAACCGGGAGCGCTCATCCAGGACGTTCCAAATCAAGCTGCGGAGCGGCGGCAGCCCGATACCTCCTGCCACAAACAGCAAGTCCTTCCCGTGGGCCGCTTCCACATTGAATCCGTTGCCGAATGGACCACGGACTCCCACCTCATCGCCCTCTCCAAGTTTGTGCAATGCATCGGTCAATTGCCCGGTGCGTCGGACCGTCGTTTCTAATGCCTCGGGTCTGGTCGGACTGGACGCGATGCAGAACGGAGCCTCTCCGTAGCCAAACACCGACAGTTCCAGGAACTGCCCGGGGTGAAAATGGAAATCCTCCCCCTTCTTCGAATCCCGGAAGCGCAATCGGAACGTCCTGGTATCGGGAGTCTCATCGCAGACATCCGCTAGCCACGCGATATCGGGAAGGAATACATCATTCATGCCATTTCCCCTTCCGGATGGCAGCAACCACCGCCGGCATGTGCGTGGTGCCCAAGCACACCTTGATGCAGCGCCCGCAGCCAACGCACCCAACCGTGCCATCGCGCGTGTAGTACTGCGCGCTTACTTTATGGAAGAAGCGGCGCTTCATCCGGTCCTTCCGTTGCGCGCGCGGGTTATGTCCCGAAGCTTCCAGCGTGAAGGCAGCGTACTGGCAGGAATCCCGCAGGCGGCAGCGAATCCACGTGCCATCACGACCGAGATCCTTCACGCTGAAGCAGTAACAAGTGGGACAAACCAGGTTGCATCCGCCGCATTCCAGGCACCAGTCGCCCATCTTTTCCCACAAAGCGTCTGGCACGCGACCGGTCGAGATGCGCCTCATGGCCGACGCAAAATGGCAGGTCTCTTCCCCAAAATGATTTCTAGCCGCTACCTCAAGTCTGTTTCGCTGCGATACTTCATCTTCGGTAGCTTTTCGGAAGAGGCTTTGCGCTTCCGATACCGCCACCTCACCCTTTGCGCTACCAACCTCGACGAGATAGCTCTCACCCAGATCGGTCAGTTGAGCGTCATAACTGTCGCTCAAAAAAGGGCCTGAGTCAGTGCAGATACAGAAACCCAGTGGGCATGGAGTTGCGCATGCCAGGCTGATGACGGTGAGATTGCCGGAGCGCCGAAGGTACGAGGCGTCCGCCGGCTCCATTTCGTGCATTCGAGTCAGGAATGCGATTCCTTTGGCATCGCAGCTACGTGCGTTGAAAAGAAAGCGACGGGTACCGTCGTGAATCGCCTCAACCTCGTGGTGTTGGCCGTTACGCCTGATCTTAACGATGGGATCAGTTTGAGGTAGGACAAATTCCTTCGGTGGATGAAGAGGATTAGGGAAATCCCACACCACCTGCTCGGCGGAACGGATGGTTGAGAAGACGACGTCTCCGCACGAGGTACGAACGGGAGCGACCATCTCTCCCGACTCTAGTAACTTCTCAAGCCATCTCGTTACAGCTTTTTTTTCTATTGTGAAGGCCATGGACGGCCTCTTATGGTCGTTCTACTCTTACTGCCGTTACACCGTCAGTGCCCAGTACGTTGGAGACACGATCACGAAACGCGTAAGGTACAACCAACAACCCGGGCTTGAGATCCGCTCTCACCAAAACTGGAACCATTGCCTCCCCGTGCACCGAAGTCAACCTGGCCTGCCGTCCCCCACTCAGTTTGAGCGCGTCCGCATCGCCTTTGCCTATTTCAACGAAGCCATTGGGAAAGAGCTTCCGCTCTGATTGATAGTCACGCCTTAGAGTCGGCGAGAACGAAACGAGTGGGTCGTGTCCCCAGTCAAAAGCACCCTCACGCGCCAGCAGGTGTGGGTACTCAACGGATGTCAACGCGGCCATCCCGGTGGCCCCGGTGGGATGGACTACGAACTTCGCCCTGTCAAAATCCTCAAGCAATGCTCCGCCCCATCCGTCCTCGGACAGCCGTTGCTCCACCCCGGCGTATCCAGGTGCCGCCTGTCCGATCTCGCGGAGTACGCCGGAAGCTGAACTGTATGAGGCGGCTGCGTTGAACTTCCCACAAAGCTCAGCCAGCACCTGCCATCCGGTCCTTGCTTCCCCGGGCGGATCAGTCACCACGCGAAGTCTCTGTACCCTACCTTCCATGTTGGTGAGTGTCCCTTCGGTTTCAGCAAAGCTTGCAATCGGCAGTAGTGCGTGGGCGATGCGCGCGGTGGGTGTGATAAAGGCATCCAAGACCACAAGGAACTCAATCCGCTCCATCGCAGCCATTGCGCGTTGTCCCATCGGGACGACGGATGGAGGATCATCCGCCACGACAATTAATCCGCTCACAGACTGCAATAGGCTTTCAGCGCTCAATCCGGGGGCCGAGGGCAGTGTCTTTCCCCAGAGATCCTGCACACGTTGCCGAGATCGTGCGTCATCCAACGGATCATAGCCGGGTAGGCGATCCGGCACGACTCCCATATCACACGCCCCTCGGACGTTGCTCCGCGCCAGAAGCGGCAAGAGTCCGGAAGCGGGTTTGTCCAGATGTCCGGTGATAGCGGCCAGCTTGGCAAAGGCAGCGGCATCTTTTCGCGACTGATCCCCCGGTCCGCAGCTGGGCGCGATCAGGAATGCCGCCCGCTCAGCACGCGCGATCCACTCCGCTGCTTGGCGAACTTCTTCGGTCCTCTTGACCGTCTCCAGATCTCGGCGAAGTGCGTCATATCCGATTGGTACTGATGTCCGATCTTGCAGCCTCAAGTCAAGGATGGCGGCCAGAAGGCCATTGATCACTTCACCTTCGTTTTCAGGTGTCGTCTGCAGGTGGAGGGAGGCTAGACGTGCCATCTGCGTTTTTCTGTAGCCTACGGTTATAAGGTGGGCACCCTTTTCCAGCGCCTTCAGGACCGAAGAAGCCGCCCGTGGGTGTGTCTCGGCTAAGTTACCTTCAGTTAACAAGATGACTTGACTGGATGCAATGTCATTGAGGCGGATTGAAGGGGCGTGTTTGCCGCCTACCTCCTCAAGACCTGCCAATAGCGGGCGACAGATGGGGTGGTAGGAAAAGTCGACGTTGTTGGTTTGGAGACCGGCCCTCGCAAGCCTGCCCGCCAGGTAGTTTTCCTCATTGGTTGCTCTGGAAGAACCTAGAACTCCGACCGGCTTGCCCGCATTCATCAACTCCTTGAGCCGGCCTACAACGTGATCAAGAGCCTCATCCCACGAAACAGACTCCTGCTTTCCGTTGCGCTGAAGCAGCGGTTGCCGCAACCGGTCGCCCCACAGGGCAGCCTCATGCGCGCTCCAACCCCTGGCGCAAAGCCTGCCCTCGGACACCGGATGAGTTTCGCTCGGTGCGACGCCAACTAGTTGTCCCTCCTTCGCCAGCAAGTAAAATCCGCAGCCACAGGAGCAGAAGGGACACGCAGTTGGGACGGCCACCATAACGAGTCCTGTCCTCTTTCTAGGTTCTATACACCTCACTGCTGCCTGTGTCCATGATGAGGATCACATGTGATAGTGCCGTTTCTCACCCGAGCATGGTCTGTATCGCATCCACGCTAAACACGCTTATTCCGGCCGAAGCGGTCGGCTGCTGACAAACGGGGCGCTGTCATGGTTTTCAACGGTGCCTACTCGCATCCCAAGTATCAAGACGGCGATAGCTCGCCGCTGGGTATTTCCCCGCATAGGCAGCTCAAGAGTACAGCGGGTGGATCAGACTTGGGCCTTGATGCTTTTTGAGACTTCATAACACCCTCCTTCGGATGTCGCAGCGAAGAAGCATCACTCGGCCTTTTATCGCGAACGGCGGAGGCTAGGGAGAGCCATTAAGAACGCCAACAAACTGTCTCCAACGAAAGCTACACAGAAAATCCAGACACATCACACTCCACTCGAAGGTTCTCCCAATTGTCCTTCGAACGGGTACGGTGCGAACGATCCGTCCCTACCTCGCCGGCACGGTAAGAATCAAAACCGCCAAGACTGCCAGGACGAAGCCTGCGACAAGCGCAAACAGGGTGTGGAACGGATGTGCATGAACATTGCGATCGTCCGATCTCCTAAAGTGCTCCAGGGTCCTCATGACCAACCTCCTGCGACGATGAGGTAGCGGACAATTTGCCGATTTCTGGCCTATATTCCCCTACTTTAATTAAACACCTTTTCGATGCGATATTGCAGTGATATCGGCTACTTCGTTCCTGGCGCCCAGTTCCCTTAATCGGGTGAAATAATGATTCCCGAGGCGGGAAACAGCGTGGTGCTTATGTTGTCGTGGTCGAGCCGAGAGAGCCCGGCCAAACGAAACGCATCAACCGCCTGCTCGAGTTCGCTCGGGCTAATACAGCGGTGGATCTCGGGATATTGCTTTTCGGTGACGCGGCAGGCGGGATGGTATTGCGCCATCAGATTGACATAGGTTTCGGGACCGAGTTCGCGGCTGATCCAGTTCATGATTTCCCGTGTTCCGGCCACACCGCCGGGCATGATCAGGTGGCGCAGAAGAACGCCGCGCAACGCTACCCCTTGCTCATCGATAACGAGCGTACCGACCTGGCGGTGCATCTCCTTGATGGCACGGCGTGCCGCTTCGGGGTAATCCGGAGCTTTCGCATAGCGGCGGCCACTCTCGAGATCCCAGAACTTGAAATCAGGCATGTAGATGTCCACTATGCCGTCCATCAGAGCAAGCGAATCCAGCGAGTCGTAGGCGCTGGTGTTGTAGACCAGCGGCAGACGTAGGCCGCGCTCCACTGCACGCAGGAGCCCTTCCAGAATCTGCGGTACCACGTGTTCCGGAGTCACCAGGTTGATGTTGTGGCAGCCCTGTTCCTGCAAGCGCAACATCATCCCGGCCAATTCTTCCGGTTTCGCGGGGCGGCCTTCTCCCCGCCAGCTGATCTCGTAATTCTGGCAGAAGACGCAGCGCAGGTTGCACCAGCTGAAGAAGATCGTCCCCGAACCACGGTTGCCGCGCAGGCAAAGCTCTTCGCCGAAGTGGGCAACCAAAAACGGGCGGCGAATTAACCGACGGCAGTGACCGAACTGAAGGTAGAAGATGAGACGCCACCGATGCAAAGCGAGGTCCTCGCCGGCACCGAAACGGTACTGGTGGTCGAGGACGAACCAGCCCTGCGCAGATTGATTTCGGTATCTTTGGAGAAACGCGGCTACACCGTACTTGCGGCGGAGGACGGCACTGAGGCGATCCGGATTTTGGAGAACAATCGCGGCGAGATTGACCTCGTGGTCAGCGATATCATGATGCCTAAGCTGAATGGACTGGAGTTGAGGAAAAAGGCAATCTTGCTGCAGCCAGAGATGCGGTTCTTGTTCATCTCTGGATACGCGGAAGACACAATCGGCCAGACAGCGCACCTCCCGCAAGACGCTGGCTACCTAGAAAAGCCGTTTCTTCCAATTGAATTGGCGCGCAAGGTCCGCGCACTGTTGAACGAGAGTGACGCGGGAAGAGGTAGTACCGGCAAGACCGCATAGAGAACTCGGCTGTTGAATGAGCCATGGGATTCTTCTTGCGAAGTCCGAATGTCACAAATGATGCGCTTGATACGCGAAGCGGAGATAGCTCGCCGCCTTGTGTTTAGGAATTGCCTTGCGCTGGCCCGGGATTCCGTTCGTGAAACGGGCTACACGTAGAAGTCCCGCGCCGGATTC
>PKXK01000251.1 GCA_003132325.1 Acidobacteriaceae bacterium
ATCAGTTAAAATGGGTGCCCAAAATGGAAAAGGCGCGGCCCATGGCCACGCCTTAATTCTTTGACTCTATAAACTTAGGATATCATATTGGAAGGGAATAAAGGACAAATTCCGGAGGTTTATATTTCAAACGATTTCATCGAGTTACCCAGATTTTGCAAGTGTTGCCCTCTTGACAAGATTGTCCCAAAACGGGAATAGGGGAAAAAGTAAGTCAATCGTGAGAGGCTTTACCGTCGTGTCCGATAACTTAGTAGCATAAGTATGGGGTGTCGTGTTGAAGGAAGCGAAAGAGCTACGCATCGCGCCGTCCAATACATAGGTCCTTCGCTTCGCTCAGGATGACAATGTGGATTTATGCCCCGAGGTTATGGGACACGACACTTGGGACACGACACTAGAACTGGTCTCATAAATGATCTTCCGCGCGGGCTGTTTGGCCCTCAGGGGCTAAAGCCCGCATTTCTATTGGCCCTGAACGGCACGGCTGAAGCCGTGCCCTGCCCAAAACCATTTATGGGGCCAGTTCTAAAAACATTTATGAGGCCAGTTCTAAGGTTGTGCGCGATAAACCGTGACGCCGCCAACCATGGTCCACAAAACCTTTGTGTCTTTCAGTTCCTCGGGTGTAACCGTCAGAAGGTCGCGGTCGACCAGCACGAGATCCGCTTGCATGCCCGGTGCGAGCGATCCGATTTTGTCCTGCTGGTTTAACGCCCGGGCCGAATTCCGTGTGTAGGCGTAAAGCATCGCTTCGCGCGGCATGGATTGAGCGGCATCGAGCACGCCTTCCGGTCCCTTGCGGGTTTCGGCCTGGTAGATCGCCTCAAACACATTCGGGCTGGAAACGGGCCAGTCACTCGCCCCCGAGATGATGGCGCCGGCATCGAGAAGGGAGCGGGCGGGATACTGCCACCGATACAACTCCGGATCGAGGTACGGCTTGAGCAATTCAATCGTGTCCGGTTCCGCAGTCGCCCACAACAACTGGAGCGCCGCGATGACGCCGAGCTGCCGGAAGCGGGGGAAATCCTCGGGATCGGCGACCTGAACATGGGTTAGCGTGTGGGGAAGTGCGCTGTTTCCGTTGGCTTTCCTCGCCGCTTCGATTCCATTGAGCGCCTCCTTCACCGCGCGATCACCCAAGGCATGAACATGCACGATAAGACCTTGTTTATCGGCAGCGATGGCTAACTCGGCAAAGCGCGCCGGATCGAACAGCAAGTCTCCGGATTTACCCGTGTTTCGATACGGCTTGGTCATGGACGCGGTATGCGAGGGATACTCCATCACGCCATCGGCGAATACCTTAATGCCGGGAAGAGTCAGATTCGGCAGGTTGGCGTATTCCTGGCGGATCTTTTGCACCGCCTCCAGCTCTTTGGCCGGATCGTTACGAGGATTGATCACTGGAAATGCGGCCACGTGCACGGTGAGCTCTCCGCGTTGGGACAGGCTGCGGTAGGCGGACAGGATCGACGGGTCAGCCGCGGCGTCGAGCCAGGCGGTGATTCCCAAGCTGTGCAGATAGTGGATGGCGGCTCGTCCGCCCTCGAGATACCGCTCCTTGGTCGCAGGCGGAATCACAGCCTCGATCTTGTCCAGTCCGGCATCGACGGCAAAACCATTCGAATCGCCGGTGGGGCTGATACCGTAGTAGGCCCGCTCGGCAGGGGAAAGATGACTGAGGAAATCCTTGGTGATTCCAGCCCGGCCGAGCAGGGTGCGATTGGCCCAGCCGGTGTGGCCGTCCATTCCGCTGAGAAACACCGGCACGTCAGCGTAAGCGCCGCTGCTGAAACGGGTATTGAGTTCGTCGGTTTTGGACCAGTAGACCAAAGGCATCCCGCTGATGTAGAGAACATCGCCGCGCATGCCCTTGCCGCTTTTCTTCGCGTCGGCGGCAAAGCCGACCAGCGCGTCCATGGAGGGCATTTCATTGGCCACATCGGCGGAGATCAGGGCGATACCGCCTTCGATGGGATGTGCGTGGCTGTCGATGAGGCCGGGAAGCAGGAACTTTCCTTGCAGGTCGACGCGAGTTGCGCTGGGATCGATGGCGGAGACCTCGGCCAGGCTGCCGACCGCCACGATCGTGTCGCCGCGAATGGCAACCGCGTCGGCGTAAGGATGATCGGGTATGCCCGTGAATACTTTGGCATTGAACAACACGCGTTCGGTCTGGTCGGCGCCTTGGCCCCAGGAAACCGACGCAAAGCAAAACACGGCTAGCGTTATCAGAAAGCCACGACCCAAATCCCGTCCTCGCATTTCCATCCTCCGTTGGTTGCAGGATTATAGTAAGGTTTATCTCGTCCGAGCGCGAGTGGAAGCCGATAACGGAATCGGGAGGTCGACGGTTCGGAGCTTCGTCGTGCTGGACGCGCGTGTTGAAGAGGGAAGTGGAGGTGGGAACTTGGGGACTAAGGGCACGGCGCCATTTTGCACGGAGCAATCGAAACAACTGTATCAGCGCGCGAATCGCATACTGGTCGAGGGCGGAAGCTCTCCTTCCCGTGGACCGGCGAACTATGGCGAGTATCCGATCTTCATGCAGCGCGGGCAGGGGTCCCGTTTATACGATGTGGACGGAAACGAATACATCGACTGGATGATGGGTTTCGGCGCGCTTCCGCTGGGTCATGCGGACCCGGAGGTAACGCAGGCGATTGCTGAAGGCGCAGCCACCGGCGCTCATTTCGCGACCGCAACCGCGATTGAAATTGAAGTCGCCGAGTTGCTGCAGCAGATTGTGCCCAATGCCGAAGTTGTCCGCTTCGCGAATACTGGAACCGAAGCGGTGATGGCGGTGGTGCGGCTGGCGCGCGCTTGCACCGGAAGGCCGAAGATCTTGAAGTTCGAGGGGCACTATCACGGCTGGTACGACGATGTTCTAGTCGCGTCGAACCCACTGCCGCCCTCGGCGGTGGGGTGGCGCAGCGATCCGGTCAGGATTGCCGATAGTTCGGGCCTGAATCGCCACGCGCTCGATGACACGATCGTCGTTCCCTGGAACGATCTTGTATCTCTCGAGCGTGCCATTCAGAATCATCCCGGACAGATCGCGGCCGTGATCACCGAAGGCGTGATGGCGAATATGGGCGTGATTCCGCCGGACGAGGGTTATCTGGAGGGCTTGCAGAAGCTGGCCCGCCAACACGGCATTCTCTTCATCCTCGACGAAACCGTGACCGGGTTCCGCATTGCGGCGGGCGGCTGCCAGGAATACTACCGGCTGTCACCGGACATTGTTACGTTCGGAAAAGCGCTGGGCTGCGGACTCCCAGTCGCAGCCTTTGCCGGACGCGCCGAGGTGATGGGCGCATTAGCCAGCGGAGGCGTTCTGCACTATGGCACGCACAACGCCTCGCGCATCGGGCTGCATGCGGCGCGCGCCAGTCTTGGCAAGCTGACTCGAAACGGGGGCGCCTTATTCCGGCAGATTGGGGAACTGGCCGACCAATTCGCGGCAGGGCTGACCGAACTTTTTCGCCGGAAGGGAACTCGCGCGATCGTGCAGCGCGTCGGCCCGATGTTTCAAATCATGTTCACCGAGCAGAAGCGGATCCGCGACTATCGGGAATTCTGCCAGCATGTCGACCGCAAAAGCTATCAGCGGTTGTCTCTGAAGTTATTTGAATACGGCGTGTACACAAGTCCCGCGGCGACGCTGCACTCGATTGTAACCGCGGCCCACAGCGCCGAAGACGTTAAGCTGACCCTGAGTGCGATGGAGCGCGCTCTGGAGGCGTTGGGGTAAGAACCGTTGCCGTGCCGAGGGGGGCCAGAATGGATGTGAAGGACGTGCGCAATCGAGCAGGGCAACTGCTGTCGCTGGAAGGCAAGGTTGCCATAGTGACGGGAGCTGCCTCGGGAATCGGCCGTGGGATCGCGGCCCGTCTGGCGGAAATGGGATGCGCGGTTGCCGTTCTCGATAAGAACCTTGAGGGTGGGATGGAGACAGTCGCCGAAATCGAGCGCAGTGGAGGCATGGCAATAGCTATCCCATGCGACGTTCGTCTGCGCTCCGATTGCCGAGAGGCGGTCAGCCGCACAATTGCTGCCCATGGCCGGATCGACATCCTCTGCAACAATGCCGGTATCGTCCTCCGAAAAGACGTGCTGGCATTGGAAGAAGAAGAGTGGGACGCAGTCCTGGATGTGACCCTGAAAAGCGCATACCTGCTGTCGCACGAAACGATCCCACACATGATCCGCAACGGCGGCGGAGCGATTGTCAACACCGGGTCGGGATGGGCGTTGAAGGGCGGACCGAAGGCGGCGTCCTACTGCGCGGCGAAAGGTGGGCTGCTGAACCTGACCCGGGCGATGGCGATCGACCACGGCAAAGACAATATCCGGGTGAACTGCGTGTGCCCGGGCGACATCGACACTCCGATGCTGGAGAGTGAGTGCCATCAGCTCGGCGAGAACCCCGAGCAGTTTATGAAGGAGGCCGCCAGCCGTCCGCTGCACCGCGTCGGGACTCCCGGCGATGTCGCTAATGCGGTCCTGTTTCTTGTGAGTGAGATGTCAACGTGGATCACCGGCGCGCATCTCGTCGTGGACGGCGGCGGGCTAGCCTGAGGTGGTCAGGCTGGTCTCGCGGGATTTGTGTTCCTTCGGTTGCCAAACGCAGCACGGTTCCTCGGCGAACACATCTCC
>PKXK01000170.1 GCA_003132325.1 Acidobacteriaceae bacterium
GGCGCCCTCTTATATTGCGTGGAGGGTCTGAGGAAATCACTTTGACCGTGCGCGGTTGCAAGACGACCTCGGAATCAAGCTTCCCCCAATAATCCAACTCGCCAAACGGTCTGAATCGCGCAACTCAGGTACTCGCCAGGACATTTTCCGACGTACCGCAGGGTCACCGCAGCGGCGGCGTGCGATCCTGGCTCACCATAGCGGCCCTTTTTCCGGCTAGGCGTGCTATCTTGTTTCCGTGCTCCTGTGCAATGCTCTTGCTGGCCGTGCATAGCCGTGCATAAAATTTTCGGGCAGGAAGATGGCGTCAGGGCCGCCGTGTATGAGCCGTGTCTGAAACTGGTGCAAAAGTTGCGATTCTCGCGTTTCTGGCTGTTCATGGAACCACCAAGTTGCTGAGCCTTCGTTGGCCTTTCCACTAGATACTCAAAGAGTAATCCTCGAACTTTATTCTTTGGGAGACAAAGAAATGACGTACCTCGAAGCCGTCTACCCCTATCAGACTCCGCCCGGAGAAGCTGAGTTGCGGGCCATCGACAGTGTCCGCGAGGTCTATGGTATTCAGCGGATTCAGTTTAACGAGAAAGAGCGGACGGTGCGGGTACGCTTCGACGCCTCGCGAATGAAGGGCGACGCGGTGGTCAGGTTGCTGCGCCAGGCCGGGATCGACGTGCAGGGCGAAATGGTTCTGGCCTGAGAGTTTTGGCGAGAGCGGAAGAGGGGTCGAACAGCACTCCGCCTGTTTCCCAAGCTAATCCTTATATCTAGATAGGACTCTCGGGGGAGGGCCGGGGAAGCCAAGCGGAGTGCGCCTTGGTCGACCAACGGAGGAAAGGCAAAGGGGCACTCGGAAAGACCTCTGGCCGAAGTATTTTCCAAGATGCCCCGTTGCGCGCCACTTCGTCTGTCCTTAAAGAAAAGCATGTCGTGTGCCATTGCTAACACCTTGACAACAGGTGGGGGAAGGACGGTCGGGTGGGTAGGTTTTGCGCTGGGCCGGAAACTTTTACGCTGATGAATCAATCTCCGGTTTGGGCAAGGATTTCTGGAAGGAACGATTTCCACAGCGACTCAGAGGTTTTTATCGGCGAGGGTATTCGACGATCGGGGTTGGGCGAAACGATTCTGTTCCGTTATAATTCAAAGACGCAATTCCGCCACGATGCGCCCGTAGCTCAATTGGATAGAGTGCTTGGCTACGAACCAAGAGGTTGGGAGTTCGATTCTCTCCGGGCGCACCATACTATCCAGCGAATGGGTTTTCAATCCGGATGCCCGCGATCGTTTGTCCCGCATTTAGATCCTCGGAGAGAATCCGACTTGCACCGGATTTGGCTGCGGACGCGACAATGAGGGCGTCCCAGAATCCGATCCGGGACTCGTCCTCAATTCGAAACGCAGTTGAAATCTCGGCCGGAGTGGTTTCGACGCACCAAACCGCGTAGCTGTTCACCACCATGCGCGCGACAGGCTTGGGGAGCGGAAACGAAATCTTGCGGGTCACGTTGACGTAGAATTCCTGCAGCACCTGCAGGCTGAGAACTCCCGTTCGCTGGCTCCAAAGTTCGCCGAGTACACTCCTGGCCACCTCGCGCTTGGATTTCGCATCGACGTCGTGAGCGTAAATCAAAATGTTGCTGTCGACAAAAATCCTATCGCTCATGCAACTCGTCTCGACGGGCTCGAATTACACCGCCCAGGTGAAAACCCCGATCGAGCAGCGCCAAGGCCTGTCGCTGCGCCCGTTCATACGCTTCTTCCTCCCCGACCAGAGTCTCAATTTGCTCGGCCAGCAGGCCACTAATGGAAGTCGCGCGGCGGGCGGCAAGGACTCTCACCTTCTGGAGGGTTTGGCGGCTTAGGCTTACAGTCACGTTTTGTTTGGTCATTAAGGCTGTGAAGCTGTCACGGATCATTTATTCACGTACTATACGTGTAGCACGTATATCACGTGTTGTAAACTGCCGACTGAGTCCTCAACACACACGCTTCGTGATGCCTGAAGGCTCCCGTGCTACAAAGTGCTTTCACAGCACGATGCTAGCCCTGCTTCAGCTTCAGCTTGCTCTTATTTTCTTCAATAAAGACCTTAAGATCGGGGACAGCATCGAGCAGCTTCGTCCACTGTTCGTAGTAGAGCGTCACGGGAAAGCGGCCCAGTCCGTACACGCTGACGCCGCCCTTTTCACTGACGCGGAACTCCATGGCGCCGCTTCTCTTTTTCGTTTCCACCTGTTTTTCAAGATCGGCAAGGCGAGCTTTCAATTCTTCGTAACTGGGTTCTGTCATGAATAGACCTCCGAATGTCCTTTTTTATCTTTTATCATAGGGCGGCAATCGTGCGGCGACAATCGCGGGGCTGGTGCTGGGTCCGTTTCGCGCAACGCGCAGAGAGCAAGAACGTGAACCACCAAGGACACGAAGGACACGAAGGTCTTCACCCCAATGTGTTTCCTTCGTGTGCCTTCCCCACGAGGTAGGCCGTGACAACCTCCCTGCCGACCCGCAGTAGGGGTCCGTTTGCGGAGCCCGGCAGGGTTTCCTTTAGGTGAAAAACTCTGCGGTATCGTCTGGTTTGCGGACCCGCTCCCGCCATCTCTAACTGCCACAAGGTGTTGTGCCCCTGCCCTGAGCCGGGAATGGACGCGAAAATGCTAAAATTGACTGGAATACCAGATTCCAAGGAGAAAACACACAATGGCGAAGAGGAAGAAGTCACTGCTTGAAAGCATTCCCCTACTCGTGCTGCTGGGCCTGCTTGCTGGCGCCGTGGGAGGCTTGGGAATCGGCCTGGTGCAGATGCATTCTATGTCGGTGGCTTCCTCGCAGGCCAGCGGCAAGTAAAGGCCGATCCCCGCGCCGAATTCAACCCCGGTGGAACGCCAGCTTAGAAAGTCGGGGTTTGGAGCGGGAGACGGGGATCGAACCCGTGACATCCAGCTTGGGAAGCTGGCGTTCTACCGCTGAACTACTCCCGCTCAACTTGGTTAGAGTACCATTCCAGTCGATCCAAAACAACGGTTCCAGAGAACGGGTCCCGGCGTTTACTGCGGGAAAAATCTTAACCACGGGGGACACAGAGGTTCACGGGGGAAACCTCGCACGTTGCCCCTATGAAATCGCTGCGCTCCCTGTGATTCAGGCTTTTTATCGCTGCGCGGTTGGGCCTGGGATCGGGGAGCGATCGGGACTCGGCTTGTCTTGCGGCGCCTGATCTGGAGTTTTGTTTGGAGCGAGAGGCGTAATGGGCGCAAGCTGCGACTGGTTCGACCCCGGCAGTAAAACTGATGGCGTGGCAAACAGCGGGTCGGGCAGGGGGTCGGCCGCCGGCTGCGGTTGCGAGGGCCGGATTCCCTTGGCTTCCACGATCGACCATCGCCAATCTTCATCGGGGCCGGGAGTAATCCCGATATTCTCGTGAAACGCGGTGGTGCTGAAGGGCTTGGCCTCGGCTTTGAGGTGATAGAGGAGCGTGACGTCGGAACGCCGCTCGACGGTGATGGGCGCTATGGCCTCGGCGGCGGGAATCACACGCGCCCGTGCCGCCACTTCGGCATTTTCTCCGGGCTTGCGTTCGAGCGTGAGGCCTACCGTAATTTCGCGCAGATCCCAGTCGGTTCCATTGAATACTTCCAATTGCAGACTCTCATCCTGGATCGAACCGGGACCGTCGATCTTGAGCAACTCGGTGAGCGGCAAGTCTTCTACGAGGACGGGCTTGATCAGCAACGCGCTGGCGCGAGCGTTGAACGAGAGACTGCAGGTTACGTCGGGTGACGATACTTTGAGGGTATTGCTGGAGGGGTCAATCGAAAAGACGGCCTTGTCCGATTTGACCGGCCTCGCCTTCTTGGCGTCGTCCATGACCTGGACCAGATTGTCGTTGTCGATCACGGTGCGGGCCGGGTCCGGCGATGCTTGAGGCTGCTGCTGCGCCTTGTTTCTTCGCTGGTCGCGTGCGAAGTCGCCAAGCGAAGGAGCTTCATCTTGCGCCGACGCAGCTAACGGGCAGAGCAACGCCAAGAGCAACGCGACGGAAGCAAGCAACAGCGAAGTGGGGAATCTGGATCGCATGATTTCGGTCGTTAGGCAGCGTGCGCCGAGCGGATGCATCGAGCGGCACGCGACCCGCGGGTCCACAAGGAAAGTTTAGGCGAGATGGGATGGAAAAGAAGTTACCGAAGGGACACGGTAGTGCTAGCACTTCCGGAGTTGGAAAATATGGGTGGGGCTAGGGCATGGACGCGCTCAGATCGAAGCGCCGCGCAACGGGGCGCGTCCATGCCCTTTTACCCAGTGACGCTTACAGCAGGCCAGAGGTACGTAAACGGGAAACCGGATCGGTTACTTGCATCGATTGACGCTTGAAAACCCAGCGCGCCACCGCAATTCCCAATGCCGCATAAGCCAGATGCCAGATTTTCATAAAATCACTCCCCACGCCGGACCTTTATCGGGGAGAGACTACGAAGGTCCCGTCGTGAACTAACCCTAACTCTGCTTTATCGGCAGGTCTAGGCCACGAAGGTGCCAGGAATTGGAGCGAAGGTACTAAGTAAGTAACCGGTCGCAGTAATCGGCGAGTGTGCGAAACATGGAAGGATTTCCCCCGCTGGCCATCCTTGACAGGCTTGTAAGTTTCTGGGAAGGAGATAGGTTAGGGGGAAAAGAGGCGATTTGGCATCTCGACAAGGTTTGGGGCGTTTGAGGAGAGGAGAAAGACCCCCCTGGTCTCGGTCTTTTGGAATCAGAGACTTAGGGGTTGTTCGCGCCAAGTCTTTGAAATTACAGGAGTTGATGGTAAAGTATTTATTTTTGTATGAGTTAGCGGGAGCGGCGAAGGAATCGATTGGTGGGATGCCGGGTTTCGAAAAGCGCGGAACCTTGATGTAGCTGACAGGCGGACAGAAGTGTCCGCGCTACACGATTCGGCAACTAATCGCGGCCACTTTCGATCCAGCCACCGCCCACGACCAAGTCGCCATCGTAGAAGACGGCGGCTTGGCCGGGGGTGATCGCGCGCTGCGGGTCGTCAAAACTTATTAGGACTTCGTCGGGCCCAGCCGCTTCTATCACGGCCGGCGCTGGTTGATGCTTGTGGCGGATCTTTACCGCGACCCGCATGGGCTCGCGCAGGTCGGCCGTCGAAATCAGGTTGACGCGGCGAGCGAGCAGAGTGCACGAGTAAAGCTCCTCGTCCTTGCCAACCACGACTTGCCGCGTGTCATTGTTGATTTGGATCACGTACAGCGGCGAGCCGGTGGCCACGCCGAGTCCCTTGCGCTGACCGACGGTAAAATTGTGAACGCCGGAATGCTCGCCGATGATCTTGCCGCCGGTCGTAACCATTTCGCCGGCGATTTCTGTTGGGCCATTTCCCTGCTCTTCGAGATATGCTTCAAGAAAACGCTTGTAGTCGCCTCCGGGAACGAAGCAGATTTCCTGCGAGTCGGGCTTTTCGGCGATCACCAGGTTGTGCTTGCGGGCCAGTTCGCGCACCTCGGGCTTAGTCATGCCGCCGAGCGGGAACAAAGTGCGGCTCAGTTGCTCTTGCGTCAGGCCGAAGAGAAAGTACGTCTGGTCTTTCGACTTGTCGGTCGGGCGCTGCAGCAGCCAGCGGGTGCGCTGCTCGTCAAAGACGACTTGGGCGTAATGCCCGGTGGCAATCCGATCGGCGCCAATCTGCCGCGCCACAATAAGAAGCTCATCAAACTTCAAGTGATTGTTGCAGAGACTGCAGGGGATCGGCGTGCGTCCGGCCAGATACTCCTCGACGAACGGACGAACCACATCGCGCTCAAAGCGCTCTTCGTGATTGACCACGTAGTACGGGATGCCGAGAGTTTCGGCCACGCGGCGGGCATCGTAGACATCATCGATCGAACAACAGCGGCCCTGGACGGATTCGGGCATGCCTTCGTGTCCAGCGAGGCGGCGTTGGTTCCAGAGCTGCATGGTCAGGCCGATGACGTTGTGGCCTTCGGCGCGGAGCACGGCCGCTACGGTTGAGGAGTCCACTCCTCCCGACATGGCGACGGCGATGGTTTCGGAATTCAGCATTTAGCACTTAGCATTTAGCTCAAACCCAACCCAAGTTTATCTCGCGAGTTTGCGGGACACCACGCCAGCTCCGGCCCACACCGGCGACAACTCCCGCAACCGCCCCACCGTTTCCGGAATCAAGCCCAGCGCGAAGTCTACCTCCTCAGCTATATTTTGCTTTCCGAGGCTGAACCGAATGCTGGCCTTGGCGCGGTCGGGACGCAGGCCCATCGCAGTCAGCACGTGCGATGGTTCGATTGCTCCGGAAGAGCACGCCGCGCCGGTTGAGACCGCCAGTCCCTTCAAGTCCAGCGCGATGACCAGCGCCTCGCCTTCGATGCCATCGAAATAAATGTTGGTCGTATTCGGCACGCGCGGCGCGCCTTCGCCGTTTAAGCCCGTGGCTTCGATCTCGCGCAGTTCCCTCTCCAGGTGGTCACGCGCGGCCGCCATTTTCAAGTCGTCGCCGCGCTCGAAACCGGCGCGGGCCAACTCGGCTGCCTTGCCTAATCCCACTATGCCGGGGACGTTCTCCGTCCCGGCCCGGCGCGAGCGTTCATGGCTGCCGCCATAGAGCATCGGCTCCAGCTGAGTTCCCTTCCGGACGTAAAGCGCGCCCACACCCTGTGGCGCGTGAAGCTTGTGGCCGGAGATGGTCAGCAGATCGCACCCGATTTGGTTGACATCGATCGCGATCTTTCCCGCTGCCTGCACGGCGTCGGAGTGGAAGTAAATGTCGGCTTCGGCGGCAATCTTTCCAATCTCCGCGACCGGTTGCACAACGCCGGTTTCGTTGTTGGCGAACATGATCGTGATCAGCTTCGTGTTCGGACGAATCGCGCGCTTCACATCCGCCGCATCCACCAAGCCGCGGCGGTCCACCGGAACGTAGGTGATTTCGCATCCCTTGGCGGCAAGATGCTTGCAGGCATTGAGCACAGCGTGATGTTCAATGGTCGAGGTGATGATATGGTCGCCCGGCCGCACCAGACCAAAGACCGCAAGATTGTCGGCCTCCGTACCGCCGCTGGTAAACACNNGCTCGCCAAAGTACGGCCGCATGGCCTCCAGTACCTCGGGGAGCACCGGAGTCGTTGCGTTGTTATCGAGATAGACCCGGCGCATTGTTTCTATTGTACCGATGTTGCGGGAGGTTGACAGGGTGCGCGAGGGGCCGAAAACCGCTTACCGCGAGCGACGGGGCAGACGCAAGCACCGGTTGACGTTTACTCACAGTTGCCGTCTCACCCTTGGCCGGGAAGGATGCGCGGCGTAAACTGATCAGTGCCGCGCGTGGCCGTTAGAAGATGTGTACCTCTGCCAGAATCCCCAGAATAATTCGGAGAAATTCATGAAGACAAGACTGCTTATTTTCGGCCTGATCCTTGCTTTGGCAACGCCGCTGGCGCTCGCCGACGAGGGTATGTGGTTATACAACGCCTTCCCGAAAGATCGCGTGCAGAAGCAATACGGTTTTCTCGCGACGCAGGATTGGCTGGACCACCTCCAGTTGTCGTCGGTGCGCTTTAACAATGGAGGTTCAGGTTCTTTCGTCTCCGCCGACGGCCTGGCATTCACCAATCATCACGTGGGCGCCGACTGCATCGGAAAGCTGAGCACCTCCGGCACGGATTACATGAAGACCGGTTTTTACGCCAAGACCCAGGCGGATGAAGCCAAATGTCCCGACCTGGAACTGAACGTGCTGACCGGCATCGACGACGTCACCGCCAAGGTCAAAGGCGCCGCCACGGCGGCCATGTCGACCGCTGATGCCGGCCAGGCACAGCGCTCCGCCATGAGTGCCATCGAAAAAGATTGCGCGGCGTCGACCGGAGTACGTTGCGACGTGGTCACGCTCTATTCGGGTGAGGTTTACAACCTCTACAAATACAAAAAGTACACCGATGTGCGTCTGGTGTTTGCGCCCGAATTCGACGCGGCGTTTTTCGGCGGCGATCCCGACAACTTCACCTTCCCGCGCTATGACCTGGACATCACTTTTTTCCGAATCTATGAGAACGACAAGCCGGTCCATCTCGACCACTATCTGCAATGGTCGAAAGTCGGCGTGAAAGATGGCGATCTGATTTTCGTTTCCGGCCATCCCGGAGGCACGGATCGCTTGAAAACCGTCGCGCAACTGCAGTTCCTGAAGAACACGGATTATCCGTCGCGCCTGGCCAACTACAAACGCCGGATCGACATGTTCCAGAAATTCAGCGCGGAGTCGCCGGAGAACGCGCGCATTGCGCAAGAGGACATCTTCGGGTACCAGAATTCGCAAAAGGCCATTAAGGGCGAGTATGAAGGGCTGCAGGATCTGGCCATGATGGCGCAGATGAACGTGGCGGAGCGCGAGCGAGAACAGGCTTACATGGGTAAACACCCGGGCGAACCCAATCCGTGGCAAGAGATCTCCAACGCCATGAAGACGAATCGCGAAATCTATGACGCGCTGATCTACATCGAGCGAATGCGCGGGTTCAATGTCGACCTGGCACTTTATGCCCGGACTCTGGTCCGTGCCGCGGAGGAAAAGCCGAAACCCAATGGCGACCGACTGCGCGAGTATCGCGATTCCGCACTGCCCTCAGTCGAGCAGGAACTGTTCAGCNNACCCAGATGCGGGAAGCGCTGGGACCCGAGGATCCAGCGGTAAAAGCGTCGTTAAACGGCAAGTCGCCGGAAGAAGCCGCCAAGGCGCTGATCGGCGGTACCAAGTTGGACGATGTCGCCGTCCGCAAGCAACTGTACGCGGGCGGGAAGGCGGCAGTGGATGCCAGTACGGATCCGCTGATCGTCCTGATGCGCAACGTGGATCCCGAGGCACGGGCTGTCCGCAAGCGCTTCGACGATGAGGTCGATGCGGTGGTGCGGCGTGACGGGGCAACCATCGCCCGGGCGCGGTTTGCCCAAACCGGCTTCACCCAGCCTCCGGATGCGACCTTCACGTTGCGTCTCAGTTATGGCACGGTGAAGGGGTACGAAGAGAATGGAAAGAAGATTCCTTACTTCACCACCATCGNNCTCGACACGCCGCTGAATTTTGTGTCCACCGCGGACATTATCGGCGGCAATTCGGGGAGCCCAACCGTGAACCGGGCGGGTGAAGTGGTGGGAATTATCTTCGACGGTAATATCCAGTCGCTGGTCTTGAATTTCTACTACGACGATCGCCAGGCACGCGCCGTATCCGTCGATTCGCGCGGCATCATCGAAGCGCTGCGCAACATTTACGGCGCCGACGCTCTGGCCAACGAACTGACCGGCTCGAAAGCGGCGGCCAAGGCGGCGGGNNTCCGTGGACCCCTGTGCCCCCCGTGGTTCAAGTGTTTTTCTTTTATTCTGAGAATCAGACGCCCGTTTTAGTAACTCGCGAGCGCGCCTATTCCGGCCAGAGCGAGACCGCTGTCTTGCTCAAAATCTGCTCCCGCATCTCTGCGCTCATGGGCAGCGCCTTGAATTCCTCAAGATTCTGCTTGACGTCTGGAACGCCCGGGCCCGGCCAATCGGTGCCAAACAGCGTTTTGTGGGCAATCTCATCGAGCCGCGGAAAATACTTCAGCAGCGTTTTCGGAGGAATGCCGCTGATGTCGAGATAGACGTTCGGGTGCCTCCGGATGAGAAAGAACGCCGTGTCCATCCAGAGCGGGCGGCCGCCGTGTGCCAGCAGGATCTTGAGCTTGGGGAAATCGACCGCGACATCGTCAACGTAGATCGGGTCTCCATACTTGTTGCGCGCGCCGGGGAAGATCGAAGTCCCGGTGTGAAACATGACGGGAATTCCATTGGCCTCGGCGGCGCGGTAGATGATTTCGAGCTCCTTCACTCCGTGCAGATAATCGTTCGGAAACAGGAGTTGATGGGGCGGGTGAATCTTGATCATACGCAGGCCGAGACGCAGGATGTGCTCGACATCGGCCATGATGTTGGTAGTGTGCCGCGGATGCAGACTGCCGCAAGAAATCAGGCGCTTGGGATCGTGCCGCGTGTAGTCGGCTACGAAATGGTTGACTTCGGGCGTAAAGCCGATCACTTCCGGTGCAACGTAGTTGATCAGCACCGCACGGTCAACGCCGCAACCATCCAGATAGTTCAAGAAGGCCTTGGGCGAGCGGCAATACTCGGCGATCTCATCGAAATTGGCGCGCTTGCGCTTCATCAGTTCCAGCGCATGTGGCTTGAAGAGCTCGAGCGGCGCGATGTGGATGTGGCAGTCGGTGATCATGGTCAGTTGCCAGTTGCCNNCGGCACTTTCGGATCCACCGTCCGCGCCCAGCCGTCGATGCCACCGCGCATGGATTGAACGTTTTCGTATCCCTGCTGGCGAAGCCAGTTGGCGACGGACAACGAGCTCATGCCGTGATGGCACACGACCACGATGTGATCGTCGGGGTCGAGTTCCAGGTGAGCGCGCGTTGGAACGTCTCCCATCGGCATGTGCTTTGCCCCTTCGATGCGGGAGGCCGCGTATTCCCAGGGCGCGCGAACATCGAGCAGCGTAAATGTTTCCCCGCGCTGCTGCAGCGCCTTGACTTGGGTGGGGGAGATTTCGAAGTCCATAAAATCAGCACTTAGCAGTTAGCAATTAGCCCTTGAAGCCGCTGCCCGCTTCACTTGCTGCACCATCATCCAATGGCGCTCTTCTCAGCGTCGTCAGACTCACTAGCGCGGCCACCGCCCAGAGCGCACCCGTTCCAATTCGAGCGATGCGCACATCGGTGTACGGAACGCTGCTCCACAGGGTCAACCCACAGCCTACCCCAAAATTGATAACCAGCAGGCTAAAAAACGCGCGCTCGCGCAGGCAGCGCGTGTCGACCGCCAGACCGGCCAGCAAGACGATCCAGACGACGTAGGTGGCGNNGCGAAGTAGGCGCAGCCCAGGAAGCCCGCCACTCCCCACAAGGGCGCACGGCACATCAGGTGGCCGGAACTGGAGGGCTGCTTTGCTACGACCTCGGTTCCGACACTCGCTTCGGACTTGGCCTTCGCGTCTTCTATTTGCTGGTCCATTGCGGTACCGTTTATTGAGGAAGGCAATGATACCCTCGCCCAGGCCCACGGTACAACGGGTACGGAGAATCGCGGAAGACACATTTCTGCGCTTTTCCGTGGCTCCGCGCTTCCGTGGCAGCTTCAGTTCGGGCAGGCAGGAGTGCCCGCCCTACACGAGCTAAAGGTTAATCGCCGACTTCCGCGGCTCGCCGATGGTGGACAACGGATCGCGCGCGCCCGCTTTCTCTTTGATCCACTTCTTTTCGTTGCGGAGGATGTCGAGCAGCAACTCTTTATCCTTCGCGCTGGGCAGATTCTCTTCGCAGTGCTGTTCGTAGCTGCGGTCGTCCAGCGGCTCGCCGGTTTCGCAATGGCACTTCTTCCCTGCCCATCGTCCGATGTTACGGTTGAAGTGGATGTCGGGCGTGTAGAACTTCTTCTCTCCCGGCTTCAGGAACGTGTTCAGCCGCTCCACCAATCCCGCAACTTCCTGCCGATAGAGATGTCGGCTGTAGTCGTTCAGGTCGTCGAGGTCGGCGGCCTTATCGTTCTGCAGTTCGTCGTACCGGCCTTTGATTCCCCAGACGTAGGCCCAGTGCGCCGAGGAAGAATGATCCGTGCCGAAGAGGTCGAATGAACTTGAGATCCACTTGTTCAGATATTTCTGCATCAGCCACCGCGGGATCACGCCGGCTTCGACGACGCGGCGCAATCCATCGTGGCCGGTTCCCATGTGGAAGGCTTCTTCGCGCAGCATATACGAAGTCGAGCGTCCCAGCGGCGCAAACGACGAATACTTCAGCATCTGGAGCTGGAACTTGCCGTCGCGGTCCACGAAGTCGGTATAGGTGAAAAAGTCGAGCCAGTTATCGACGTCGACGTTGAAAGTACCGAGCAGGCGCTTGTTTTCGAATGCCCGGCGCTCCAGCATCTTCTGCGCTTCCACCTTGCCGGATGACCCGAAGAAATCGATGAGCAGCGCGCACATCTGCCAGCCGTGGCGCATCTCTTCGATCATGACGCGGGTGAGCGCGCGGCGATCCCATTCCGACGGGGCGGTTGCAAACAGGTTGCGCTGCTGCTCCACGCTGGCAAATTCGGTATCGCCCTGGTACACGATCATGTTCATGAGCGCATCGCGCATCTGCTGCGTCGGCACCTGGCGCAGGTTCTCCCACTTATTGCGGCCTTTGTAGGAACCGAATTGGATCTCCCCGGTTTCAATCGCACCGTAGAGCGTATCGAAGTGGAACGATGAGACGTCATCCTGATTGACGCCGATTTCCTTGCGCCATTCGTTGAACAGGCCAACCCAGTCGCTGAAGTTTCCGATTTTTGCTACTTTGCCTGGCATAAGACCTCAAATTCTTAACCACAGGGGGCACAGAGGAACACGGGGGGAATGCTGGAGAGTTCTGCCCTGTGCACCTCTGTGTCCCCTGTGGTTCAAGCTTTTGCTCTTACTTCCCGGTAAATGTCGCGGGCCGTTTTTCCACGTAGGCGGCTAGACCTTCTTTGGCGTCATCGCTCTGGAAGAGGATCTGCTGATTCTCTCGCTCGACCGCCAAAGCCGATTCCATGGGGATCTCCCACCCCGTCTGTACTGCCCTTTTGATGCGTCCCACAGCCTTGGCGGCTTTGTTCGGAGGCGTGAACTGGCGCGCATACTCCATGATGTTCTCCATGAAGCCATCGCGCGCGAAAATGTCGTTCACTATGCCGAACTCCTGCGCCTCCTCGAAGGAGAACGTATTCCCGGTGATCATCAGCTCGATCGCTTTGCTTTTCCCGACCAGGCGCGAGAGACGCTGGGTTCCGCCGGTGCCGGGCAGCACTCCGAGGTTGACCTCGGGCAGGCCGATCTTGCCCGCATCTTTGCGCGCAATGCGGAGGTCGGCAGCCATCGCGATCTCCAGGCCTCCACCGACGCAATGCCCGTTGAGCGCTGCGATGACGAGTTTCGGCGTGTGCTCCAACCGCAGCAGCGTTTCATTCGCGTGCAGGCAGAAGTAGTACTTGAAGGTTGGATCGACCGAGGCCAGCATCTTGATGTTGGCGCCGGCGGAGAAAAACTTGTCGCCCACTCCCGTCAGCACGATCACGTACACGCCGTTATCCATGCGTGCTCGGAGGATAGCCTCGTCGAGTTGGCGGTTCATTTCATAGGTGTAGGTGTTCGCCGGAGGATCGTTCATCTCGATCACCGCCACGCCGGCGTCGGTGCGATAGTTGATGAGCTGCTTGGTGGTTTCGCCGGTGGCCGGCTGCGTCGTCGTTATTGTCGCCATAAATTGCTCCTAATTGATTTCGCGCTAACTCTTTTTGCGCGGCTTGCCGCCGTGCACAATTCCGTTCAGAACCATGTTGCCCATCCGCTCCGCGAGCGCCTCGGCGTTGCCGTCGACGCGCGGGTTGTACCAGGTGTAGATCCAGTTGATCATGCCGAACAGGCTCATTACCGCCGTACGGGCGTTGAAGTCGAGACCGCGATCCCGCCGCAGGTCCTCCATCAGCCCTAGGCAGATGCGGTAGTATTCGCGCTTGATGCCGGCGATCTCGGAGCCCTGGCCGTTCTTCAAAGAGTCATCTTCATGCGACAGCACCTTCAATCCCTGCTGGTTGCTCACGAAATACTCGAGGTGATTCAGGATGAAGATGCGAATGCGCTGCTCGGGGTCCGTGACACCTTCCAGTCGCGCCTTGAGTTTTTCGACAATGGTGGTGAAGGTGTGCTTCTGAATCAGGAACAGCAGGCGCTCTTTGGATTGGAAGTAGTGATAAAGCCCTGCC
Organism: Acidobacteriaceae bacterium; assembly: GCA_003132325.1. Classification (GTDB taxonomy): domain Bacteria; phylum Acidobacteriota; class Terriglobia; order Terriglobales; family Acidobacteriaceae; genus Acidiflorens. The sequence goes on from PKXK01000170.1 coordinate 13,834, forward strand.
AGCGACATGCCGGTGGCACGGGAAAGGTCGCGCATGGAGGCGCCTTCGTATCCCTTGACGCAAAACACCTCGGTGGCATGGTCGAGAATCTCCCCGAGGCGGCGGTCGAAACGGGTGGCCGAAGTCGTGGAGAGGCCGTTTCTGCGGCTGCGGGTACGGGTGGCGCGGGTTGCGGGCAAAGTGGCCATACGTTCGAACGTTCGTTCGAAGTATAGAGGAATGTGATGTAGATCACAAGGCCGTGTGATGTCTCTGTAGATGCTCCAAGATAA
>PKXK01000189.1:0-11193 GCA_003132325.1 Acidobacteriaceae bacterium
GGTGCCCAGTGGATCGGTGGGCACGCGACCGGTGTAACGAATTCCTGGGTGAATGGTGCTGCTGGAGGCGCTGTAACCGATGGCGATATCGTTCAATTTATCCATGGCTGCGCTCGCCATCCAGCGGTAGGTCGAATCCGGGGCGAAGGTGCCTTGCTGATGCACGGTTACGGCGCCGCTCGGGTCCAGGATTTCATACCAGCGGATGGCCACATGGCCCCCGCTGCCGACGGCATGGTTCACCACCACGCGCTCGTGATCGGAAAACTTCCGGTACGCCATGCGATACATGAGCCGGTCGCCCAAAGTATCCAACAATTCCGTTGTACCTTTTTGCGGAACGCAGGTGCCCCCGTCACCACAGGCTAGGTTGGAGTTAGCCACCGGAAGATTCGTCGCTGCCGACAGCGCAGCCGTGCCCGCCGTAAAGTTCAGCTTGAGTTTGCGCAGGCGCAATTGGCCGGGGTTGTAGTTTTGCCAGGTCAGGAAGAGACCGGGGGTCCCGTCGGCCGGGGGAGTGGGGCCATCCAGATCGGAGGGCAGGTAAGCACCCTCGCTGGTGGGCGTCCGGACGCAGATCTGCTTTGCTGTCTTGTTACCCGCGAGCATTTTTGTCCGGTCAAATCCGCAGATGTCGGCGCCGGCGGGGACGAAGAGCCCCTGGTACGGCTGGAAAATGTTGTAGGTGGCCAAGTATGCGCTGTTCGAGGTGGTGGGCCATACGCTCAACTTCGGATAGTCGTTGAGATTGGTGCCAAAGGAGTACGCATAAAGGGTGTAAGCCCCGGCCGGATTGTTGGTCTTGGACACGGCCACGCATTCCGAGAAAGTGGTGAAGTAGGTGCTGATGCCGACGTCGCTGATGACCCAACGGTCCGCCAGCCGGTCATAGTTCACAATCGGATCGCTCGCCCCGGCCTTGCAGTTACCGCCGAGCGGACCAAAAAAGGTGGTGAGATTGGTTGGACCCGAAAGCAGCACGCCGCTTTTGCCGTAAACCGCCACCCGCACATTCACCGTCTGCACGACATAGTTGGGCCCGACGGCCAGGTTTACGTCCGAAGGCGCGTAGTTTTTCGCCGCGACGCCATCGAAGGCGGTCGCTTTCGTGGTCGAAACGAAGGGCATGACCTCTTGTTGCAACACGGAGTCTGCCGCCAGGGGAACGGCGCCGGCGCGAGATCCCAGCGGAACCGGCCTGGGGCGAGGAGCTTCTTTCTCCCCAATGCCGAATTCGTCGATCGGCAATTCCGAGAGCGGGTGCGAGATCGCGAATGCGGAAGGATATTTTACGGTTGCGTTCGTGTTGGCGTGTTGCGCGAATGCCTGCGCTGCGATCAGCGCGAAAACAGACGCCAGGATTACCTTGGGGAAGGCTCGAAACATGGATGATTCCTCCGTGCGAAATTGAAATACGGTTAAGACTAGGGAAATCCCCAGCTATGGTCCTGCATAGAGCGACAGCTTTCCTTGTCCTGCTAGTGGCGGAGTGTCTTGGGTGGCCTGGGACGCGCGACCACGCGCAATACACGAACGAAGTTGTTTGTACGATACACGACCGCTAGGCGATGTCAAACACAGAAGGGCATGCAACGCAGTGCCAGTTCGACGCGCGTCTACTCGCCCGCCGCCACCGGCGGCGGCTGCAAACTGGAAAGACGCGAGATCGCCGCCACCATCATACCGGAGAGAAACTGCATGGTGGCGACATCATTGCCGTCAAACGCATGGGGCGTGGACGACAGCACCTCGAAAACACCCAGCGTCCGCCGGAAGTGGCGCAGCGGAGCGACCAGGATGGAACGCGCGCCCAGCCGCCGGCAACTCGCCCAATCCACTCGCGGGTTCGACTCGGCATCGTGGCAAAGCAGCACTTCGCCGGTGCGGACGCATTCGGCCGAGAGTCCGCTATCGGTTTGCAGGCGGACCCCAATGTCCGGAGCCGTGCGGCCGGTGCGCGCCCGGCAAACAATTTCGTTGCCTCGGCGCAGTGCGATGGCAGCCCCGGTCGCGCCGGTTAAAGTTTGCGCTTTTTCGGCGATGATGCTGATGCCCGGCTCAAGATCGATTTCGCTTGCGTCGATTAATGTATGCGGCGCAGAAAGGGGTCCGTGATGGCGCGAGCGCAGACGGTGGCGAGTGGAGAAAGCCGCCGCTTCGGCGAACTCGGCCTCGGCGTCCGCGGGTGTCCGCGGAACATTGTAGAGCAGCGATCGTACCAGACGGTCCAGTTCCGCATCTTCAATCAGGTGCGCGGTCTGCTGCCCTTGCAGCGACCCTCCGAGCAGGCGCGAAAGACTCAGCATCGCGCTGCTGCCGCAGGCCAGACACCGGGGCGTATTATTCTCGCTCAGCAACTCACACTGCACGCAAAATACTGCCGACTGCAATGACAAGAAACTCGCATCGGTGGCCGTCAGTGAACGCCGCATGTGGAAGATTCCCCTGGACAATGAGGAAGGATGAGGGTAAATAGCGGCGCGCGCAGGAGTAAGTGACAGAGCTGGTTCGGCCTGTGGATAAGTGGGCTGCAACATCGAAGATTCCAGCAGAAAATGAATGCGCCTTCAGGCGCTGCCCGGGCACATCTATAATTCCGCTCATGTCATTTCTCCGGTTCCTCATGCTGTTGTCGCTCGTCGTCTGGCTAGGCGGAGTGATTTTTCTCGCCTTCGTACTCGCGCCCACCGCATTTTCGCCCGGGCTTCTTCCCACTCGCCACCTGGCCGGATCGATCGTAGGCCGCTCGCTCGATTTGCTGCATTACATGGCCATCGTTTCCGGAATTGTTTTTCTGATCGCGTCGATGCTCTACAGCCGCATAGCCACGGGGAATGCGCGGCCGCTGGCGGCGCGGCACCTTCTGATCGTGCTGATGCTGCTGCTGACGGTGATCTCGCAGTTCGCCATTTCTCCGAAAATGCATGCCATTCGCGCCGAGGTGGGCGTGATCGATACCGTGCCACCGGATAGTCCGCAGCGCCTGGAATTCAACCGCCTGCATGGGTGGTCGGAAGAGTTCGAGGAGGCCGTGCTTTTGCTGGGGCTGGTGGCGCTGTACATGACCGCGCACGCGTTGCGATAAGTTTCTAATGGAGAGCCGGGCGTCCCCGCCCGGCGGACGGGCGGGGCGCCCGTCGCTCCACCGCGTATTGACCACGATGATTTATTCTTTTGACTGAACTGATAGCTGAGAGCTGACTCCCCATGAAAACTGGCATCATCGGTCTGCCGCAGGTCGGCAAGACATCTCTGTTTCGCATATTGACGAAGGTGAATCTTTCCGAACACGCGCTTGCCAACCCACGCGAGGCACACATCGGCGTCGCCAAGGTGCCCGACGAGCGGCTCGACAAGCTGGCCGCGCTCTACAAGCCGAAGAAGCTGACCCACGCCTCGGTTGAGTATGTGGACGTCGGCGCCATCGGCCAGGATGCGCTGAAAGAGACCGCCTACATCGGCCATCTGCGCCAGGTGGATGCGCTCATTCACGTTCTCCGCGCGTTTGAGAACGATGCGATTCCGCACGTCGGCCCCATCGATCCGCTGCGCGACATCAAGAACGTCGAGTTCGATCTCATGGTCAGCGATCTGGGCCAGATCGAAAAACGGCTGGAGCGTCTGGAAAAAGATTTGAAGAAGATGAAGACGCCCGAACTCGAAAAAGAGAACGAGCTGCTGATCAAGGCCAAAGCGCAGATCGAAACCGAAAAGCCGCTGCGCGAAATGGAAATGCCGCCCGAGGACAAGAAGCGCATCCGGGGCTTCATGTTTCTGAGCGAGAAGCCGATGCTCTACGTGCTTAATATCGGAGAGAGCACCGAACTCGGCAAAGACCTGGAAGCGGCGGTGGGGAAATATAAGCTGACCGAAGTCTCCGCGCGTCCGAATGCCGGAGCGAGCGCGATCTGCGGCAAAGTGGAAGCGGAACTGGCGGAGATGAGCGATGAAGACGCGGCGGAATTTCTCGGCAGCTATGGACTGACGGAAAGCGGCCTCTCGCGGCTGATCCGCAAAAGCTACCACCTGCTGGGACTGATTTCGTTTTTCACGGCTGGCGAAGATGAGTGCCGCGCCTGGACAATTCCTGTGAATACGCGCGCCCAGAACGGCGCCGGCGCTATTCACTCCGATTTGGAAAAACACTTCATCCGCGCCGAAACCATTCGCTGGGACCAGCTACTGGAAGCGGGTTCGGAAGCCAACGCGCGGGCCAAGGGCACGCTGCGGTTGGAAGGCAAAGATTACATTGTGCAGGATGGGGATGTGATGCACATCCGGCACAGCGGGTAGAAGGTTCGCAGATTTTCATCAGGCAGGTATCCCATGGCCGCCGATTACAAGCAAATGGAGCAGAACTTCAGGGAGTTCTATGATTTTTCCGGCAAAACGGTGGTAGGGGTTGGAGCCGGTGGCGGGCCGTTTACCGACCTGGTTTGCGAATCCAAGAAACTGATCGTCATTGACAAGGACCCCACCGCCATTCGGCAGTGGGAGGCGAGGATTGCCGCCGGGGGTCTCAAAGATCGAGTGGATATTGTTCAGGCGGACTTCTGTGCAACTTCGCCGCGCGGCGATGTCGTGTACTTCGAGTTTTGCCTGCACGAAATGGACGATCCCAGTCAGACCCTGCGACACGCTTTGACGCTGGCCCCCGAAGTGCTCGTCTTCGATCACTTGCCAGATTCAGAATGGGCTTTCCAGGGAGCCGAGGAAGATAAGGTTCGGCGCAGCACGGATGCGCTGGCGGACTTCAACTGCGTGCGTCATCAGGCATTTCGTAGCGAGCAGCGATTTCAGACTTATCAGCAGCTTCTTGACAAAGTTTCCCCCCAGGGTGCGTTGGCATTGCAGCGCGCGGAGCGATATCGTGGCGTAGCCGAGATTGCGATTCCGATGACCTACGGCTTGAGTTTGTTGTGCGGTGAGCCGAGCCGCGACGTTGCCGCAGTGTAGGTGGACCCAGCCTGCCAGGGATGTCCGGCTCGCCAACTGCAAGATGGCATCAGTGCGCGTGAAAGAAGTGATCCAGCAAAAACATGCAAGCCGTTCCGACGAAGACCAATAGCGCCATCTTCACGCCCGGCTCTTTATTTACTTCCGGGATGAGATCCGACGCGGCCACATAGATCGTGACGCCCGCCGACAGCGGCAAGCCGAAGGCCACCTCGTGGCGGAAGACGGCCATCGTCATCACTCCGGCCACGGTGGCTACGCCCAGCAGCATGGACGCTCCCCAAGCGAAGGCGCGGCTGCGGCCGCTGGCCAGCATCACCGACGAGATGGTGAACCCTTCCGGAATCTTGTGGAGAAAAATCGCCATGAAGATGATCCAGCCGAGGGCCTGCGAAACCAGGAATCCCGAGGCGATTGCGATCCCATCGAAAAACGTATGAATCAGCAACCCGATCAGGACCGAATAGCTTTTATGAGAGTGGACGAACTCGTCGGCGTGAGTTTCTTCTCCAAAGTGGAAATGCGGGGTGACGGTGTGCTCGAAGAAATGAACAAGCAGGTATCCTCCCAAGATGAGAAATCCGGCGTACGGGCCACGCAGGTGGATGCTCTCCGGCACCATTTCGACCAGCGCCGTCGCCAGCATGAAGCCCGCTCCGAGCGCGACGAAGTAGCGGAGGTAGGAGCGCTCCCAATTTCTTTGGACGATGATGGCGCCGCCGAACACGTTCGCGCCCGCCGCGGTCAGTCCCAGCAGCACACTGGTCAGGATGGGAGACATGCGGGAGAAGAATAGCAGGAAGCAGTAGTCAGCCGTCAGCTATCAGCTATCAGTTGTCAGTAAAACCGTTTGGTTCCGCAGCGCTTCGGTGGCTGCCTGCTAAAATCCGCGCATGCGGTACTGGCTGCAACTCATCGCATGGCTGGCTTGCGTCGTGTATTCGACCATCCCTGCCTTCTGGTTCATGATTCATCCCTTTGCCGAGCGGTGGCGGGCGCGGCATCTTTCCTACCAACGATCACCCTATATGGTGCTGCTGCCCGTGTGGATGGTCATGTGGGCTGTGGTCGCGCTGGTGACGCGGCCCTGGCGGGGCATCTTGCTCTACCGCGCAGACTGGCCGTGGGGCGCGGCGGCTCTGCTTTTCGTCGGTGGATTCTATGTCTATTCGCAATCCGGAAAGAATTTCAGCGCGAAGCAGCTCGGCGGGCTGCCGGAAGTTCATGGCAGGAACCGCGAGCAGCGGCTGGTGACGGATGGAATCCGGTCGCGGGTGCGGCATCCGGTGTACCTGGCGCATCTTTGCGAAATGCTGGCATGGAGCGCGGGAACCGGACTCGCGGCGTGCTGGGCACTGACGGCGTTCGCCATGGTCACGGGAGCGGTGATGATCCGGATGGAGGATGCGGAGTTGGAGCAGAGGTTTGGCGACTCTTATCGCGCGTATCGGAAATCCGTGCCAGCGGTTCTGCCGCGAGTGTTCGGGCAGCGCCAGCTATAATCCGCAGTGACTGAAAACTGACAACTGATAACTGCCAACGGTCCCATGCGCTTCGAACTCTTCGTGGCAACTCGATATCTTCGCGCCAAACGCCGCCAGGCGTTCATCGGCATCATCACGGGTATCTCCATTTTGGGAGTCGCGGCGGGAGTGGCTTCGCTGATCGTGGCGCTGGCTGTCAATAACGGATTTCGGCAGGACTTGCAGGCGCGTTTGCTCGGTTCGACAGCGCACATCAGTCTGCTGCGGGTGGAGAGCGACGGGATGCGCGATTGGCGTCCGCTGCTTGATCGGTTATCGAAGCAGCCGCATGTGGTGGCGGCGGCTCCGGCGATTTACGAGCAGGTGCTGATTTCGCGCGGGCCGCGGGCGCGCGGCGCGGTGCTGAAGGGAATGCTGCCGCAGTATGAGCGGAAGGTCAGCGACCTGCTGAAGACGGTGACGGCGGGATCGGCGGCCGCGTTGGAAGAAGAACCTGCGAGCGGGACCGGCAGTGTCGAAGAACCAAAGTCAACTGCAATGGCAAGTTCAACTGCAACGGCAGCGGGCGAGGGCGCCCGCTCCACACAAGCAGAATCGCCCGACGACCTGGCGGGCGTGCAGCAGCGCGTCGCGGCCATGCCTCCAATTATTCTTGGCAAAGACATGGCCGAAGAAATCGGCGCGACCGTCGGTTCGGTAGTGCTGGTAACTTCTCCGCAAGGCGAACTGACTCCGTTTGGCATGGTGCCGAAGTACATTCGCTTTCACGTTGAGGGAATCTTCAACTCCGGCTTTTTCGACTACGACTCTTCCTGGGCGTTCATACGGCTGGCTGACGCGCAGGAATTGTTTGGCTTGGGAGACGTAATCTCAGTCATCCAATTCAAGATTGATGATATCTACCTCGCCGGCGACGTGGCGCGCTCGCTCGAACAGGCCGCCGATCTTTCTTCAGGAAGCCACGGCTTCATGGCCACCAGTTGGATGGAGCAGAACAAGCCTCTGTTCCGCGCGCTGCGGCTGGAGCGCGTGGTGACCTTCATCACCATCGGCCTGATCGTGTTCGTGGCCGCGCTGAATATTTTGATCTCGCTGATCATGATGGTGATGGAGAAGACAAAAGACATCGCCGTGCTCATGTCCCTCGGAACAAAGAAGGCGCAGATCCGCCGCGTATTTATCGCGCAAGGCGTGCTGATCGGCGTGATTGGGACGGCGATCGGACTGGTGCTCGGCTACGCCATCTCGTGGGCCGGCGGACACTACCACTTCATTTCGCTCTCCCCCGAGGTCTATTCGATCGACTACGTGCCGTTCGCACCGCGGCTGATCGATGGAGTGATCGTGGCGCTGGTGTCGATCGGGATTTCGTTTGTGGCCACAATTTATCCGTCATGGTCGGCGGCGCGGATTCTGCCCGCCGAAGCGTTGCGCTACGAATAGGCGGCTGGTGTGGTGACGGGGCTTTGCCCCGTCAGAGCGGGGCGAAGTCCCGCTACCACACGATCCCCCTCCTGTGACCACGGTCACATTGCATTTGATTTCCAGAGGTATACAGTCTTTCGCATAGCTCGCTCCCAAAAATGGAATCATGGGAACGGGTTGTTCCTCCTCATGGTCTAACTGGATCATGATCTAATGGATCAGGGACGGTTTCCCCGCGTTGCAGCGGGAGTCACCCGCTACCTTGCTACTTCGGAGGGCGCTCTTGCATCCAATAGCTCAAGATCCTCTGCTGAGGGTCGAAGGGTTAAGTAAGGTGTTTCGCTCAGGCGAAGCAGATCTCGTGCTCTTTGAGAATCTCTCTTTCCAGGTCGCCAAGGGAACGATGCTCGCGATCGTGGGGCAATCGGGTGCGGGAAAGAGTACCTTGTTGCACATCCTCGGGGCGCTGGATCGTCCTTCGGCGGGTGCGGTATATTGCGCAAACTCCCTCGTGAATTCGCTCTCTGAGGATGACGCCGCCGAGTTTCGTAACCGCGAAATCGGCTACGTCTGGCAGTTCCATTATCTGCTGCCGGAATTCACCGCCCTGGAGAATGTTGCTATGCCGCTGCTGACGCGCGGGCAAGCGCTGTCTTCCGCAAAACAAGAGGCTTCGCGGTGGTTGCGCGAGGTCGGGCTGGAACAGCGCGGGCATCATCGTTCGGGCGAGCTTTCCGGAGGCGAGCAGCAACGCCTGGCGCTGGCACGGGCGCTCATCACCCAGCCGCAAGTCTTGCTGGCCGATGAGCCTACCGGCGATCTTGACGGACGCACTGGCGAGATGGTGTTTGAACTGGTCGCACGATTGCATCGGGAACACCAATTGACTTCTTTGATTGCCACGCACAATTTGGCGTTTGCACGACGGTGCCATCGCGTTTTNNCAGCACAGAAACACGATGAAAGAGTGGAAGTTGAAAGCCGGAGTACCTGAAGGAAGGACTTTAGAGGTTACTCCAAGGCGGATATCGCTGGGACATTGGGCGATATCAATGCATAATTAAGGGTTGGGCCACAGTTTGGCGGAGGGCGGGGCGCTTCCGCAGGAAGTCGGGGGGATATGTTTGAACGGTACACAGAGAAAGCCAGGCGCGTCATTTTCTTCGCGCGATACGAGGCCAGCCAATTCGGCTCTCCTTATATTGAGACCGAGCACTTGCTGCTCGGGCTGCTGCGCGAAGACAAAGCCCTGACCAATCGCTTCCTGCGTTCTCATGCCTCGGTGGAATCGATCCGGAAACAGATCGAGGGCCACACCACCATCCGCGAAAAAGTCTCGACGTCGGTCGATCTCCCGCTGAGCAATGAATGCAAACGGGTGCTGGCGTACGCGGCCGAAGAAGCGGAGCGGCTTTCCCATAAACATATTGGAACCGAGCACCTGCTGCTGGGGTTGTTGCGCGAAGAAAAGTGTTTTGCGGCTGAGATTCTGCACGAGCGCGGATTGCGGCTTTCGACGATCCGCGAGGAACTGGCGCGCACCAGCCAGGAAAAAGTGGCGCCGCCGCGCGGACAACGCGAGTCTTCATTATTGAGTGAGTTTTCGCGCGACCTGACGCAGTCGGCCATGGATAGCCAGCTCGACCCGTTGGTCGGCCGCGACAACGAAGTGGAACGCGTAGTCCAGATTCTCTGCCGCCGCACGAAAAATAACCCTGTGCTGATCGGCGAACCCGGCGTGGGCAAGACCGCCATAGTTGAAGGCTTGGCGCAGCGCATCGCCGACGGAGAAGTCCCTTCGTTCCTAGCCGACAAGCGCATCCTGGCCCTCGATCTTTCTCTGATCGTCGCCGGCACCAAGTATCGTGGACAATTCGAAGAGCGCCTGAAGACCATCATGAAAGAGCTGATGGAGTCGCAGAATTCCATCATCTTCATCGACGAACTGCACACGCTGGTGGGCGCGGGATCGGCGGAAGGCTCGCTCGACGCCGCCAACATCCTGAAGCCGGCCCTCTCGCGCGGCGAAATTCAGTGCATCGGCGCAACCACGCCCGCTGAATACCGCAAGTCGATCGAGAAAGACCGGTCGCTCGAACGCCGCTTCCAGTCCGTGAAAGTTCCGCCGCCCAACGAAGTCGACGCGGTCAAGATTCTTTTCGGGATCAAGGAACGCTACGAAAAATTCCACGCCGTCACTTACACCGACGAGGCCATCAATTTTTCGGTGTCGCATTCGAGTCGCTATATTCCCGACCGTTTTCTGCCGGATAAAGCTATCGACCTGATCGACGAGGCCGGGGCGCGCGTAAAACTGCGCCAGACCACGCTGCCCGAAGAATTGACGGAAGTCCAGAAGCGGATCAAGTTCATCGTCCATCGCATGGAGAACGCCATCGCGAACCACGAGTTCGAGAAGGCGCGCTTCTACTCGGACGAGGAGCGCAAAGAGCGCGAGAACCTGCGTGCTCTTCGCGAAAAATACCACCTCGATGAATCCTCCACCGGCGTTGTCGGTCGGGAGGACATCGAGGACGTGGTATCGCGCTGGACCGGCGTTCCCATCACTTCGATTAAAGAAGAAGAAACGCAGAAGCTGTTGCGCATTGAAGAAGAGTTGCACAAGCGCATCATCTCGCAAGACAAAGCCATCAGCGCCTTGGCTCGTGCCATCCGCCGCAGCCGCGCCGGCTTGAAGAGCCCGAATCGCCCGATTGGGTCATTCCTGTTCTTGGGACCGACCGGCGTCGGCAAGACCGAAGTGGCGCGCACCCTCGCTAGCTTTATGTTTGGCAGCGACAAGGCCCTGGTCCGTTTCGATATGTCGGAGTTCATGGAGAAGCACTCCGTCTCGAAACTGATCGGCTCGCCTCCGGGATACGTAGGCTACGAAGAAGGTGGACAGCTGACAGAACGCGTCAAGCGCGCTCCATATTCCGTAGTGCTGCTCGACGAAATCGAGAAGGCGCACCCGGATGTCTTTAACATCCTGCTGCAGGTTTTTGAAGACGGCCAATTGACCGACGGCCTGGGCAACACGGTCGATTTCAAGAACACCATCATTATCATGACGTCGAACATCGGCGCCCGCCACCTNNCTGGGCTTCCAGTCGTCGAAAGACGAGATGGTTTCGGCAAAGATCGAAGACCTGGTGAGGGGCGAAGTCAAGCGCACCTTCAATCCGGAATTCCTGAACCGCGTGGATGAAATCATCCTCTTCATGGCTCTCAGCGAAACCGACCTGATCCAGATTCTCGAACTCATGGTCAACCAACTGAACCAGAACCTGGCCCAGCGTTCGATCACCGTGACCGTGGCCGACGAAGC
>PKXK01000189.1:11314-56017 GCA_003132325.1 Acidobacteriaceae bacterium
CCTGTTGCAAAAAAGACACACTTTGCCCCCTAAAGATCGATTGACCGCAGAGATCGACTTGTGTTTAACTTCACTCACTCGGGGCTGGCTCATCGCAGTTGCTTGGGAATACGAACCAAAAATCCAGGGGCGTGAGACCGAGGTGCGTCATGAAGTCCAGCTCGTATGCAGTCCTTGCAGTGTCCCTTCTAGCGTTAACCATTCTAAGCCTGACCCTAAGTGCCAGTGCGCGGGAGATGGTCCTGCCCGCCGGTACTCTTCTGCAATGCACCATGAATGAACCGAACTTTTCTTCTTCGACAGTCGCGGTCGGAGATCCCGTGCTCTGTCATCTGCACTCGGTGACGGAATTCGGCCAGCAGACGTTTCCCCGCGGAAGCTATTTGGTGGGACATCTCGAATCGGCTCAGAACCCAGGACATTTCTGGGGCAAGGGCTACATGAAGCTGATGTTCGATCGCATCGGCATGCCGAACGGCGATCTGCCTCTCGATGCGAAGGTGATCGCCACCCGCGGCTACAAGGTCAATAAGGACGGCGACATCCGGGGCAAAGGGCACGCCAAGCGCGACATCGTCGAATGGATGCTGCCGCCGCTCTGGCCGTGGAAGATCATCATGCTGCCGGCGCGCGGGCCGCGTCCCACGCTCAAGGGCGAGAGCATGCTCACGCTGCGCCTGATGGATGATGTGCAGATCCCGCAGGTGCAGGCGACCAACGGGCCGGATTGGCATTTCTTCGGCCGCCCCGAGGTCCAGAGAGACAACTATTACCAACAGCCGTACCAGGGCGCGAGCAATCGCAGTTCAGCACCGGCAATTCCTCAACCCGCGGTACGCAATGTGAGCGTCTCGTCCAGCGAGCCACCAAGGGCTGAGGAAATTCCACAGGTCACCTACGCCAGCTACATTTCCAAAGAGGCGGTCGGCGGCGGTGGCGCGGCGGCGGGAGTCCCGGTGTTCATGCTGAAGAGTGGCATGGCCCTGGAGGTGGGCAATTACACCTATCAGGACGGCCGCATCAGCTACGAACTGGCCAGTGGCGGCAGCGGCGTGATCAGCACCGACGAAGTGGACTGGACAACGACCACTCGCGTGAATAGCCAACGCGGCGTGAGAGTAACGCTGCGCGGCGGGCATCCCAGCGCGGGAGGGACGGGATTCTAGCTAGCCGTCAGGGGGGGCACCACTCAGCTCTCAGCATTCAGCACTCAGCCGTCAGCGTAAGCTGGCGGCTTTTGTTTGAGAACGAACGGACCTTGCACGAATTGGAGCGGGTTTGAAGAAGATCTGGTCGTTGGTCGGTAGTCGATAGTCGTTCGCGGTTCGTCGATCTAGCCCGGCATCCCGAACGACCAACGACTAGCGACCAACGACTAACCTCCAGTTACCTTCGACCTTCTGCTACCCGACTTCTGTACCCTACACGCTCCCCTCCGAATGCGTCAGGATGAAGCCTGCTACCCGGGGATCTCCCTCCTTGCCGGGCCTGACTACTCATGTTCAATTCCGATCGCAACGAAAATAGCCCGGAAAATCGTGGGGAAGGCGAACTGGTGGAGACTTGGCAGCGCTTCGTGCAGGGGCTGCTGGGCGTGCTGGCTTTGGTGGGCGCCCTGGTGATGGCGCACTACTACGCTCCCCCGGAGACTGCCGGACTGGAGCAGCAGGTCGACCAGCTCTCGCGCCAGATGGCAGATCTGGAGCGGCAGCAAACGATTTCGTCTTCTGCAGTTGCTTCGGCGGTAAATGACGCGCGGGAGTCGGTCGCTTACATCTACGGGATTTATCATCTTTCGGGCCGCGCGCAAGGTTTTCGCGCTCGCGTGTCGGGCACGGGGTTTGTAGTGGCGCCGGGCCTTCTGGCCACCAATCGCCACGTCGCTGAACCATGGTATGGCGACCGCGAGGTTGCGGTGGCGTTGCGGCAGGGCGGAACGCCGGTGCTGGAATCGCTGGAGGCATATTTTCCGGGCTCGCCGCTGGCGGTCAAGCTGGAGACCGCGGCGCTCGCCACTCATGGAGATCTCGCGGTGCTGCGCATGGAAACAACTGCCTTTACGCAGAAACTTCGCCCGTTGACCCTGTCCGAGACGCCGCCGCAGGTGGGCGAAGCGGTGAGCGTGCTGGCGTATCCGATGGGAGTGACGGGCATGGTGGCAAAGTCGCCGGCGATTGTGTATGAACGGCTTTCGTCGCATCCGGATAATGCCGAGACGGCGGGCGAATTGGCGGCGTTGTCGCTGATCCGGCCTTCGGCGACGTTCGGACATATCGGCGACGTAACCGGCGACAAGCTCATCTATGACGCGCCCACGGCGCGTGGAGGCAGCGGTGGGCCAGTGCTGAACGTGCGCGGCGAGGTCGTGGGCATCAACTCCGCCTACATTGACGGCTTCTCCGGAGGCACGCTCGGGATCGCCGCCGGCGAGTTGCGTCCGCTGCTGGAAACGGCAAGAAAAGTTCCCGGTTCTCAGTTCTCAGTTCTCAGTCAAAGCGAATCGGTTCAGCACTGAGAGCTGAGAGCTGAGAACTGGGAACTGAGAACTTCTTCGGAAGCTGCAATTTCTTGCGCAAGCGGTTCGGCTGGCAAGCCAACCGAACCCCTCCCCGCGCAGACAAAGTGCCTTGGATTCAGGTACATTTGTAACCTGCTGATTTGAATAACAAAATGGCCTTATGGCTGCTTGCAAGATGGTATAAGTCTGGAGCACACTGCGATTGACTGAGGCTTCGTATCAGGGCATCGCTTTAGCGATGCCGCAAGTTCTTCGAGATCAGGCGCCCCTTTAGGGGCTGGGCAGCGAAAAGCGATTTTTTCAGCGGCCTTCGGGCAAGCTCAAAGAGACTGGCATCAAAGAGATCAATCATGATGAAAACTTTTCTGTTTGCGGTGGCTCTGGCGAGTTTGGCACTGGCTGGCGGTTGCGCGAAGGGCGGCAACGGCGTGGTTCCGCCTCCAGTTACCATTGTCGTTACTATTTCGTCCCCCAGCGACGTTAACGCTCTAGCGCTCTACCCGACGGAGCCTGTGACCCTTACGGCCACGGTATCGAACTCGACGACTACGGCCGTCACCTGGAGCCTGAGCGGCACCAGTTGCACGGGCAGTGCGTGCGGGACGCTCACGCCGACCACACCGGCGCCAACCCCGGCAACCGCGAACTACGTCGCGCCGGCGACGCCAGTTTCCGGGGTAACGGTCACAGCGACATTGGCGGCCGACGCCACGAAAACGGGCACTCTGCAGATGAACGTGGCTGCCGTCACTACCGACGTCGCACCAGCCACGCTGAGCGTGGGCCCGGGTCTGACCCAGACATTTACCGCCGTAGCCGTCCCTGACGCTGCCGGAACCCAAACCTTTGTGTGGAGCTGCAGGGCGAACGGGGTGAAGTGCGCGAACTTTACTCAGGATCCGAATGTGTCCGGCTTGGCCTACTACACGGCGCAGGACAACTGCAGCGTAAGTGGCTGTGTTCGGATATCGGCGGCGGCGACACTCGATCCGACAGCCTGCACGACCACCCCCAAGAACTGCACCGTCGGCAAAGCCACGCCGGTTATATCCCGTGTAAGCGGCACCTACGCCTTCCGGTTTTCCGGATATGACAGCAGCAACCACGCCACCGCCGTGGTGGGAACGTTCACCGCGTTGAATGGAACGATCACCTCCGGAGTGGAAGACGAACTCACTTCGAGCGGCTTGGCGCAAAACTCTATTACCGGAGGTTCATACACCCCCACCTCGTCCGACAAGAACAACTCGAACAACGCGGGCACACTGACGCTGACTTTGCCCTCGGGGGTTCATCCGAATCAATACCAGGTCGTTCTCGACGGCGCCGGCGACATCGAGACGATCGAATCCGATGGCCACGGCACCGGCTCCGGCATCGCGCAACTCTCATCCGACCCCACCCAGGTTTTCACCGGCGACCAGACCTTCGCGTTCGGCTTCACCGGTGTCGACAACGCCGGTAACCGCGTTGGCTATGCCGGTCTGATTCCGATGGACGGAGCCGGAAACGTTGTCGGCGGATTGATGGATGTGAATGATAGCGGTCAGAGCAGCAACAACGTTTGCCTCGCTCCTCCCTGCACGGTTGCGGGATCGTATTCACCGAATGGTAATGGCTCATGGCATTTGACGCTAACCTCGCCCGTAAACATGGCCTTCGACTTCTTCATTTCGTCCGGAACGATCAGTAAGACAACTCCGCTGACTTTCTATGCCATTTCCACCGACCCCGGCTTGAACCCGGCAGTTTCGGGAACGATGGTGCTCCAGGACTCGACCCAGACCTACAACAACGCTGCCTTCAAAGGCACTTCCGTCTCCGCTCTGACGGGAACGGGTCCGAATGCCACGTGTGCCGCGCCACCTTGCACCAATGTCTCGCTAACGCTCGGCACGACCGATGGCAGCGGGAACTTCTCCGGGCAATTTGACCAGAATAATGCCGGAACGATCCTCTCTGCCGCCCAATTCCCCCCCGCAACCGGCTCCAACAGTTACACATACGCGGCCGCCGGCACCCCTCCCACTGGGCGCTATGTCTTCAACCTGCTGGGCGATCCGACAGCAAAGACGGTGGTGGCGCCGCTTCCCTTCGTTCTTTATGCCAGTGGAGCCAACCGCGGATTCCTGCTCGATCAATCCAGTTCGTCGGTGATGACCGGAACCATGAGTCCGCAGGGGAAAACAGCCTTTGGTTTCCCGGGTTCGGCGTTGCCGAGCACGTTTGCCGCGGCGACCACCAGCAGCGGCAGCTACGCGGTCGACGCGATTGCGGCCAACTTGCTGCTTACCTGGGTGAACACTGGTACGTGCACCGCCATGTGCGTCAACGGAACCCAGTACGATGCCGCCACCGTCAACACCGGGGGCGTGCCGCTGGCTGGAGCCTACACGCCGCAGCCTACCGGCAACTTTACGATCGCGCTGACGACTCCCTCGGCCAATTACGTGATCTACCCTCTTGACACTTCCGGTTGCACCAGCCAAAGTCCGGTTTGCGCGGTACTAGATTTTCTGATGATGGATGTGGACAAAACGAATCCGAACGCGTCCATCATTTTCGCGCAGCAGTAGAGGTGCGAGTGGAGGGACGGGGCGTCGCGTAGGGACAGCCGCCCCCGGCTGTCCAAGCCGAGCGTAGCTCGGCTTCGGCCGCGGCCCCTAAAGGGGCTTCTAATTTCGAAGGCCATGCGGCATCGCTAAAGCGATGCCCTGATACGAAGCCTGGATCCGAAGCCCTGGATTCCCCAACCGTCCGATTCCCCAACCATCCCAAGTCGAGGTCGCCGCCAGAATTCTATTTCCCGCGGAGTACGGCCTTGGCGGTGGCGAGATTGTCGAAACGGTCGTAGGCGCGAACTACCACCACGTGGTCGTTCCCAATACTCTCGGCCATAGGAGCGGGCGCAGGCTCGGGTTGTGGCACGGTTACGCGAAAGTCGTAGTCTTCAGTTTTCGAATCCGACAACTGGCCGACCGGCTCGACGAACTGCCAGTCGCCGCCATCGAGCGAATACTCTGCGCGCTTGATCGGCGAAAACGAATCGCTGGCGCGGAAGCGGACGTGGATTTGCGTGCCGATTTGCGCGGCGGCCTGCTTTCCGGTCTGCCTGTCATCGCGACTTCCATCGATAGCGGCCGTCAGGTTTTCGATGACCGGGGGCGTGGTATCGACCTCGAAACGTACGCTGACACGTTCGGCGTAGAGGGCTTCTCCGGGCGAATGCGACGGCGCATCGGAGGCAACGACCTTCACCGTGTAGCCGCCGTCGGGCAGAAGACTGGCGTCGAAAGAATAGTAGCGATCGGAGAGGTTCGTCTTCAGCAGCAGCCAGCGCGATTCGCCGTCGCCGCGGTAATACACGCTGTAGACGAGCTGGTCGTCGTTGTCGTCATGTGCCTGCCAGCGAATGCCAATCGAGTCGCGATCGCGCACGGCGGGCGGTGGTGGATCGAAGCGCGGTTGTCCCTGTCCCTGCCCAGGCGGCTCCGAGCCCGTCACATGCGGAATCGGCTGATAGCGGTATCCCGGCTGCACCGTGATTTCGTCGACTTCCGGGGCAACGTTCTTGGGCAAGTAGCTCAGCAGGACGGAGTCGATGCGAGGCGCGGGATTGCCGGCATGAAGCACGGACTTCCACTGCACGAAACGCGCCGGCGGAACGCTGAGTTCGGATTCGCCGGCAAGGGCGACGCGCGTCCAGTGGCTCCAGTTGCGGTCGGGATTGTCGACGTTGCCGCTGCGCACATAAAACTCGACATTGGAATTGCCGATGCTGCGAACGCTGGCGCGTCCCCATAGGGAAAATATGCGCGCGTCGAAAACATCGCTTTCGTACGTGCCTTCCGACTCGAGGCCGGGACCGAGGACGAAAATCTTTCCCAGGTTGCTGCTGGAGGCATAGAGTCCCCCGCCGGGCGCGGCCGCAAAAGCGGTGATTTGCGTGGCGCTGGCTTTGATCAGATCAGTGAAATCGTCGACGCCATTGATGGCGAAAATGTGGCCGCGATTGCCGGTGCCCGCGAGCAGCCGTCCGTGCTGATCGAAGCCAAGAGCGTAGACGAGATCTTCGTGGGAACTCCACAGGCGCGACGGGGCGCCATCGGGCGCAATGCGATAGATCTCGGAGCCACCGGAAGCGCCGGCACCGGGAGCGGGAAAGGGCGTCGTCATCATGGGCGCGGCAGGAGTTGGGGTGACGGCGAGATTACCGCCGGGTGCCGGCGAGGGGGCGTTCTGCGCTGGAGATGCGATCATAATGCCCATTTGCGGCGCCGTGGATCCGGGACGTTTCTCTCCCGCGGCAGCGGCGTAAATATTGCCCGCGCCGTCGATGGCGAGCGCGGTAATTTCTTTCTTGGGCGCGCTATAGAGAACGAACGCCTCGCCATTCGGCGCGATGCGATAGACCAGACCGCTGCCATCGGAGCCGGCGATCAGGTTTCCCTTGGAATCGAGCGCGAGAACGCGGATGTGGACTTCATCGCTCTTGAAGAAGAGCAAGTGCTTGCCGTTAGGGCTGACTTTGTAGATCTCGCCGTGATCGCCGGTGGCGACATAGAGCGCGCCGCTGTTATCGAGAACCATGTCCCAGATGTACTTGGAACCAGGATCGAAGTAGGGTGTAGCGCTCCAGGATGTCCTCGCTTCGCCCTTCGCGCCCTTTGCCGGCGTGAGAGGCGGAGGATCGAGACGATACACCTTGCCGTCAGGCGCCGTGGCAGCATAGACGATGCCCTTCTTATCGTTCTTATCGTCGTTCTTAGCGACGTTCTTCGCGACGACCAGAGCCTGCACCTGCAATTCCTGCGGCTCGAAGATGGTCGCGATTTGGCCGTCCGGCGTGATGCGATAGACGCGCGCCGGAGATCCCGCGGCGGCGTACACATTGCCCGCGGCATCGGATGCGATCGACCAGATATAGGTCGAAGGCGTGGTCGCCAACGCTTTGAAAGCCGGGGCAAGTTCGAGACCGCCCTCACTGCGCAGGGCGATGCCTTTGGGAGTGCCCTTGACCAATTCCTCAAACTTGGATTGCTCCCAGGTACGGGTGCCCTCGGCGAGGGCGCAGGCGGAAAGGGCGAAGCTGGAAAGAAGAAGTGTTGCTGCTAGAGCAAGCGTCTTACGAGTCAAGATTTGTACCTCAGTTAGAAGAACTTGAGTTGTCATCCTGAGCGAAGCGAAGGACCTGTGTATTCTGCTGGTGCGGGCGAAATGCATAGGTCCTTCGCTTCGCTCAGGATGACACAATTTAGGAGGTGCAGGATATCATGCGGCAAATTTACGCCATCTACTTGATGTTAATCGTCAACATCTGCGCACCGGAGACGACATAGTCGAGCGAATCGGTGGAGGCTTCACTGACCGACGATTCCCCGAGTACGACCATCTCTTGCGTGCCGCGCAGGTTGTCCATGACGTTCATGATGGAAAGCGGCAGCGTCGGCATCACTTTGTCGGCGACCATGGCCTCGGGATCGGACCCGAGAAGCGAAACGTACACGCGATCGTTAGAGCGCTCTTTATTCAGCAATGCGATGGTCGGCGCCAGGCCGAGGCCACGGTTCATCATCGGCGTTCCGCGGCGCATGCGGTCGAGCGTGTCCCCATCGCTGACCAGGATGCGCAGCGTTCCCTTCGAAGTGGAAGTCGGAATCCGTATGGGAATCTGGCGCACGAGTCGCTCGCCACGATAGGGCCGAATCACCGTCTCAACCGTTATCAGGTCGCCGGGACGAGCTTCGGTCACGTCGGTGCGCGAAGCTTCCAGGTGCGCGGAGCGGCGCTCGCGGACGAGATCGAAATCGAGCTTCACGCCCTGAATGTCGGGGGCGTCGAAAGGATTGCTGTAAATACGTCCAAAGCGATCGCCGATAGTCGCGGCAGCCAACGCCGCGGCGGGCTGCCCGTTATCTTGCGGGGCAAACATGTTCCGGAGCGTGACGTCGGGGTAGCCCTTCACGCTGAGCACGCCCTTCATGCGGTACGTAATGTCCTCGCCGTAATCGTTCGTGCCGTGCAAGGCATTGAAGACGGTGGCCATCATGGCCAGTGGGCTGAGCCGGGCGTTGTTGAGAATCTCGTAGTGAAATTCTTTGGTCGCCGGGCCACTATGCATGGACACGGTCACGGGAATCATCTTCGACTCCCGCCCCGGCACACCCATAATGCCGTTCTGGCGGTCCTGCACGAACGCGCCGACCGTCTCGGTGGTGTTGACGATCTTGAACGCGTTCAGGGGCGAAGGCAGCGTGGCCAGCACCGTAGCCTTGGTCATCGGCAGGTCGACTTCCCCAAACTGCAAGAGTGGATGTCCGCAGGCCAGCAAGCGCTCGGGATCGACGTAGGTCACGGTACAGGTGGCGGCAATATCCATATCGCCGCGAACCAGCACGGCACTGACCGCGGAGCCCGGCTCGATCGGTTCCGGCTGCTTGCGATCGCTCGCGGAGCCAATCCCCATCACCGGAACGATGCCCGCCGCGGCGAATTGCGATGCGTAACGCTGCAAGGTTTCGTTGGAAAAACCGTTGAACACGAGCGGCGTTTCGATGGGCTTCAGATAACTCTTCAGATGACTACTGTAGTACTCCGCCGGCAGGGCTGCGTTATCGCCGGGAGTCGCGGTCTGCGCGCTCCCGCCCTGGTTCTGAGTATGGTCAGCGGGAGCATTGACGGCGGGAGAATTCGAAGCGGGAACATTAGGACGCGCCCCAGGACTGCGATCCAGCGCATTGATCTCCAGCATCTCCTCGATCGGCGTCACCCCCGCGATCGGTTCCTTCGAGAACTCGCCGATGCGGAAGGCAAGCGCGCCCGCCAGTTTGCCGTCGAAATAGACCGGACTTCCGCTCATACCCGCAACCACGCCCGTATATTCCGGCTTGGTACCATGCAAACGCACCAGGATAATGTCGCCCTTGGGCCCATTCACGTTGCGCATCACACCCAGAACTTCCACGTCCATCGGTTCCGGCTTCACGCCCTGGAACACGGTGAGCGCCGTGCCTTTCATGCCCTCGTGGATCTGATCGAGCGGCATGATGGCCGGAGNNGGTAACGTTCTGTGCGGCAACCCAGACGGAGGACAAGACACACAAAAGGACAGAGAGTGAGCGCGCGACTTTACCCATGAATACCCCGGAGGTCAAGAAATGACCCTGCCACTTGCTTAGACTCCGCGCGCTATCAGAAGGTTTGCCAGGGGAGGCGGCGTTTTTTGTGGCCAGCAAAATATCCCAACCGCAGAGTACTTGCATCTATACTAGCACAGGAGTTTTCGAGGACTTAGCTATGTTTTCTGGCGTATTTGGCGGGCAGAACCAGGGGCCGTCGGCCTTCCGTAAGCGTGCAATTCTGCCGGCGTTTGTTCTTTTCTGGGTGGTGGTCGCGACTTTCCCAGCGCCAGCTCAGACCCAGGACACGCCGCAGCAACCCCCGGCGAATCCCAATAAGCAGGAAGCTCCGCCCGAAGCCGGCGGCCCGCAAAACGACGTTGGGCCGTATGTGGTCCCCAAGAAAAAGGAAGAGCCGCCGCCGCCCGCCCCCGAAAAGCCGAAAAAGATCGAGGGCATGCCCGACTACTCGATCACCGTGCAGGTGCCGCTGGTCAACCTGGATGTGCTGGTGACCACCAAGGACGGCCAGACCATCCCGGGCCTCAAAAAAGAGAATTTCAAGATTCTGGAAGATGGCACACCCCAGAACATTTCCACCTTCAATCAGACCACGGCTCCGATCACGGCGGTGCTGCTGGTGGAGTTTGCCTCCACGAACTACGACTTCATGGTCGAGGCCTTGAATGCGTCGTACGCTTTCGCGAACACCCTGAGGAAAGACGACTGGGTGGCGGTCATTTCCTATGACATGAAACCCTACATTCTCGCGGATTTTACCCAGGACAAGCGCGCGGTCCAGGCCGCGTTGAACCAGTTGCGCATGCCGGGTTTCGCGGAAACCAACTTGTTCGACGCCCTGTTCGACACGCTGGACCGTGTCGACCGCATCGAGGGCAAGAAGTACATCATCTTGGTGACTACCGGAGTCGACACTTTCAGCAAGCTCACTCTCGACAAGATCCTCAAGAAAATCAAGTCCACAAAGGATGTAACGATCTACCCAATCAGCGTCGGCTTCGCAGCCCGCGAATATTGCGAGGTGCACCACTGCCGCACCCGCGGGATCATACCCGTCGGCAACATGGACTACCTGCAAGCCGATAACGAAATGAAGACGTTTGCCAGTCTGACCGGCGGGCGCGCTTACTTCCCTCGCTTTCAAGGAGAGTTGCCAGAGATCTTCAACGAGGTCGGAGCCGACATCCGCAACCAGTACAACATCACTTACCACCCCACCAACCCCAAGCAGGACGGCACCTACCGCAAGCTAAAGGTCGAACTGCAGGCTCCGGACGGTGGCCCGCTGAAGGTGCGCGACCAGAAGGGCAAGGACGTGAAGTACATCGTATACACGCGCGACGGGTACACGGCAAAGCACACGGTGGAGTAGGGAAATCGGGTGATCGGGCCATCGGGTGATCCGAGTGCGAATGTATCGGATTTCCGATGACCCGATGGCTTTGCACTGCGCCCTACCGCCCGCCTGATTTACAATCCCCAGTTCCCCCCGAGGAGAAACCGCCGTGATCCCACGCTACACCCGGCCCGAGATGGCCCGCATCTGGAGCGATGAAAACCGCTTCCGCACCTGGCTCGCGGTCGAAGTCGCCGCGACCGAAACCCTGGCCGCCGCCGGCATTGTG
The DNA here is from genome assembly GCA_003132325.1 of Acidobacteriaceae bacterium. Lineage (GTDB taxonomy): Bacteria > Acidobacteriota > Terriglobia > Terriglobales > Acidobacteriaceae > Acidiflorens. The sequence goes on from PKXK01000189.1 coordinate 22,597, forward strand.
CCGAAAGAAGCCGCTAAGGCGATTCGCGCTCGCGCCGACTTCAACGTGGAACGCATCTTTCAGATTGAAGCCGAGGTCAAACACGACGTCATCGCCTTCACCACGGCAGTCGCCGAGATCGTGGGACCGCACGCCCGCTGGTTTCACTACGGCCTGACCTCGAACGATGTGGTCGATACGGCGCAGGCGTTGCTCATCCAGCAGGCCTCGTCGCTGATCGCCGGCGACCTCGAACGTCTTGCCGAAGTGCTCGAACGCCGGGCGTGGGAGTTCAAAGACACGCCGATGATCGGGCGGACTCACGGCGTCCACGCCGAACCCATCACCTTTGGCTTCAAGATCGCCAACTGGTATTCGGAGACCGAACGCAACATCGCGCGCTTCAAAGCGGCGGCCGAAGATCTGCGCGTGGGCAAGTTCTCGGGCGCGGTCGGAACCTTTGCCCACCTCACGCCCGAGCTCGAAGAGAAGATGTGCGCGCGCCTGGGATTGAAGGCNNCAGCGCACCGAAGTACGGGAAGCCGAAGAATACTTCAGCGAAAAGCAGAAGGGCTCGTCGGCGATGCCGCACAAGCGCAATCCCGTAACCTGCGAGCAGATTTCTGGATTAGCGCGCGTGGTGCGTTCGAACGCGCAGGCCGGATTCGAGAATGTTGCGCTGTGGCACGAGCGCGATATCTCGCACTCCTCGGCCGAGCGCATCATCATTCCCGACTCGACCACGCTCGCCGACTACCTGCTCAACAAGACGGCGAACCTGATCGAGACCATGTTCGTCTATCCCCAGCGCATGTTGGCGAACCTCGAAAGCACGCACGGCCTGGTCTTCAGCGGACAGTTATTGCTCGACTTGGTCGAGAGCGGCGTCTCCCGCGAGGACGCCTATCGAGTGGTGCAGAGCCACGCCATGCGCGCGTGGAAAGAAGACCTCGACTTCCGCGAGCTGATCCTGAACGACCCCGAGATCAGCCGGCGGGTGCCGCGAGCGAAGATCGAGCGCGCTTTCGATCTGAAGCGGCAGCTCAAGAACATCGACAAGATCTTCGCGCGCGTGTTTCCCGCCAAATCCGTTACCCGAAAGCGCGTTGCATCCGCCAGGAAGAAGGTTGCCCGGCCCAAGAAATAAGCGGAAAGCTTTCGCTTGGTCTACTGAGCAAGAACCTCGTTCGGCGCTGTAATAGTTTGTAAAAGCCTCCTCCTGTGCATCTCACCCCACCCCTTCCGCATCTATTTAACTAACCGGTTAATCCTGTGGGGAACCGGAATTCCAGTAAGGATGGCAACTATGAAGAGACAAGGATTTGCGGTGACTTTGGCGTTGCTCGTCCTGCTGAGTATGACTGCAATGGCCGCCACCGGCCGGTACGACCAGCAGATTCAGCAGGCGGTCAGCCAGAAGATTCACGACACCAAGCAACTGCAGAGTGTAAGCTCCAGCGTCGAAGACGGCATCGTGACCCTCACCGGCACGGTCGGCCTGTATCAGGACAAGCTCGACGCCGCCAAGAAAGTCAAGAAGCTGGCAAACGTGAGCGGTGTCCGCAACGACATCGTGGTTGCGGGAGAAACCGTGCCCGATAGCCAGCTCCAGAAGAAACTGACAAAGCAAGTGGCTTTCGACCGCGTCGGATACTTCGACAATACGTTCAACTATCTTGCGCTCGGCGTGAAAGACGGAGTCGTAACCATAAGCGGCGATGCCCTATGGGACCCGCCAAAGGACTCGGCCCTCGCCATCGTGGCGCGCACGCCTGGCGTCAAGGACGTGGTGAACGATGTAAAGGTTCTGCCGGTTTCGGGTTTTGACGATTCGATCCGAGTGCAGACGGCTCGCGCGATCTATCGCGACTCGGTGCTGGGCAAATACGCAACCGACCCGGCGCACCCCATCCGCATCGTGGTANNGATTTGCTTTCTCTCCTGGGGTGCGGCGCCAGCCGCGCCCCTTTTTTTTCGTGTGGGCGATATAGACTCTTACCGGCTCTTCGCTTCGGGTTTCCACTTATTCAGGAATGCCAGGAAATCCTTCGGGGCGAGCGCTCGCGCATTTTCGAATTCGCCGTTCTTCTGGCTATAGACCAGCTTCCCGTCGGCGTCGAGCACGGCCAGTCCTGGGATGCCGCGCTTCATCGGGACTTCGTACTTCGTCATCAGGTCCTGATTCTTGTCTCCCTTGCCGATGTCCACGTGCACGACTTCGTAGTTTGCGGCGAGAATCGGCGCCAGGTCCGAACCATGAAACGCTGCATCGAGCACGTGGCAGTCATAACACCAGTTCGCTCCAAACACGAGAATCACGCGTTTGTGCTCCGCGGTAGCCTTCTCCAGAGCTTCTTTGATTTCGGCGTGCGCATCGGCCCGTTCGTTATAAATCTCTTTCTCTCTTCTGACCGGCTGGCTAAAACAGACTGCGCCGGGTGCGGCCACCGCAATCGCGAGAGCCAGCGTCCAAATTAACCGATAGAGCTTCATGTCGGGTACTCCTGCACCTGAGAGGGGACGCCTGAGTATAACTCGGGAAGAGTCGCGATTAGCTCTTGGCCTTTGGCTCTGAGCTAAAAGCCAAAAGCTAAGAGCGATCTTCAGTTCGCCTTGCGGGAGTGCACCAGCTTCAGGCTGTCGCCCTGCAGAATGCGCTGGATCTGATGTTTGGCGTGGACGGTCCACGGCCCGGTGGTGTCGAGCTTGACGTAGGCGCGCCAATGCAGCAGCGCCTTGCGGGGTTCGCGCATTTTCTCGTAGGCCAGGGCGATGTTGTAATGCGCGTCGGCGTAAGTGGGCGCGAGTTGAATCGCCGTCTTGTAAGTGTCGATGGCTTCCTCGACCCGTCCCGTTTCATCGAGCACGTTGCCCAGGTCGAAATAGGCGAGCGCGTAGCGCGGATCGATCTGTATCGCCGATCGGTAATGCCTTTCGGCGAGCCCGTACTCCTGGCGGTTGTAATAGAGCGTGCCCAGATTGATGTGCGCGGCGGCGTGCATGGGATCCATATCGAGCACCTTCTGATAAACGGCGATCGCCTCGCTCTGCGTGGAGGGATTTTCTTCCAGCGTGATCCCGCGCGCAAACAAGTCGGCAACGTCGGTAACCACCAGTTCCGGTCCAGTGCGCGGCGGGCTGGTCANNTGCCGGAAGGCGACGCGGTGTCCGCTGCGGTAAGCTCCGGCCTCGAGCAGTGGATTCTCCATGCCCGCAACCTGTTTCTGCATGGCTTCGAGCGATTGCCGGATGACGGCCGGACGAACGCGCTGGGCGCAGAGGTCGCGCACTTTTTTGATTTGTACCAGATCGAAAAATGAGTAATCTTCGCCGATTGTCACTAGTCCCGCCTTCTCCCAGGTGTGAAGCTGGCGAGGAACGAGCCGGAGAATGCGCAGCAGGTCGGCGCGGCTGTAGCGATACACGGCGGTCAAACTCTCTCTCAGATTATCCGGAACTTGCGTGCGGGAATGCAAGTACCAACGTGGTGGAAGGCTGTGGAGAATCGGGCCGAAATGGCACAAAAGTGGTAGCGCTCATCCGCGCAGCAGGAAGTCGAAACTTAAGCAGGGTTAGCGAATCCCATGAAGCGGGAGAGGCTGGCTCGAGGTTCTTCCCTCGGGTTGTGCATTGCAAGAGATTGCGGCATCTGTAGAGTCGGGGCAAGCCCCTTTCCGCAGCCTCCTAGCTAGGGGCTGGACATCGACACTTTTTCGTCGCACAAGTCTTCCCGCGCCGGACCATCGCACAGCATCGTGAATTTGAAAGTCGAACCCCGCCCAACCTGTAACTCGACCCAAATCTTCCCGCCGCAATGCTCGACAATCTTCTTACAGATGGCCAGACCAATTCCGTTGCCCGGATATTCGGCCCGCGTGTGCAGGCGCTGGAAAACGGTAAAGATACTTTGTGCAAACTCCGGCGCAATACCGATCCCGTTATCGCTCACGCTGAACAACCACTGGCCGCCGGTTTTCTCGGCCTGCACGGAAATCGCAGGCGGTTCCTTGCCGCGGAATTTGATCGCGTTCTCAATCAGATTTTGAAAAAGCTGCGCCTTTGTCCAGTTCCGCATCCGCCCACACTCGGCCGCCGTGTTTGTGAACAATGCGCTGCACCGTCGCCAAGCCGATGCCCGTACCTTCAAATTCCTCCGTACGGTGCAATCTCTAAAAGACTCCAAACAACTTATCGACATACTTCATGTTGAAGCCGATGCCGGTGTGCCGGACCATGAACACCGGTTGCCGCTCGCTTTCGTTTTCTATGCCACTGATTTCTATGACGGCGCGGGCGCGGGGTCGAGTGAACTTGAGCGCATTCGCCAGAAGGTTTTGAAAGATCAGCTTGACCAGGACCGGATCACATTCCACGGTAGGCAAGCCGGCGATCATCCATTCCACATGCCGTGCGGCAAGGCAGTTGCCGCTGTTAGCAAAGAGGTCAGTTACTTAGGGGATGGGTGAACCGACAGGGATCGCACTCGCCTCGCCGCCCGTACCGTTAGGCGCCGGCAGCCTGTTCTCGTTCTTTGGTTGCGCCCCCGCTTTCCAATTGCCTCCGCAGTTTCTTTACCAGTTCGTGGACGGACTCCAGCTTTTCCGCTGCCGCCACCGGCAGCCCGGGAGTTTCCAGGGCCAACTCGCTGGACAGCAGCAGCGCCGTCACCGTGCCATTCAGTTCGCCGTACATCCTACTAATCACCGCCTTCCGGGTCCCCGCTTCCTCGCGCTGGCGGCGCTGCCCCGCTTCCCGCACCTCGCGCACCAGACGCTCCATTCCACTGATTCCCAGATTGACCTGCACCGGGATGGCGGTGCCCAGGTGCGCCAGCGTAGCCTCGGCTTCGCGCGGGTCGGCTTCGAGCAGGTACTGATCGAGCACCACGGCCAGATAACACTCCGCCCGCAAAAGCGTGGTGGCTCGCGGCAGGCTTTCCGCCACCACGACCCGCTCGCCGGTCGCCTGGTTCAGTGCCGCGGCGCATTCGGCTGCCCGCACGCTCGAAGCTACAAGAAGGATCATGCCGATCCTTTCGCAACTTCCGGGCCAATCGTCTTTGCCTGAAAATAAGTGAGTTGCGCAGTCGAGCCTCCACGGACCCTCCCGTTCCGGCACCCGCGCCGGGCTCAATAACTCAGTTTTGGGAATTTGTAATAAGTAACTTCTAACAGGCTGCGGAAAAAGTCGCTTCTGGGCAAGAGCCGCGCCCTCAGCGGCTAAAGCCGCATTCAAAACAATGCAGTTATCGCAGCGCTGAAGCGCTGCGCCACCCAAAATCGCGAGCAAGATCGAGTTTTTCAGCAACCTGCTAATAAGCGGCGATTCGGACCCCGAGGAGCGCGCGCGATCTTCAATTACCAGTCACCAATCACAAATTACAAGTTCACGGGCGCCCCATACTCTTTCAGCTTGCGGTAGAGCGTCGTTTTACCAATCCCGAGCAGTCGCGCTGCCAGCATCTTGTCTCCGTTTACCTGCGACAGCGCGGCGAGAATGGTCTGCTTCTCCAACTCCGCCATCGGCACGATGCCATGGCTCGGCGGGATCATCGCCATCACCTCCATGGGGGCGCTGCAAATCTGTGTGGGAAGATCGCGCACCTGAATTTCGTTGGCGCTGGTGAGCGCGCACGCCCGCTCCAACGAGTTCTCGAGTTCACGCACGTTGCCCGGCCAGTCGTAATTCAGCAGCGCCTTGAGCGCCTCGTCCGAAATGGCCTTTTCGATGCCCGCGTCCCGCCCAATGCGCTCCAGAATATGCGCCGCCAGCAGCGGGATGTCCTGCCGGCGCGCGCGCAAGGGTGGAATCCGCAGCGTCAGCACGTTCAGCCGGAAATAAAGATCGCGGCGGAATGTGCCGTCGGCCACGGATCGTTCCAGGTCGCGATTGGTTGCGGCCAGAATCCGCACGTCGATGGGCACGCGCTTTACGCTTCCCACCGGACGAATCTCCTTCTCCTGGATCGCCCGCAACAGCTTCGCCTGCAAATCGACCGGCAACTCGCCGATCTCGTCCAGAAACACGGTCCCCCCCTGGGCGATCGCCAGCAGTCCGTCCTTGGGATTGGTCGCGCCCGTGAAGGCGCCGCGCACATGCCCGAACAGTTCGCTCTCGATCAGCGTCGGCACCAGCGATCCGCAATCGACGGGAATGAACGGTTTGTCGCGGAAGATGCCGGTGAAGTGAATCGACTTCGCCACCAGTTCCTTGCCCGTGCCGCTTTCGCCCAGAATCAGCACCGGATGCACGCTCTGTGCCGCCTTCCCGATGATGCGGTAGAGTTTCTCCATCTCCGGCGCGCGCCCGACGATGTTGCCGAACCCCTGCCGCGATTTGATGGTTTCCCGCAGCACCCGGTTCTCCGTCTTCAGCCGCAGATGTCCCGCCACCCGCTCCAGCAACAGACGCAGTTCCTCCATGCTGAAGGGCTTGGTGACATAGTCAAACGCGCCATCTTTCATCGCCTGTACCGCCGATTTCACCGTGCCGTAACCCGTCACCACGATCACCAGCGCTTCCGCCCGATGCTGCTTGATCGTGTGCAGCGCTTCCAGTCCTCCCGATCCTCGCAAGTCGAGCAGCACGGCGTCGGGGCGGGAATTGTCCAGCAGCCGGCAAGCCTGTTCGGCGGATTCCGCCACCTGCGTGTTGAAGCCGAGCGCTTGCGCGACCTCGCGGCAGGCCTCGCGGATGATGCGGTCATCATCCACGATCAGCAGATTCAGGAAATTCGCTCCCGCGATTTGCAGGGGATGGCTGGGGGTGGGGCTGGGATTACGGCTGAGGACGGCGGCGGTCGATGCGTTGGACATGGCGAATCTCCGGTTGTCAAAGTCGCTCTGGTGTAGAGACGGGGCTTGCCCCGTCTCCCCGCGTGTCGAAAGGAAATCAGACGTCCTTTCAGGGGCTCCGCATAGCTTCCATCGCACCCGCGGCCGGAGCGATCGCCGGAAAAAATACCGCAATGCTGGTGCCGCGTCCCAGGTCGCTTTCCACCTCGATCGTCCCGCCTGCGTCACGGACGATGCGCTGTACCATCGCCAGGCCCAGCCCCGTGCCCTGTCCCGCCTTCTTGGTGGTGAAGAAAGGCTCGAACAACCGCGCCCGCGTCTCCATATTCATCCCGCAGCCGTTGTCTCTCACCACCAGCGAGACGGCGCGTCGCCGGCTCTCGCCCTCGGATTTACTGGAAAGGCCACCCGGGGATGCTTCCGGAAATTCCGCTGCCCGCGTGCTCAACCGAATCGTTCCACCCTGCGCCAAGGCATCGCGGGCGTTCAGCACCAGGTTCAACAGGATCTGCCGCAACTGTGCCGGATCGGCCAGCACCAGCCCGGCGCCGGAGTCGAGCGCCGGGTCGAGCAGTGGGTCGAGCACTACGACCAACTCAATCGGTTCGCCGATCAGCCGCCGCAGCAGATTTTTCGAGGAAGCGACAACTTCGTTGATCGAGATCGGGCGCGGCTCCGTCGGTTGCTTGCGCGCGATCGCCAACAGTTCCCGCGCCAACGCCGCACCTTGCTCGCCCGCCATGCGGACTTCTTCCACGTGCTGGCACAGCCGGCCCGCTTCCATTCCGCCACTCCCCCAGGCGCCGTTTCCCACTCCATGATTCTCCAATCCATCATTCTGCAAGGCAACGTTCTCCAATCCGTCGTTCTCCAATACGGCGCTCTTCAATCCCGCGATCAGCAGGTCGCAGTACAGCAAGATGCCGGTCAGCAAGTTATTGAAGTCGTGCGCGATTCCTCCCGCCAGCCGCCCGATCGCTTCCATCTTCTCGGCTTGACCGAGACGTTCTTCCAACCGCTTGCGCTCGGTCGCGTCCGCCAGCATCGCGATCAGAAAGTGGCGGCGGGCGTCGCGCCCAAGCGACACCGTCAAATGTCCCCAGAATTCGGCACCGTCTTTGCGCCGGCAGAGCTTGTCGAATTCGAACCAGTCGCGCTCGCCCCGCATCAGCTCTCCCACCCATCGTTGGTCCGGGCGACACTGGTCCGGCCGACACTCGTCCGGCGAAGAACTGCCGGGAGAAATGTCGCGGTGAAGTTCCGGAAAGAGCTCACGAGCATACGAGCCGGCCAGTTCCTGTTGGCTGTAGCCGAGCATTCGGCTGAGTGCGGGATTGGCTTCCAGAATCCGGCCATCGAGCCGGCAAATCCCGATGCCAATCGCCGCCCCTTCAAACATCGCCTGGAACAGCAGATCGCGGTCGTAAGCGCGCACCGCCGGAAATTGGGTAACCACGTTCATAAGGCACCGCTTCGGAAGTCCCAGGTCTCAGGTGTCAGGTCTCAGGAAGACCCAGTCCAAGAACCTGACACCTACGACCTGACACCTGACACCTGCCGTTCCGGTTCCAAGCCGGGAAACAGCAAACTCGACTTTTCCGCGAATGAAACCGCGCTGACCTAATTGGGGAAGTGTAGTGCGAAACCCATCGCGGCTAAGTGCCAGCCATCACATCAAATTTGTGATGAATCAGGCGTTCCATCGAGAGCAATCGTGAAGGGTCGAGGCTGGAATCGGGAAGTCGGAGCCAGGCCGGAATCCCAATACGGCAAGCCCAGCCTCTCCAATTCGGAACCCGGCTGGCTCGCAAAAGCCGCGAAGCGGCGTAAGAATGCAGCCCACGGCGCAAGCGGTGGGTAACTAATCCCAGATGTACCGCTCGTCGTAATGGATTCCGTTCTTCTTGAGGAAGCCCACCAATTCTTGTTGAAACGAACGCTTCCGGTGATGTTCCTCTTGGTTCGCGATGTATCGGGACACGGCCGGAACATTCGATTCGGTAACGCTAAACGCTCCCTATCCCGTCTGCCAGGCAAAATCGGTATTCCACTTGCCACGTACCCAACGGGAAGAGTTCGCTTTAACGACGCGTGCCACCTCCGCCGCCGACTGCGCGGGACGAATCCGCACCAGCATATGAACGTGGTCAACCGTTCCATTGACGATAAGCGCCGTGCCCTGCATTTCGCGGACGATCCCTCCGAGGTAAGTGAAAAGATCATCGCGAAGTCCCGAAGTAATCAGGGGCAGGCGTGCCTTAGTGCTGAAGATCAGATGGACGACGATGTTTCCCGCCGTGTGTCCCAAGTTTCTCTCCTCGCGAAAGGACACTACCGGGAATCAGTCCGCCTTGGCTGTGACGGCAGACCGCCAGTGTTTGTGACGAATTCCCGCCCAGCCGCAAAACGGCGCACAAAGCCGCGAAGCGGCGTCAGAATGCAGCCCACGGCGCAAGCCGTGGGTTAGAAGCGCGAAACCAGCAAGCCCCAGCGGGGCGAAAGAAGAGGCAGGTGGGCCAGTTGAGTGCGCGTCTCACGACGGCGCACCTCGAGAATGCAGACTATGGAGATTGGCAGTTGCCAACAGCGTGTCCAGAAATCATCATGTGGTCTTTCGCCCCTCTGGGGCTCGGCGGCTTCCCGTTTCCTACCCACGGCTTGCGCCGTGGGCTGCATTCTGACGCCGCTTCGCGGCTATTGATATTCTGATAGGTACAAACATGCAGTCCCACGCCCATCGCGTAGCCATCGTTCTGCTGATGCTCTCCCTCCTTTGCGCCTGTAGTCGTCCCCCCGCGGACAATGCTTCGAACTCTGCCGATTCACAAAAACTCCCCTTCGATCGCGAGCCCCGCTCGACTGGCATTTCGCCGAGCCAGTCGTTGATTCCCTCCACCACGAAACTGCCCGAGGGAACCCCCATCCCGATTCGTCTGCAGAACGCGCTTTCGAGCGCGTCGTCGCATGCCGGAGACACCTTCAGCGCCACCATTGATGAGCCGGTCGTGATCGACGGCCAGACGCTCGTCGACCGCGGCACCCCCGCCACCGGCCGTGTCCTCGAAGCCAAGCCCGCCGCCAGTTCTCGCGGAAGCTCGCTCGAACCCGGTTATCTGCGGATCGTGCTGGTGAGTTTAAAAATCGGCGGCCGGCCGGTCATGATCGAAACCTCCAGCATCTTCGCCAAAGGCGGCTCCCGCGAGGAACGAAACCCAGCGGCCGGCGCGGCTTCTGGCGCCGGCAGGGAAGATAAAAATAGAGATAAAGATATTGTGTTCGGGATCGATCGCCGCCTCAACTTCCGTCTCGCCCAGACCGTCGACCTGCAATAGCCCTACCCGAAGTTACCTCTGCTTGTGGAGACCGGGCTTGCCCCGTCTCCGACTGCCTGAAAATCTTGGTTCGCGCGGATTTCGCGAAGGGCGCGACTTCAGAGGCTGCGGAAAAAGTCAGGAAGGGCGCAAGAAGCTGACCTCGGGCGCTGAAGCACGGACACATTTTCAAGGACTTAACGGCACGAGTAAACTATCCTGCTCGTGCTCGCAATCATCGCGGTGCTCATCAGAATCGTGCAGGGTCGCAATCCGCTCTAGCCCGGTTGCCTTTCCATCAATCGTCGGTTCTGCCGCGAGAAGGATCACTTGAAGTTGCAACATCGAGGTCCACGTGCAGTCGTTGCGCGGGATTGATGCCGGGCGGATAACAATTTCCATCTTTGTTGTAGTTAGCGGGGCAGCCGCGTGCGAAGTCAGTTCGCTTCGGTGACTGAGAAAATTGCCAGACGTCCGCAAAGGACATACCGCTGGCCGCCGGCAAGAGATCCTTTCTAGAAACGGTGCATCCCGGGGAGGGTGGACATGAATCGTTAACGACCCAATATTTTATTTTTCGCCCGCCCGCATTTGCCCGGATGTCCTCCGCGGTCACGATGGAGGCACCGGAACCTTCCTTGGCGGCAATGCCCGAGCAGTACACGCCGGCCACAAACCCCGCGGAATTGACGCCATCGATCCATGCATGAAGGTACGCGCGTTGTTCCGGAAGGAGGCGTCCGCCTTGTTCCTGATCGAGGAAGAGGATGGTCTGCAATGGAAATCCTTCCGCACGTGCCGCCGAGACCGCAGCGGCAGCATCGGAACTGCCCACCTTCACCGCGTTCCCGGCCGATTTGATCTCCGCGTACGTGCGGCCGTTGAAGAGAACCAAAAACCCGAATCCCGCAACTTGGAGGGCCTTCCTCTTTCCCGTCCAGGAATTTGTTTTCGCTCCCGGCGGATTATTTAGCCAATAGCCGGAATAAGAGAAGGTTTGGCGGAGAGTCTTCAAGTTCGAGTCGCCCGGATAGTCGTTGCGATCAAATCCTATGTATCCAACATACGCTGCTGGGCGTTCGCCAGAATTTAGCAGTGGCTGAGAACTGACAGCTAGGAATGCCAGGATCGCCGCGCTTAGTAGTAAAGCTCTCATTCTGGCTCGTTCCTCCACCGCGACTTCTGCTGGTTCAGGCCATCATTTCCTCGCGGCGATCTGGTTTCGCGACCGCCGCGGGCAGCCGCAAACGGAACGTCGTGCCCGCTCCGACGATGGAATCGAACTCCACCGAGCCATAGTGCCACTGCATGATCTGGTAGGTCTGTGCCAGTCCGATTCCGCTGCCGCCCTTGTCGCCCTTGGTCGTGAAGTAGAGTTCGAAAATTTTCTCCTGCGCTGCGGGCGGAATGCCGCAGCCCTGGTCCAGCACTTCGGCGACAATCATTTCGCCGTCGCGCCGCGCCTTCAGCGTGAGCGTTCCTCCCGCATTCATGGACTGCACGCCGTTCAGCACCAGGTTTAAAATCGCCTGCTTCATCAGGTCGGAATCCACTCGCACCATCAGCGCCTCATCGCGGTTGGATAGATCATGGTTGGGCAGTTCCTGCACTACGCGCACGCCGTGACGCGCGGCATCGGGCGCCGCCAGCTCCGATACGCTCTCCAGAATCTTCCGGAAGTCCACGTCTTCCAATCGCAGATCGCGGGGACGGGTGAAGTCCACCAGAATCTGCACGACGCGGTCCAGACGGTGAATTTCGCTGCCGATGACCTCCATGTGGCGGCGGGTGTCGGGGTCGTCCTGCTGCAGTTTGTTTTGCAGCAACTGCAGGTGCAACACGATGGCGTTGATGGGATTCTTGACCTCGTGCGCAACCCCCCGGGTCATGCGCCCGCTGGCGGAAAGGCGCCGCGAGATTTCAATTTCGTCCTCGATGCGCCGCACCGATTCGGCATCTCGCATGGTCAGCAGCGCCCCGATCGGCGTGCCCTTTTCCTGAATGAAGTCGAGCGACACTTGCACCCGCCGGCCATCGGCGGCGTCGAATTCGTATTGCGCCAACTGCCGCTGCTTCTGGAACGCGGGCAGAACCACCGCGCCCAGCACCGATCCATCGGAAAAAATTTCTTCCGCGCTGTGTCCCAGAATTTCGCGCCGCGGACGTCCCAGGAATTTTTCCGCCGAGGCGCTCACCAGCACCACCCGCGTATCCCGCGTGAACAGCATGAGCCCGTCCTGCAGCTTGGTCATGACCTGTTCGACATTGTCTTTCAGAGCGGAAAAAATCTGGTTGGTATCGCGAATCTGGCGGCCCAGGTGCGCGATCTTCAGCGACACCAGCCCAACTTCGTCGCCCGCGCTGGTCGCCGCATCCGGCAGTTCGTCGCCCGCGCTCGCACTATCCAGGTTCCGGGCAATAGCCTTCAACGGTCCCAGCGCCACATTCGAAACCACCGCCCCCAGAATCAGTGAACAGAAAATCGTGACCACCGAAAAGAATGCCGCCTGTTGCAGTTTTGGAGTCAACTCGTTGCGCAGAAAAACCGTCGAGACGCCTACCCGAACGCTGCCAAACGCCTGCCGATCCAGCTCCAGCCCGATGCTTACGTCATACACGGTGGCGGGGCCATAAAGCAGGCGCAACTGGCGCCGGAAGCCGGCCTCGCTCAGCACGCTCAAGGGGGCGCGCTCCGGAACCGGCCGGCCATTCAGCGCCGGATTCGTATCGAGAATCGCTACCCCATTCGGATCCATGATGGCGGCATCGTAGATGATGCGAGAATTCCCCACCACCGATTCCAGCATGTCGTTCAGGTTGGTGTCGGTTTGCAGATAATTCGCGATGGCCGCACGCATGGCCTTGGGATTGTTGGTGTCAATCCGCGTGCTGGTCAGATCGGGTACCGCTTTCGACGCGGCGTATTCCAGTTGATTGGTAAGCTGAGAAGCAGTCTCATCCGCCCACAGCAAACGCTGGCGCAGCAGTTGCGACAGGTAAATCCAGGAGAAGGCGACCACCAGCGCCGTGAACAGCGTGGTGATCGCAAACACGATGATGAATTTGCGTGTCATTGGAAACAGTTCCCAGTTCTCAGTTCTCAGTTCTCGGTTCTCAGTCAAAGCACATGGTTTCCGTCTGAGAACTGAGAACTGGGAACTATTCTTCAGCCATCACCGTGTCCTGTGGCCGGCCGTACTCTTTCAGCTTGTTGTGCAGCGTCTTCAGGCTGATGCCGAGTATCTCCGCCGCTCGCGTCTTGTTGTTATTGGTCGCCTGCAGAGTTTTCAGGATGAGCAGTTTCTCCGCTTCTCCAACCGTCGTGCCCACGCCCAGGTGCACGGCATCGGGATCGTTCACCACCGGCCGCACGCTCTGGCCAAAGCCCGGCGGCAAGTGCTTGGTTTCCACCAATCCGCTTTCACAGACGATCACGGCGCGTTCCAGCGTGTTGCGCAACTCGCGCACATTGCCCGGCCACGAGTAAGTCTGGAAGAGGTTGAGCACGGCCTCGCTTACGTCCGCCACCTTGCGGTCGTGTTTCTGGTTCATGTCGGCGAGCAGGCTCTTCACTAACTCGCGGATATCTTCTTTATGCTCGCGCAGCGCCGGCATGTGAATATTGAAAACGTTGAGCCGATAATAAACATCCTCGCGCAGTTGTCCACTGGCCACGGCGTCGTCGGGAACTTTGTTGGTGGCGGCCAGCACGCGCACGTCCACCGAAGTCTCGACCTTGCTGCCGAGCCGCCGGAGCTTGTGATCTTCCAGCACGCGCAACAGCTTCGCCTGCGTGCCCACCGGCATTTCGCCAATCTCGTCGAGCAGCAGAGTTCCGCCTTCGGCCAGTTCAAAGCAGCCCGTGCGGCGCTCGAGCGCGCCCGTGAAGGCTCCTTTTTCGTGGCCAAAAATCTCGCTCTCGATCAGCGTCTCGGGAATGGCCGCACAATTAATGGGGACGAAAGGTTTGTTGCGCCGCGGACTCAGATCGTGGATGGTGCGCGCCACCAATTCCTTGCCGGTTCCGCTTGCCCCGGTGATCAGCACCGAGGCCGTGCTCGGAGCCACCAACTCGATCAGCCGGAAGATCTCCTGCATTTCCGCGGACGCGCCGACCAGCAAGCCCAGCGCTCCCTTATCGCGCAGGCGGCGGCGCAGCGATTCATTTTCGGTGCGCGTGTTCAGGATCTCGCCGATGTTGGTGAGAATGGAGCGCAGCCGCCGGAAATCGATGGGCTTCTCGATGTAATCCTGCACGCCAAGCCGGCCCGCGTGAAATGCGGTGTCGGTCGCCTTCTGCGCTGTCACCATCACCACCGCGATCGACTGCGCCATGTCGGAAAGCCGCTCCGCCAGTTCCATGCCGCCCATGCGCGGCATCTTCACGTCCGTGATCACGATGGAGGGGGCAAAGACGGCGATCTTTTCCAGAGCTTCCACCCCGTCGGCCGCCGTGGCCGTGCGATAGCCCCATCCCGAGACCAGTTCGGCCAACCCGGTTCGTTCGTTCTCTTCGTCTTCGACAATCAGCACGCGTTCCTGAGCCATAGGCTTCAACCTGCATTATTCAGGGAAGCGCGCCGCCCCGCAACCCGGACGGGATGCAGGAATATCAATTTGAGATCGCACCGGCGCAACCCCGCGAAAAACTCGCTCGCAACCCGCCAGAGTTATCATATCAATCCGCCAACCATTCTTTCTCTGTTGCAAACATGCCCAGTTGCTGTAAAATTCTCTGTTTCCGATACGGCCTATCCGTCGGTGCCGTCAGTGTTTGCTGATGCCAGTTCTACAAAGTAACTTGTAGTGGATTTTGACTCGGAGGAGATCAATGTCACCTTGTCGCGATACTTACCGGAGATGCGCGAGTTTCGCGCTCGTCCTGGCCCTCGTTCTGATTGCGTTACCGTCTTTGCTGAACGCACAAACCGCGCCCAACGCGCCAACTGTACAGTCGTCGGACGATTTTCCCAAGATGGAATGGTTTATTGGCTATCAGTGGTTAAACCCGGGCGGCAACAAGCCCGATCACAGCACACCCCCCGTGGCTGTAAAACTGCCCTCGCTGCCCTGGGGCTTCGGCACCAATCTGTCCTACAACTTCACCAAGAACCTGGCTCTTGAAGGCAACTTTGGCGGGAACTATTCGAAACACGCCAATGAAGAGGCAGTCAGCATTGGGCCGAAGTTAACCTTTCGTGGTGAGGAGGGGGTGGACTTTTTCGTACACACACTGCTCGGTATAAACCATCTCGCGCCCAAGACCAGTCTCCATAACAGCAACGGTATTGGCGCCGTTCTGGGTGGTGGCATGGATCTGAAGCTCTGGAAACCGGTTAGCCTTCGCCTTTTCGAAGCCGACTACGAGTGGGCGCGTCACAATTTTTCGAGCGTGGTGGGGCCTGAGGATAGCCAGCTCCGCCGTCCGGGCTACAACGGCGTCCGCCTGACCACCGGTCTGGTGTTCAACATTGGCGGAGCTCCCGAAGTTCCGGTAGCCGCCGCCTGCTCCATCGACCACAACGAAGTTCTGGTCGGGGAGCCGCTACACGCCACCGTCGCCGCCAGCAACTTCAATCCCAAGCACCCGCTCACCTACACCTGGGCGAGCAGCGGCGGCAAGATCGAAGGCAAAGATACGGCCGCGACCATCGATACCACGGGCGCGGCTCCCGGTACCTACACCGCCACGGCCCGCGTGGTCGATGCCAGGAAGAAGAAGAACGGCGAAGCCAGTTGCACTTCGAACTTCACCGTGAAGCCGCTGAATCCGCCGCAGATTTCCTGCACCGCGGATCCTGGAACCGTCGAAATCGGAACCCCCTCGACCGTCACCTGCACCTGCACCAGTCCTGACAATGCCACCGTCACGGTGGGCGGCTGGACTTCGAGCGCGGGCAGCGTAGCCGGCAGCGGCAATTCCGCAACCTTCACCACCACCGGCGCCTCCGCGGGGCCGGCGACGATAAACGCAACCTGTACCGACTCGCGCGGCTTGACCGCTTCGGCGACGAGCACGGTCACGGTCAACAACCCGCCACCACCGCCGGCGCCGGTTGTGGACAAAGTGCTGGAGGCCCGGCTAGCGCTTCACAGCGTCTATTTCGTGACCGACAAACCGTCGGCGACGGCCCCCAATGCCGGCATGGTTAAGAGTCAGGAAGGGATTCTGGTGGACCTGGCCGCGGACTTCAAGAAGTATCTTGAAGCCAAGCCGGATGCTCACCTGACCCTTGAAGGACACGCCGACGTGCGGGGCTCCGTGCCCTACAACCAGGCACTCTCCGAGCGTCGTGTGGCGCGCGTCAAGGGCTTCCTGATCGAGCAGGGTGTTCCCGAGGCTAACCTCGAAACCAAGGCTTTCGGCAAGCAGCACAACCTGACCATGGAAGAAGTGAAGTCGGCGGTCGAGCAGAACCCCGAGCTGACCACAGAGGAACGGGCCAGGTTCCTGCGCAACATGCAGGTCATCAAATGGGCGAGCAATCGCCGTGTGGACGTCACTTTGAACGCGACCGGCCAAGCCGAAACCACCTCGGTGCGGCAGTATCCGTTCAATGCTGCTGATTCCTTGACTCTGATCGGTGGCAGGGAAGCCGACAGGAAGGCCGCCGCAGCCAAGAGGGCCGCTGCGGCACTCAAGGCCCCAGCCGCAAAGAAGGGGGCCAAGAAACCAACGAAGAAGCAGTAATCGCCGCAGGGCGGTCGCCGCAAAAATACAATGGAGGAAGCGGAATAGCTTCCTCCGTTTTTTCTTTCGCCGCTCTGCAATCCGCTCGGGCCCTTGCGTACTTTGCCAGGCTGGGAAACAATCCTCTTAACACGTGTTATGCGACTTGCCTTCGGATTCGCGATCGCGCTGTGGCTAAGCTTCCCGGCGGCGGGATTGGCTTGTCGGCAGCAGGAGCCGGCGGGCCCCACGAAGGCGCCTGCACAAGCTCCGGCCGCGCCCGCTCCCAAACAGACTGCTCCGGAAGAGAGAGCGCCCGCACAGAAGTCGCCGGCAGAGACAGCACCGGCAGAGACGGAACCGGAAAAGAAGGCGCCGACAAAAACAACGCCCGCCCCGGCGGAGCAGGCCCCAGCCGAGACCACGCCGGCTGCGCCCGCCAATCCGCCGACCCCAACTGCGGAGAAGAAAGCGCCGGACGGAGAAGTGAAGCAAGAGACGGACGCTGGTTCGGCGGGCGAACCTTCGATCCGTGGAACGTCGCCGAGCGGGACGTCATCGAATAGAACCAGAAAGCACCGCAAGCGCACGGCGTCAGCGCCCAGCGGCGCTCCGCGCAGAATTGTGGTGCGCGAGGGAGGAGCGACCGAACCCGCGGAGCAAATCGTGCCCGGCATGACTCCCGTGGAAGCCACCCGCCAGCGCCAGAACGCGGAACAGTGGCTGGCCTCAACCGGCGATCAACTAAAACAGTTGGCGGGGCGCACACTCGACGAGCGGCAGCAGAATACGGTGGGACAGATCCGGAACTATATGGATGGTGCGCGCACGGCGTTGAAGGAAGGCGACGTGCGAAGAGCGAGCACGCTGGCTCAGAAAGCGCACCTGCTGGCGGAAGATTTGGTGAAGCATTAGCAGGCCGCGGAAGGAGTGGCCGTTGCACTCGCTTTGGGTGTCGCAGCGGTTAACCGCTGAACTGCATTGTTTTTCAGGGCGTTAGCCGCTGAGACACTGGACCGTGCCATGGTTGCCAACTCCAAATTGTGATGCTAAAATGTATCACATGACCAAAGCTTCGGTCCGAGACCTGCGCTACGAGTTCAAGAAGATTGAACGCCTCTTGCTCCAAGGCGAAGAGATCCAAATTACCAAGCGTCGACGCGTGATCGCCCGCCTGGTGCCGGAAAACCAGGAAGGCGAGAAGAAGATGCCTGATTTCCTGGCGCGGGTGCGCAGGATCTACGGCGACAAAGTGCTGGCGGTTAGCGGAGCGGATTTGATATCCGCGGATCGGGATCGCTATTGAAGATCTACGCCGATTCCAGCTTTCTGGTGTCACTGTACAGCGCAGATACCAATTGGCCCGCCGCCGCACGCACGATGGCGGCTTCCAAGGGAGAATGCTTGGTTACTCCTCTTGGAGAACTTGAAGTCGTCAATGCTTTCGGATTGCGGGTGTTTCGGAAAGAAGTATCGGTCGCGCAAGCCCAATCGTCATTGCTTGACTTCGAGAAAGATTTGCGCGATGGGATTCTCCAACTCCGGGAGATATCGGATCCGATTTTTCAAAGGGCACGCCAACTGTCGCGGCAAACAACCGCCAAGCTGGGCACACGTACGGCAGACCTACTGCACGTCGCGGCAGCTCTCGAACTGGGAGTGGATTGTTTCTACAGCTTCGACCAACAGCAGCGGAAGCTTGCCCACGCCGTTCGTCTCAAGCTGAACTAGGGATCGCGTTTTGCTTGGGATCTACTTCCGCCCCTCCCGCTTCTGCGCCACGACCAGCCCGCGCGGAGTGGGCATGAGCACGACCGAGATCAGTCCGTCCCGCTCGAGTTTGAGTGCGGCTTCGCGGACCACCTTCAAATGCGAACTGGCGTCGTGCATCAGGATCACGCCATAGGGATTGATCTGCGGCAGAAAGCGGCGAATTTCCCGCTCACGAATGGGCATGTCACTGTCGCTGAAGAAGAGGTCAATCGCGCCCTCGACCTTCATCTCGAGGCTCGATTCATGGCGCAGTTCGATCCACTCGGCGAGCCCGGAACCCTGGATTCGCGCCTTGGCGTTCTCGTAGATCTCGCGATCGAACTCGCAGGTAATGACGCGTCCGCGTCCGTTGGCCTTCAATCCCTCGGCGATCCAAAGCGTGCTGATACCGCTAAAGGTTCCCGTCTCCACCACCAGTTCCGGCTTAATGGTGGTGACGACGGTGCGCAGGAACTCGAGCACCTCGGCCTCGGCGGTCATGGAATCGAACATGTGCCAGCGTTCCGGATGCGGACACTCGGGAGTCGGCCGATGATATTCGGTTTGCAATTGATCGCCGCTACGCTCGATCTGTCGCAGGATGCGGCGTTCCTGCTTTTCTTTTTTGAAAAGGCGGCGAAGGCTGAGAGACATAGAGTAAAGAAGTGTACCGCAGAACGTAGGGACAGCCGCCCCCGGCTGTCCGGCGGGGCGAAGCCCCGCCCGCCACGGTCTTCGGTTCAAGCCTGGATAAAGAAGGACCTCCGCGCGCTGCGCTCGCCTGGACAGCCGAGGGCGGCTGTCCCTACGCCCTATTCACTGGTAAAGTAATCCACCGTCACTGGGTTCTCAAACAACGAGTAATCGCGCGTCACGACGGTGATGCCGCTGTCGGTGACGAAGTATTGCGCGCGGTCGGCCTCGGCATCGTAGCCGATGGTGGTTCCTTCGGGAATGTGCACGTTGCGGTCGATGATGGCTTTCCGGATTCGGCAACTGCGTCCCACGTTCACGTGCGAGAACAGAATGCTGTTCTCGATTTCGGTATAAGAGTTGACGCGCACGTCCGGAGAGAGCACGCAATTCTGCACCGAGCCGCCGGAAATGATGCAGCCGGAGGAAACCAGAGAATCGAGGGCGTGACCCATTCGTCCCGGTTCGCCAAACACGAATTTAGCCGGAGGATACTGGCGCTGGTGGGTGCGGATGGGCCATTGCTCGTCGTAGAGATTGAACACCGGCGAGACCGAAACCAGGTCCATGTTGGCTTCGTAGTAGGCCTCGAGCGTGCCCACGTCCCGCCAGTACAGGGCTTCTTTCTTATTCTCGTCGACAAAATTAAAAGCGAAGACGCGATAGTTGTCCAGCATTTTGGGCAGAATATCTTTGCCGAAATCGTGACTCGATTGGGTATCCTCGGCGTCTTTCAGCAGCACGGGAATGAGGATGTCGGTGTTGAACATATAGATTCCCATCGATGCTGAAATTTTCGCCGGATCGTAGGGCGATCGCAGTTCGGTCTGCTGCGGTTTTTCCAGGAAGCCGGTGATGCGATGGTCGTGGTCGATGTCGACGACGCCGAAACGGCGGCAGTCGGCGGGATCGGTAACCAGGGTGGCGACGGTGACATCGGCGGCGGCGTCCTGGTGCTGCTGCAGCATGCGCCCGTAATTCATTTTGTAGATGTGGTCGCCGGAGAGGATGATCACGTACTTCGGCTGCTCGGAGCCGATGGAATAGATGTTCTGATAGACCGCGTCCGCCGTTCCCATGTACCAGTTCTCGCTGACTCGCTTCATGGGCGGCAGGATTTCGATGAACTCGCCGATCTCACGTCCGAAAATGTTCCAGCCTTCGCGGATCTGGCGATTCAGCGAGAGCGCCTTGTACTGCGTGAGGATATAGATGCGGCGCAGGTCGGAGTTCACGCAGTTGGAAAGCGTGACGTCGATAATGCGGTAATTACCGCCGAAGGTCACGGCCGGTTTGGCGCGGTCGCGGGTGAGCGGATAGAGCCGTTCGCCGGCGCCTCCAGCGAGCAAAATTCCGAGCGTATCTTTCATCGGCACACCGTATGGACGCTGCCTGCAACCCGGCCCGGCTCAACGCGCCATACTAGCACAAGGCTCCGCGTTCTCGCCGACCACACGGTTCTCCAAAATTGTTTTCGAAGGCTTGTCATTACTACCGTAGCGCCGGCATCTTGCCGGCTGTCCCGAGGGCGTCTCGCCCCTCGGCGCGGCGGGCGAGACGGCGGCGCTACCGTCGGCGCTAGCAGTGCACAACCTTGTCGCTCTTAATTCCGCGAGTGGCATTACGCGAATCCACCACCAGCTTAGCCTCGTTGACGATCTTCTTATAGTCGTAGTCGGAGTGATCGGTCACGATGAGCACGCAGTCGTACTGGCCGAGATTGTCGAGCGCGGAACATTTCATCTGCAGGTCGTACTTGCGGCCGCGGCCGACGAACGGAAAGTAGGGGTCGTTGTAGCTGACCACGGCGCCCTCCTTTTGCAGCAACTCGATGATGGTGAGCGCGGGCGACTCGCGCAGGTCGTCAATATCTTTCTTGTAGGCAATGCCCAGAACCAGAATCTTGGATCCGTTGATGGGCTTTTTCTGCCGGTTGAGCGCGGAGATGGTGGCGGCGATCACGTGGTAGGGCATGGCCACGTTGATTTCGCCGGCCAGTTCGATGAAGCGCGTCCGGAAATCGAACTCCTTCGCCTTCCAGGAGAGATAAAACGGGTCCACCGGAATGCAATGGCCGCCCAGTCCCGGTCCGGGATAAAACGCATGAAAGCCGAAAGGTTTGGTGGCGGCGGCGTCGATGATCTCCCAGATGTTAAGGTCCATGCGCAGGCAGAGCATCTTGAGCTCGTTAACCAGCGCGATGTTGACGCAGCGGTAGATGTTCTCGAGCAGCTTGGTCATCTCCGCGGCAGCGGGCGACGAAACGGGAACGGTACGGCGGAAAATCGACCCATAGAGCGCGGCCGCGATCTCGCTGGCCTGCGGATCGAGTCCGCCAATCACTTTCGGAATATCGTGGCGAGCCACCTGCGTGTTGCCCGGATCCTCGCGCTCGGGCGAGAACGCCACCCATATCTCGGTGGCACCGGCTGCGCCCAGACGCGAAGCTTTCAGCCCCGCCTTGTTTTCCTGTTCGAGAATCGGAATCAGGACTTCTTCGGTGGTGCCAGGGTAGGTTGTGCTCTCCAGGATCACAATCTGACCGGCGCGTAAATAGGGCGCAACCGCGTGGGCCGTGTTGGTGATGTAGCTGAGATCGGGCTCGTGATACTCGTTGAGCGGCGTGGGGACGCAGATGATAATCGCATCCATGGCGGTGATCTGCGAATAGTCGGCCGTGGCCTGGAAGCCGTTCGCCTTGGCCGCCGCGATTTCCTTGGGCGTGATGCGGAAAATGTAAGTGCCGCCGCTCGCCAGGGTATCGATTTTGCGCCGATCGATGTCAAAACCGGTCACGGCAAATTTCTGCTCGCTGTAGAGCAGCGCGAGCGGCAATCCGACGTAGCCAAGTCCGATGATTCCGACCCGAGCCTGCCGTGCATCAATGCGGCTTTTCAAGTCCGTAAAGAGGGAAGAAGCGGTGAGTTGAGTATTCATAGTTAGGAATTCTCCAGAAATGTCCGAAAACGATTCTAGCATTCGAGATTACGCATTTACGAAGCCAACTCTAGTAACATGCCTTGCAGATGCGATTCTCACGACTATTCATGCTGTTGCTCCTGGCAGCGATTTTCGTCGCGCTCGCCAGCCAGGCGGCGCGCTTTCTCGTAGTCGACGAACCCACAAAGTCCGACGCCATGGTGGTGCTGGCTGGAGAAACCAACGTCCGCCCGGCTCGCGCTCTGGAACTGTTGCGCCTGGGGTTCGCGCCGCGCGTGTTTCTCGACGCCGAGACGCGAGATCTGATTTACGATCAGCGCCTGACCGACATTGCGCAGAAATACGTGAACCGCCTCCCGGAAGCAAACCGCGTCTCCGTATGCCCGGCCGTCGGATTTTCGACCAGCGCCGAGGCGGACGATGTTGACCGATGCCTGCAGCCGCTGGGCGCTCATCGAGTGCTGATCGTCACCTCCGACTATCACACGCGCCGCGCCTTGCTGATCTTTCGCCATCGCCTGCCGCAATACCAGTTCAACGCCGCCGCCGCGCGCAATCCGCAGCAATTCGGAGAAGCCTGGTGGGCCCACCGCGAATGGGCCAAAGTCACCTTTGACGAGTGGTCGAAGATGCTCTGGTGGGAAGCCGTGGACCGCTGGCGGTAGTCAGTTGCCAGTTCTCAGTTCTCAGTTCTCAGTTCTCAGTTCTCGGTTCTCAGTTCCCAAATCTCAGTGTCGGCAAACACCAAGCGCGACCGTTGGTGTAAATTTACTGAGAACTGAGAACTGGCCACTGAGAACTGGTTCAGGAGGTTCCATGGCGCAAGTCACGATTACGGTAAGCAAGAACGGTCCTTTTCGCATAGACGATCCCAACGGCGTTATCCAAATGGTGGACGCCGACGGCAACCCCTACGACCTGACCGGCAAGATGGTGTTTTCCCTATGCCGCTGCGGCGCTTCCGCCAACCGGCCCTTCTGCGACGGCAGTCACAAGATCGCTTTCCAGTCGCCCGATACGGCGATAAAAATCGGGTAGGTCCCCCCGCGGCTCGCATTTGTGTAGAGACGGGGCTTGCCCGAGATAGCCTGTGCCGTAACCGCGATGGAGACGAGCGGGATGGGGAAACTCGAGGTCAAAGGCGCAAGGGGCGATGCGATGAATCTCCCGCCCTTGCAACCAAAGGGTAGGCCAAACCTCAACAGTCTCCACCGGCTGCCCGGCCGGATGGAAACTTTCTCAGGCTGCCGGTAGTCTAAACTGGTAGTAGGGGTGCGCTTTTTTTCGAATGAAATTCTTGCGATTACTCTCCGTCGTCTTCATATTTCTTCTTTGCCATGCGGCCTTTGCGGCTGAGCCGCCTGCGCCGGCCGTTGTTCCTTCAACCCCAATTTTTCCAGCCCCAGGCTCTGCGACCCCGGTCCTTCCCACCGAGTTTGCCGGCTGGCAGGTGAAAGGCGCAGTCGCCAGGAGCGACGATCCCGCCATCGCCGATGCCGTGAATGCTCCCGTGTTGAAAGAGTATGGCTTCCAGCGTTTGGAGAAGGCTGCGTACACTCGCGACGATGGCCGGAATCTGGCGATCAAGGCTGCGGTGTTTGCCGACGCCAGCGGCGCTTACGGTGCTTTCACCTTTTACTGCTCGGCCGAGATGGGAGAGGAAACCATTGGCGGACGGGCGGCGTTTCTGAATAACCGCGTGCTGTTCTATCAGGGAAACGTGCTGGTGGATGCGGTGTTTGACAAGATGAGCGTGATGTCGGCGTCGCAACTGCGGGAACTGGCTGGGCTGCTGCCGCAAGGGGAAGGGAACAAAGGCAGTCCGCCTTCGCTGCCCGCTTATCTTCCGAAGAAGGCTCTTCAGACGAACACCACGAGGTACATTCTGGGTCCGGTCGCGCTCGATCGTGTCGGATCGCCGCTGCCGGGTTCGCTGGTGGACTTCAAAGCTGGGGCAGAGGTCGTGATCGGCCGGTACACGGTGACTGCGGGCGATGCCACGCTGATGCTCATCGAATATCCGACGCCGCAGATTGCCGCGGAACGGCAGCGCCAGATTGACGCCTCGCACCAGGTCGCGCAGCCGCAGCCGGGGGTTGCGTCGATGGTCGATGTGGGCCCATTCTTCGACGCACGAACGGGTCCGATCATCGTGATCGCGGCCGGCCCGCTTTCCAAAAGCGAAGCGCGATCCCTGATGTCGTCGATCAGTTACGAAGCCGATGTCACCTGGAACGAAAATACCTACGCCAGCAAAAAAGACAACATGGCCAACTTTCTGTTCAACGCAATTGTTCTTTGCGGAATCGTGGTCGGCGTGTCGCTGGTGGCGGGAATCGCATTTGGGGGCGTGCGAGTGGTGGTGAAGCGGTTTTTTCCCGACTCCGTGTTTGATCGCCGGGAAGCGATGGAATTCATCTCATTGCACTTGGAAGACCATCCCGGACAGGCTCCCCGGGAGCGCTAAGTTACTCAATCGAAGGTTGTTAACGGCGAAAGGCGGTTTTTTGTCCCATTTTGAGCCGGTTTGCCGACTTGTGGACGTATCTCGTAAGTTGTTGAAAATAAGACTATTTAAGTCGAAAATTTTGCTTGACACCGTGCTTTTAAGGCTCATAAGATTCCGGCAGAAAGTTCTGATGGATTAAACCTCCGTTGGAACTATTCTCCCTTGAAAGAAAAGGCCGCCCAAGTTGCCGGGTGGCCTTTTCGTTTTGGAGGGCCAGTTCTCAGTGAAATGCTCACGAATCTAACTGAGAACTGAGAACCGGGAACTGAGAACTGCTTGCGTCCGTATCACCCACAGGACAGACGTGCAGTGTGGAGGAGAAGCGATGTATTGCGATCAATGTGGTGCGCCGTTGCAATCGGGAGAGCCACGCTGCGGACGGTGCGGCAAAACTGTGCTTGGACTCATCGAGCTTCGGCGCAGCCGGGTTCGCGAACATGTCCGGCTGGTCGGCATTCTCTGGATGGCGTATTCTGCGCTGCACGCGGTGGGAGGAGTGGTCGTGATCATGGTCGCGCAAGTCATCTTCGGCCGCGTGATCCATATTCCCAATGGCCCGCCTCCGGAGGTCACGGTCTGGCTGCGGCCAATTCTCAGCTTCGTCGGGTGGTTGCTGCTGGTGAAAGCCGCGGCCGGTCTCATCGCCGGTTGGGGTTTGCTGCAGCGGCAGGACTGGGCGCGAACGGTTGCCCTGGTGGTGGGCTTCGTGGCGCTGCTGAACGTCCCCATCGGAACTGCCCTCGGCATCTACACGCTCTGGGTGCTTCTGCCGGCGCAATCGGATGAAGAGTACAAGGCGTTGGCGAAGGCCGCGTAGCGTGGGAAACACTTTTGCGTTCCCCGGCCGGAACACGGGTATAATCTCCGCATGCGGAGAGCAGCCCTATTTACGCTGCTGGTCGTTTCCGTTCTGGGCGGGTCTTTGTACGCGCAGCGAGCGGCGGCAACATTTCACGGCAATGCTGCCAGATCGCCTGGTCGTTCAGGCTTTGTCGGGCACCGCGGCTCGTCAAATAGATTCGTTCCAATCCGTTCTCACTTCCACCACGACAGCGCCGGTGCCGTATTTGCTCCATATTTTGTCCCGTACGACGAGCCGTTTGGATACGAGCAGCCCGAAACTGAAGCAGTGACAAATGGGCCTGCGTCCCCAGCTGTAATTCCACGGACACCGGAACCTGCTGTACCCAAAGCGCAGGTCATCGAGATACCGGGCGCTGCAAATTCAACAACCGCCAAAATGCTGCCGTCGACCATATTCATTCTGGCAAACGGAGAGCGACTGGAAACTCGGCGGTTTTTGCTCACGGCAAGCAATTTGTCTTTTAGCATTGACCGTCAGCAGCGCACCATCCCGCTTGACCGGCTCGACCTCGACGCGACCATTGCCGCCAATCACGAACGCGGAATTGATTTGCGCATTCCCGCCGACCGGAATGAGATTTCCCTGAGCTTCTGAAAAGCCGCGCACCCGGCTTGACGATCGCCCAAGGCTGTATCTCTCAAGGCGCGATGTGGTGAGCCCTAGGCGCGGTGCCGTAGTCTCACTGAGCGATTTGATAAACTAAGACGGGCCGACGTAGCTCAGTTGGTAGAGCAGCCGATTCGTAATCGGCNNGGTCATCAGTTCAAGTCTGATCGTCGGCTCCATCTTTTCCAGCACCTCCGTCTTGCCTTTTTGGCACACTCAATCGGATGTGACCTTTAGGCGTGCGCTGGGTCACAGTTTTGCTACTTCCCACCGGAATACAATCGTAGCGCCGATCGCCTGAATCCAAGGCTGATCGGAGTGGGAGGTTCTGTGCCGGATCAACTCTTTGGAGCGATGCGCCAAAGCATCATCGACGGCGCGCCGGATACAGCCACGGAATTGGCGCAGCAGGCTCTGGCCAACGGCGTCGATCCGCTCGAAGCGGTGAATCAAGGATTTGCGGCTGGGATCACGTTTGCTGGCGATCAATTCGGCTGCGGACAAATGTTCCTGCCCGATCTGCTCGCCTCGGCCGAGGCGATGAAGGCTGCCATGAACGTTCTTGAACCGGAGATGCTGAAGCACGGCTCGCAGCGTGAGGCTCTGGGCAAGGTCGTCCTGGGTACGGCCAAGGGCGATATTCACGACATTGGGAAGAATCTGGTCGCGACTATCCTTTCCGCCAGCGGATTCCAGATTTTCGATCTGGGCACCAGTGTGACTCCCGAGCAGTTCGTGGCCAAGGCCAAAGAAGTGGATGCCGACATCGTCGGTGTCTCCGCTTTGCTGACGACGACCATGGCCGGCCAGAAAGCCGTGATCGAAGCGCTCGACCGCGACGGTTTGCGGCCACGGATCAAAGCGATCATTGGCGGCGCCGCCGTCACTTCGAAGTGGGCGGCGGAGATCGGCGCCGACGGCTACTCTCGCAATGCCATCGATGCCGTGGAACTGGCAAAGAATCTGATGGGAAAAGTGACAAACAAAGGGACGGTCCCGGCATGAGACCCAAAGTTCAACTCCTCAGTTCCGATCTCATCCGCCGCATTCTCGGCGAAGCGTTCCAACTGCTGATGAACCCTGGAGTTCGCGTGGGCTCGGCAGTGGTCGAGCTATTGCAGTCGGCGGGAGTTGAAGTCAGAGTTGCGGGCAATGACAGGGTGGCGCGCCTTCCCGAGTCCCTGGTGCGCAAGTGCCTGGCATCGGCCCCACCGGACTTCTACCTGTACAGCCGCCAGGGAGAGAAAGCCGTTCACTACGGCGGCGACGACGTGCATTTCGATCCCGGCTCCTGCTGCGTGCAGATGCTCGATCCCGAGACGCTGGAAGCGCGGCCGTCCGAGACCCGCGACTTGGTTCGCATTGTTCAAGTCACGGAGATGCTGCCGCAGTTCGCGGCGCAGTCGACCGCTGTCGTTTGTAGCGATGCCTGTAGCGATAGTGGGATGCCGAACGCGATCGGCGATCTCTACCGGCTGTTCGTAGTTTTGCAGCATTCCGACAAGCCGGTGGTGACGGGATCGTTCTCCGCGGCGGGCCTGGGGGGAATGATCGACTTGCTCGCCGCCGACAGCGGCGGACGAGAGAAGTTGCGCCAGCAACCGCGGGCCGTTTTTGATGTGTGTCCCTCGCCGCCGCTGAACTGGTCGGAGTTCGGATCGCACAACCTGCTCGATCTGGCCCGCGCCGGTGTGCCTGCGGAACTCGTCTCCATGCCGCTGGCTGGTGGCACCGCGCCGGTGACGCTGGCTGGTTCGGTGACGCAACATGCCGCCGAATCGCTGGCGGGCATTGTGCTGCACCAACTCGCGGGACCGGGCTCGCCCATCGTCTGGGGCGGCGCTCCGGCCATCTTCGACATGCGGAGCGGCGGCGCTCCCATGGGCGCGGTGGAAACCGCCATGCTGAACATGGCGTGCGCCGAGGTCGGCAAGCATCTGGGTCTGTCCACGCACGGCTACCTGGTCGCAACCGATTCGAAGTTTGTGGATGCCCAGGCCGGCGCGGAGAGTGCCCGCTCGGCGATGCTGGGAGCGCTCGCGGGCATCAATATGATTTCGGGAGCGGGCATGATCGAATCGCTTGCCTGCCACAGCGTCGAGAAGCTGGTCATGGACGCCGAGTCGATTGCCTCGGCGCAGCGACTGGTGCGAGGCGTTGAAGTGCATGGCGAGAGCCTGGCCACCGCCATGTTCGCGCAAACCGGGCTATCCGGAAACTTTCTGAAGCTGAAGGAAACGCGCGCGCTCTTTCGGCAAGAGCAGTATCTGCCCTCGCCGGTCACTGACCGCAGCGCGCGCGGCTCGGAGCCGCCGAGCGACATCTTCACCCGGGCCCGTGCCCGCGTCGACGAACTGGTGAGCAGCTATCGGAAGCCATCTCTTCCGGAAGATGTGCTGCGGAAGTTCAAGGCCATCGTCGATCGNNGAGCAGCCGTGGTCGCAGAATCTTCCAGGAGCTGAGCGCTCGCGGTGGTGGCGAGGTACTTCTTCAGGCAGCGCACACAGGGGGAGTAACCCTCGCGCGATGCTTCGGCGGCGGTGATCGTCCGCAGCTTGTTCTTCTCGTGGATAAATTCGCATCCGGCCAGGTGAAACAATTTCCCGCTTTCCGAAACTCTTCGAACTACGTTTTCCGAAAATCAATCTCCACCCTTTACAAATCTTTGCCCAAAGTATTCGCAAGGGCGGCCGGTGGGGTGCGTTCTTGGGGAAAGGAACGGAGGTTTGTGATGGAGAACAGGACGACGGTGTTTTACGTGGATGACAATCCCAAATCCAGCCGATTGCTCACCAGTGTTCTTGAGGAATGCGGGTTCCGAGTAATCACAAAGAACGACCCCATCGAGGCGCTCGCGCTCTGCAAGAGAACCTATTTTGACCTGGCGCTTCTTGACTACGAAATGCCCGTGATGTCGGGCTCGAAGCTGGCTCAGGAAATCAAGTATCTGGTGCCGGATGTTCCCGTAGTCCTAATCTCTGGCCGCTCGAGCTTGCCGACTACGGAACTGGCGTTTGTGGACGCGCACTTCGGGTTTGGAACCGTGCTCGACGATCTGCTGTGGACCATGCGGATCCTGGTGCAGCCGAAGCTGGTTATGCAGAACCATCGCCCGGATCAGCGCGCGATGACACAGTGGGCCGACTCGACATGACGCGCCGCGCGCTTCAGAGCCGCCTTTGGAGGCCGTCTGCCCGGCCTTCTTTCTTTACCATCGTCTTTCTTTTCAATCATACATACTGAGTTGCTGCACCGCAGGCAGTAGCCGGGCTTCGCCCGGCTGGACGGGCGAGGGCGCCCGTCCCCACACGAACTAGAAGCCTAAGAAAACTCTTCCCTTGGCACGCCCCTCGACCCTAAACTTGAGCCAAGCAGGCCGAGGGTAGTTCCCAGCCCTCGAATCCCGGGGGGTCTGTGCGCGTACTGGTCACGGCTGACACGTTCAGCGGAGTTTGGACGTACTCGCGCGAACTGGTTTCGGGTCTGGTGACCCATGGGGCGCAGGTCACGCTGGTCAGCTTCGGCGAGATTCCGCTTCCTCATCAGACAGCGTGGATGGATGGGTTGCACGGGCTGGAATATCATCCCACCGCGTTTCGTCTCGACTGGATGCAGGAAGGTGAGCAGGACTTTCAGGCGGCCGAGGATTATCTGTGCGCGATTGTGCGCGACACGCGTCCCGATTTTCTGCACTTGAATCAGTTGAGTTTTGGAGCACTGCCGGTAGCGACGCCGCGACTGGTGGTGGCGCACGGCGACTTGATTACGTGGTGGCTGAGCATCCACGGGCACGAACCAGCCGCGTCGGCATGGCTGAAGTGGTATCGCGAGACGATTGAGACGGGCCTGAAACGGGCGGACGCCGTGGTCACCACTTCGCGCTGGATGGAAGAAATGCTGCGCCTCGCCTACCGCGACGATTTCGCGGGACACGTGATTCCGGCCGGACGCAATCCGATCTATTTCAATCCGTTTGTTACCAAGGAAGAGTCGGTGCTGGCGATCGGGCGCTTGTGGGATACGGGAAAGCAGGTGGCCTTGCTGACCCAGCACAGGCACGGCGTGCCGGTGTGCATCGTGGGGGCGGACAACCCGATTCCGGCGCCGCCGCTGCCGATCCGGGCCGACGTGCGCGTTTCCACCGGCGAACACGAGATTTCGGTGAAGGGAGCGCAGACGGAATCGCAGCTGCGCTCGCTCTACAGCAAGTCGACGATTTTTGCGGCGACCTCGCGCTACGAGCCGACGGGACTGGCGTCGATCGAGGCTGCGTTCTCGCGCTGCGCGCTGGTCGCGAACGACACCGAAGTGTATCGCGAGATGTGGGGCGACGCGGCGTTGTACTTCGAACGCAACGACGCCGAGAGCCTCAGCGAAGTGCTCAGCCAACTCGATGGCGACGGCGAACTCGTCCGCCGCTACGGGACGCGCGCTTATAATCGGGCGCGCGAGCGCTTCACGGCGCGGCGGATGGTGGACGACTATATGCGGCTGTACCGGCGGTTGCGCACTGCGAAAGTGGCGGTGGCGTGACAGCCGGCCATGGTGCGATTTCCGCGGCTTCCGCGGGAGCCGAAGGGCGTGGGGTCGGCTCGCAGCGACCGCGTGCTATACTTTTTAAGCATCTTTCCTGCCAGATCAGCAGACGGAGGACGGTATCGACAAGCGTTTTATCCGCATGAACGAGCGCATCCGGGCGCGCGAGATTCGCGTGATCGGGGACGAAGGGGAACAGATTGGCGTGATGCCTCCTTTCGAGGCGCTCAAGATGGCCCGCGAAAGAAACCTGGATCTGGTGGAGATTTCCCCGACCGCGCAACCTCCGGTTTGCCGCATCATGGACTACGGGAAATTTCTGTACCAGAACGAAAAGCGCGAGCGCGAAGCCAAGAAAAAGCAGAAGACCATTACGGTCAAGGAAGTGAAGTTTCGTATCAACGTGGACGATCACGACTACGAAACCAAGAAGAATCACGTGCTGCGATTCCTCGACGAAGGAGACAAGGTGAAAGCGACCATCTTCTTCCGGGGACGCGAAATGACTCGGCAAAGCTTGGGCCGGCAGATTCTGGAACGCCTGATCAAGGACGTCGACCAGCGAGGTTTGGTGGAGTTTCGTCCGCGGCAGGAAGGCAACACGCTGCACCTGATTCTGGCGCCGAGTAAGAAAGAAGGCGGGGCGAAAGAAAAGCCGCCGGCTCGTCCGAAACCCGCACCTCCTCCCGCGTCGCAAGGCGGAGCGCAGACAGCGTAACAGCTATCAGCCGTCAGCTATCAGCCATCAGTACAATCTTCTGGTGCGATCGCTACGAGCGGATGGGATATTGTGCTGCATAACGCTGAAAGCTTTAACTGAGAGCTGACAACTGAGAGCTGAGAGCTATCTATGCCTAAACTAAAAACACACAAAGGCGCTGCCAAGCGCTTCAAGAAAACCGGGACGGGAAAGATCAAGCGGCACAAGGCATTTCTGCGCCATATCCTGACCTCGAAGGCCAAGAAGCGCAAGAAAAAGCTGGGGAATTCCGTGCTGGTCAGTGACGCGGATTTCAAAAAAGTCAGGCGCATGATCCCTTACTAAACGGGAATGGAGCGACGGGCGTTCTCGCCCGTCCTTAACCAAGTCTGCGGAGCGCATGCCCCGCAGCGGCGCGTGAAGAGGCCGGGCTTCGGAAATCCCGTTGGGTAGAAGCCTCCTTACCTCCAGCCGCCAGTCGAACCAAAAAAGGAGAGCACCATGCCTCGTGTAAAACGCGGAACCAAACGCCGCGCCAAGCGCAAAAAGATTCTTGAACGCGCCAGTGGATATTTCCTAACTAAGTCCAAACTTTACCGCTCGGCGAAAGAAGCCGTCGATCGCGCCCTGAAGTTTGCCTACTCCGGCCGCAAACAGAAGAAGCGCCAGTACCGGTCGATCTGGATCGTGCGCATCGGCGCCGCCGCCCGCCTGAACGGACTGAACTACAACCAGTTCATCAGCGGACTGAAGAAGGCCGGCGTGGAACTGGATCGCAAGATCCTGGCGGATTTGGCGGTGAAGGATCCGGCGGGATTTGGCAGTCTGGCGGAGCAGGCGAAGAAGGCGAACGCGGCGGCGGCGTAGCTGTCAGCCGTCAGCCCTCAGCTTTCAGTCGTTTGCTCTCAGTCTTAATTGCTCGAACGATGCCATACACCGTTCCAAAATTGTCCGACTTCTCGGTGGCGGCGCTTGATAGCGCCGTGCGCGAACTTTTGTCTGCGCTGGAGCAAGAGTCGGCAGCGGCCGGTTCCGAGAATGACTGGAAGGCCTTTCGCGATCGCTGGATGGCGCGCAAGAACGGCATCCTCACTCAGCTCAATGAGCTGTGGTTGAAGGCGGCGCCGAAAGATGCAAAGCGCGACGTCGGGCAGCGCGTCAACGAACTCAAGACCAAAGTCGAGCAAGCAGTGGACGCGACGCTAGCCCGCATTCAGAGCGGAGCTTCCTCGGGCAAACTCGCCGCCGAGCGTCTTGACGTCACTCTGCCTGGTATTCGTCGTCCCATCGGTGCGGAACATCCCGTCATCAAGACGATGAACGAGATCATCGGCGTATTCCGCAATCTGGGTTACTCGGTTGAGGAAGGGCCGGAGATTGAAACCGATTATTACAACTTCGAGGCGCTGAATTTTCCGCCCAACCATCCGGCGCGCGACACGCAGGATACGCTGTTTATTGCCGGCCAGGAGTCGAAAGAACTGCGCGACCGCCTGCTTTTGCGCACGCACACTTCGCCGGTGCAGATCCGGACCATGCAGAAGATGAAGCCGCCGGTGCGGGTGGTATGTCCGGGGAAAGTTCACCGCAACGACGCGACCGACGCTACGCA
Organism: Acidobacteriaceae bacterium; assembly: GCA_003132325.1. Lineage (GTDB taxonomy): Bacteria > Acidobacteriota > Terriglobia > Terriglobales > Acidobacteriaceae > Acidiflorens. Next base: position 55,564 of record PKXK01000189.1, read on the forward strand.
CTCTCCCATCTTTCATCAGGTGGAAGGACTGGCGGTCGACACCAACATCACGTTCTGCGATTTGAAGGGGACGCTCGACCATGCCATGAAAGCGCTGTTCGGATCGAGCGTGAAGACGCGCTTCTACCCGTCATTCTTCCCATTTACCGAGCCGAGCGCCGACGTGCAGATCAGTTGCATTTTCTGCGACGGCAAGGGTACGCGCGATGGCGGTCCGTGCCGCAACTGCAAGGCCAGCGGATGGATTGAGCTGCTGGGCTGCGGCATGGTCGATCCGAATGTGTACGGATTCGTGGACTACGATGCGACGAAGGTTTCGGGATTCGCCTTCGGCATGGGCGTGGAGCGGATTGCGATTCTGAAGTACGGCGTGGATGATATTCAGCTTTTCTTTCAGGGCGATGTGCGGTTCTTGGAGCAGTTTGGATAGGCAGTCGTTGGTCGTTCGCTATTC
>PKXK01000002.1 GCA_003132325.1 Acidobacteriaceae bacterium
CGGATTCAAGGGGCAAGGCCAGTTCGGTCCGATGCCCTGATGGCTACTGGCTCTGGTTCGGCGTGGTTGCGGGTCTTGGTTTGGAAGAGAAATACTCAATTGCCGTCTTCGGCCTCGGCATCGTCGTCGGCCTGCTGCTGACCGAGCAACGCCGCGTCTTCCTCGACAAGTGGATCTGGCTCGGCGGACTCGCCGCCTTCCTCATCTTCTTTCCCAACGTGCTCTGGAACATCAAGTACGACTGGCCGTTTGTTCAACTGATGGGGGCCATACGCGCCGAAGGCCGTGACGTGGTGCTGGGACCGTTTCCTTTCTTCTTCCAGCAGACGCTGCTCGTGAACCCCCTCACCGCCCCCATCTGGCTCGCGGGATTGTTCGCTCTGCTGTTCTCTGCGCGCCTCAACCGTTGGCCATGCGCACACAAGGGCAACGAGAGGGCAATTACGATTCCGATAGGTGCCAAACAAGGACATTACGTTACTCTTTGCGCCGCGTAAGTCCATTAGATTCTGTTAACTGGGGTACTCATAACCCAAAGGTCGGTGGTTCAAATCCACCCCCCGCAACCAACCTCTCGCCAGAAATTTATTTTCCCACTGTTTACTGGCCTTTCCGCCACCCGGTTACCGACGTACCCTTTACTTTTTACTAGAACGTTTTACTATTCCCGCCAGGGGGAAAATTCCATGGCGAACCGGGCGGTGAAAATCTACAACCACAAGAAGCAGCGGGACGGCACCTGGACCTTCGTGCCGGTAGACATTAACCTGGACACCCGCTCCGTCAAGACGGTACCGGGCAGCTTCAAGATTAGCTGGTACGACGGCAGCAAGAAACAATTCAGCAAGGGTCACTTCCCCTACCTGGCCGACGCCATCCGCGCTGGCAAGGCCAAACAGCTACAGCTACAGGACGGCAACGGGCACGAGTCGGTAGACGCCAAGCGGGTGCCGATAGACGTGGCCGCTGACGCCTACCTCCGCACCACCAAGCTGAACGGGCGACCCGGTACCTACGCGCTGGCGGAGCACGACCTCCGGGAGTGGCAAGAGTGGAATCGGAAGAACGCCCACCATGCGTTCGTGGACGAAATCACGCGGGACGATATGCTGACGTACCGCAACTGGGTCGTCAAGACGGGCCGGGAGGCCCGCACCGCCGTTAACAAGACGATGCGCGTGAACCATTTCATCTGCCAAACGCTCAAGTTGAAAGCCGGGGACGGTCCCATCAAGCAGAAGGATGCCGAGAAGATCATCATCCGGAAGGCGACCAACGATGTGGAATATTACAGTGACGAGCAACTGGAGAAGTTCTTTGCCGAGTGCGATCCGCGTCAGCATCTAATCTTCGAAACGTTTCTCAAGTCGGGATGCCGCCGTGAGGAGATTGAGTTCCTCTACTGGGACGATTTGGATTTCAAGGCGGGCACCCTCCATGTTTGCGCCAAGCCCGAGTTCGATTTCACCGTGAAGACCAAAGAGGAACGTCACGTGCCGCTTCCGATGGACCTCGTGGAGCGTCTCCGGGAGTCTAAGAGGCACGCGACCGGACGGCTGGTGTTTCCCACCAAGAACGGTGGACCACTTGGAAACAGTCTCCTCGTTGCCTGCAAGCGTATCGCAAAACGCGCTGGTCTCAACTGCGGTATCTGTCCAACCTGCACCAAACAGAAAGAATGTGAACACTGGTTTCTTCACAAATTCCGCGCCACATTCGCGACCAAGTGCCTCCAGGCTGGGATGGACGTTGCCACACTACAGGAGATTCTTGGTCATCGCGACCTCAGTAGCACGATGCGCTATCTTGGAAATCTGAAGAGCAAGGCTCTCCGCATCAAAGTGGACTCTGTGTGGAATGGCGTGAAGTAACCCACCACGCGGTACTTCGGCGTCCAATCCCAAAACTTTTCGCTTTTTATTCTCCCTGAGTCGAGGTATGGTTGCCTCAGTCTCAAAATGAGACAAGGAGAGAAGCGATGAAAAACCAATTTGGTGTTTCCAAAGTCAACGAAGTGATGAGGTCCCGTGGCATCACACGCAAGTCTGCTGTTAGGTTCCTGAGCCGTGACCGCAAGACTGGTGGTACGAAGGCTGCCGTTGCCCCCGCCAAGGACGTGAAGATAGCGGCTGCTAACGACAAGCCGGAAGCTGCGAAGGTGGCGAAGGCTGCACCGAAACTCCTAACTCCCGAACAGCGCGGCGCGGCGCGGGCGGAAGGGTTGCGTCTGCACAAGCTGGCCGGTCGCCCTAACAAGGACCAGATCGTGGCAGCCTACGGCACTCCGAAAGCCTACGGATGGACCTGGGCACAGCGAGCCAAGTCGGTTTCTTTGGCAACGGCGGAAGTGGCCGCGCTGAAGTTCCAAGAGATGTTGGCCGCAAAGTGAAGTTCCAGCCGGGGCAAATTGTGGCAACTCCTGGGGCGCTCGAAGCGTTCCGGGAGGCTGGCGAGGGGCCAGAGACATACCTACAACGACACGTTTCTGGTGACTGGGGCCAGGTCTGCGAAGAGGATAGACAGGAGAACGAACTGGAGTGGACCCCGAATTT
>PKXK01000227.1:0-12137 GCA_003132325.1 Acidobacteriaceae bacterium
GCCTGCTCGGTCTCTTCCGAAAGCTTGCGCAACGACAGGTGTTCGTGATGAGAGAACAAGAATCCGACCGGAACGACGGCGACAAACGTCACCAGCCACAACATGATGCCGCAACTGACCGCCAGTTCCTTGGGAACAATATGAAAGACGTGGTCGAGCGCGCTGATGGTCGCCAGTTGCGAGCCGCCGCCCACCCCCGGCAACTGCACCATGGACCCGATCATGCTGGCTCCCATAAGAAGGAGAACCTTGGTCACGCTCATGGCACTCATGGGTGCGCCGTAGGCATGCGTCACTTCTTTATAGGCCAGCGCGATCACCCACCACATCAAGACCGACACAGCCGACAATTGGAGGAATGCGAATGGACCGTGAATCGTATTGAGTCCGACGGTAAACTCGCGAATCTTTTGGGCGATGCGATGGCCCAGGTTCTCGGCAAGATGGGAAAAACGGTCTTCGACCCACTGGGCAATTCGATTTCCGCGGTAGGAAAACAGCACCGCTCCCGAAAGCAATCCGAGTACGAGCGCGATCAGTGCGAATCCTACAAGATGAACCCAGTGCCTGACTTCCGGCGGAGTGGTTGCGGCCTCGGTAAACGCGCGGAGCTTGGAGGGCAGAAAAATGGCAGACACCATGAGAACCGTGAAACCGCCAATGTCAAAGATTCGCTCCACCGCCCAGACCGCCACTTGCGAGGCGAAAGGCAGGTTCTGGCGGCGTGCGATCAGGTAGGGGCGAATCAGTTCGCCCGCGCGACCGAGCAAGGCGAGTCCGGCGAATCCGATCATGGTAGCCGGGATCAACCCAAGGATGGACGCATCCTTGCGCACGGGTCGAAGAAAGATTTTCCATCGCACCGCCCGCAAGAAATAGGCCAGGTAGATGTACGCCACCCCTTGCAGGATATGGCGCCAACTCAGGCCGAACTGAAACAGCCGGGTCCAGTCGAAGTTCTTATACGTCCGGAATTGGAGGTAAACAAGCACCGCCAGTACCAGAAAAACAACCGTGTACACTGCGTATTTCTTCTTGTTCATGCGGTGCGAANNCAGCCCCACTTGAAGGTAAATGAGGAACCACGAAGGGTCAACGTAAGAAGCATTGAGTCATTGAATCAGTCGCTCAATACTTCAATGACTCAATGACTCAATGCTTCAATTTCTTTTTTTGTTTCGCCTCTTTTTCCTGGGCGATCTTCTTCTGGTTGTACTCGTGCACGATGCGAGCCACGTAGGCTTGGGTTTCGTGAAACGGCGGCACTCCTCGATACCGCTCGACGCGCTCGGGGCCGGCATTGTAAGCGGCCAGCGCCTTGACCAAATCGAAATTGTAGCGCTCCAGAAGTTCGCGCAGATAGCGGCTTCCGCCCGTGACATTCGATTGCGGATCAAAGGCGTCGTTCACGCCCAGTTGGTTGGCAGTGCCCGGCATCAACTGCATCAGTCCGCGGGCGCCCTTGGGAGAAACGGCATGCGAGTTGAATCCGCTTTCGGCGTGAATCACGCTGTTCACCAGGTCAGGATCGAGATGATAGGCGGCGCTGGCGGAGTCAACGACTTGATGCAGAGCGGGCGCGGATAGTGCAGGCACAGAGTGGGCCGGGATGGCCGTAGAGACAGCCGCCCTCGGCTGTCCAGCGTGTGCTTGCGGCGGCAAAGACAAAGTTGGGGAAGGATCTCTTTCGTAGCCCGTGATCTCGGCCGTTGGCACGTCGGTGAAGCTGGAATCGTCGGCGCCGAAAAAGAGGCGAGTCGTTGCTCCCATTACGAGGCGATGCTCGTGCCGAATGCTAAAGCCGTTGCTGAGGATCGCCAAGTCGGCGGCGGTTGCGGGACAAGCGAGCAGCGCGACGACTGCGGCACAGAGCAGCGCGATGGTTCTGGCGGCTTGGGCCGCAAGTTTCGCGGTCCGGCCCGTTGTTGATCGTCTTCTTCGAATCATCACAAGCTACTCACGATGGTTGATCCGCGAATTACCGGTCCGCCAGCCTTGTCGGCGCCCAGGGGTTCGAGCGCTTTTCCGTACAGCACGTGCTCGATGGCGGCAGTTACACCGCTCCCGGCGTTCGAGCGGGTAAGCTTCCAGCCGCGGCTCCGCAACTCTTCCGATGCATTTCCCATGATAAAGGGGTGGCCGGCAAAGGCAAGCATTTCAATATCATTATAGTTATCACCAACGGCCATGACCTGGTCGCGGGTAATGCGCCGATGATGGGCCCAGCGTTCCAGCGCGTGTCCCTTGGAACAGCCGGCGTTGAGCACATCGACAATCGAAAGATCGCGGCCCGGGTACTCGGTGCGCAACACGGTGATGGGCAGGCCGCAGCTCGCGAGGACTTGCAAGACCCGCTGCATGCGCGCCACCGGTCCGCAGAACATGGCCTGCACGGGGTCGGTGGTAAGCGCATTCTCGAGCGGAACCACGAACTGCATATACTGCCGGTTCTTCTCCAGCCAGCGCTGGATGCTGGTTTCCAGTTCATCAAGCCGCTCGATTACGATGGTGCCCTCGCTATCGCTGTCAAAGGTTAGGACCGTCTGCCCTCGAAATTCTTGCATCAAGCGCAGGAGTTCGCGGCAGGTCTCCTCAGGCAGCAGGTCGCGGTGGAAGGTTTCTCCGGCAAGCGACCGGGTGACGGCGCCATTCGAACTGATCAGCCAGAGATCGAATCCCAGTTGTTGCGCGATGGGCAGGGCGAAAGTGTGGCGGCGTCCGGTGACCAGGATGACCTCGATGCCTTGGGCGTGCACGCTCCGGAGGGTGGCGAGATCGGTCCCGGAAATCTGAAATTCCGGGTTGAGCAGGGTACCGTCAATATCGATGGCGATGAGGCGGAGGGAATTGGCGGCCACACACAATTTTAGCACTGGAGCGCGTTGATGGAGCGCCCGTCGCTCCACTCTCTTTGGAACCTTTCTTCTCCTATGCGACAATCATTCCCCGACAATCATTCCCCACGGAGACCATCCATGAAATCAAGATTCCTGCTGTTGTTGCTGACTCTGCTGCCAGTCTCTCTCCCTGCCCAGCCCGCACCAGAAACCGGCAAGCCCTTCGTGATCGAATACTATTACAAGGCCAAGTGGGGACACGCCGACGAGTTTCTGCAGTTGTTCAAGAAGAACCACTACCCGCTGCTGAAGAAGCAGGTGGAGATGGGCCGCTTGCTCAAGGTCTGGATGGACCAGCCGCGCTACCACACCACCGAAGACGGGCGCTGGGACTATCGCGTGACCATCGTGTTTAAGAACTCGGCGGCCGCGAATGAGCCCTTCGACGAAGACGCGCTGAAAAAGCAGCTCTGGCCCGACCAGGCCACCTATGCGAAGGAAGAGCAGCGGCGCTTTGAAATCCTCGACGCACATTGGGACCTGCCGATAAAGAATGTGGAACTGGACGGAAAGTAAAGCCGGTCTCGAATACCTGCGAAGGAACACCGCCCAATGCGGGGTTGATGCCATTGAAGTGGTTTTCCAGCGGATTCAAGCGCGCGCGTTTGCAAAAAACTCAGCCGAGCGAGAACATACTTGGTTTGCATATATCCCACGGTTTCTACAAGGAAGCAGCCAAAATATGGCGAAGGTGAAGGCAGTGAAGAAGGCGGCGCGCGTCGAGGTGAAGTCCGTCGAGGTGACGTCCGACGCGGTGACATCCTCAAGCAGCGCGCCGGGCGGTGCCGGGCACGACGGCGCGATCGCGCCCGCCAAGGGCAAGCTGGGCGTGATGATTCCGGGCATGGGCGCGGTGGCGACGACGTTTGTGGCGGGCGTCGAAGCCGTGCGCAAGGGAATTTCGCACCCCATCGGCTCGCTCACGCAGATGGGAACCATCCGTCTGGGCAAGCGCACCGATGGCCGCTCGCCGAAGATCAAGGACTTCGTTCCTCTCGCCGGTCTCAATGATCTGGTGTTCACGGGCTGGGATATTTTCGAGGACAACATGTACGCGGCCGCCCGCAACGCCGGCGTGCTGGAGCGCGACCTGCTCGACAAAGTGAAGGGGCGACTAAGCGCCATCACGCCGATGAAGGCCGTGTTCGATCACAACTACGTCAAGAAGATCGACGGGCCAAACGTAAAGAAGGGGAAGAACAAGCTGGACCTGGCCGAGCAGCTACGACAGGATATCCGCGACTTCAGGAAGTCGAGCAAAGCCAGCCGCTTGATCACCATCTGGTGCGCTTCGACCGAGAGCTTCATCAAGCCCACCGCCGCGCACCAAAGCGTGAAGGCGCTCGAAAAGGCGATGAAAGAGAACGACGAAAACATCGCGCCCTCGATGATCTACGCCTACGCGTCGCTGATGGAGGGCGTACCCTTCGCCAACGGCGCTCCGAACCTGACCGTGGACATACCGGCGATGCACGAACTCGCGCATGAGCGCGAACTGCCGATCTGCGGCAAGGATTTCAAGACGGGCCAGACTTTGCTGAAGACCGTGCTGGCTCCCGCTTTCAAAGCGCGCCTGCTCGGCCTGAGCGGATGGTATTCGACCAACATTCTGGGCAATCGCGACGGCGAAGTGCTCGACGATCCCGGCTCGTTCAAGACCAAGGAAGAATCGAAGCTCGGAGCGCTGGAGCACATCCTGCAGCCCGCTTTGTATCCCGAGCTCTACGGCAATATCTTCCACAAAGTTCGCATCAACTATTACCCGCCCCGCGGCGACAACAAAGAAGGTTGGGACAACATCGATATCTTCGGATGGCTAGGCTATCCGATGCAGATCAAGGTCGACTTCCTGTGCCGCGACTCGATCCTGGCCGCGCCCATCGTGCTCGACCTGGTGCTCTTCATGGACCTCGCGCAGCGCACCCCCGAGCTACGCCGCCTGGGGATTCAGGAATGGCTCAGCTTCTACTTCAAGTCGCCCATGACCGCGCCGGGGCTGTATCCAGAGCATGACCTGTTCATCCAGTTGATCAAGCTGAAGAACACGCTGCGGCACCTGAAGGGCGAAGAGTTGATTACGCATCTGGGGCTGGAATACTACGACTAGGAGATTGGGTCACCACACAGTTTTAAGGAGTGGGCTGCGCCGGATCCTCTCGTCCCGCGTGATCAAGGTCAGGCCTTCGGCACGGGCGGTGGCGCCAATGAGGCGGTCGGCGGAATCGCGGGGATAGTCATCGGGAAACTGCGTGGCCAGCGCGGCAATTTCTGGTGTGATTGGCCACATCGTCACTCCCTCGAGAAATCGAAGTACCGAGGTTTCGACCGTACCGTATCCTTGGATCCTTCCCGACGCAATCTGCCAAGCTACCTCGTAAGCAGTTATCGCGGACACTGCCAGACCATCGCCACGGCGCGCGCGACGAATTGCCGAGGCCGCGGCCTTCGAAAGCCGCTTCGAGTCGGCAACCGCCCATATCAGCACGTGGGAGTCGAGCAGGATCACGAGGACTCCCATCCATCGATGGGGGACTCGATATCGCCGACGACGCGGAACACTCCCTCCAGCCTCCCAATAAAATCGTCCTTGTCCTCGTCCGCGGGCACCAGTTTCGCAACCGGCTTCCCGCGCTTGGTGATGACCAGCGGCTCACGCGTAGAACGCACGTCTTCCATGAGGGTGAGACATCGCGCTTTAAATTCCCCCGCGGCAATTGTCTTCATGGACAGATTATCGCATACATGGTCATCTATCGCTGACCATGTCCTTGGTTGCGCCGAATACCAATCCCGCGGCGTCGCTCGCGATAGAATCGTGCGATGGCTGGCAAGAAATCCGAAGCTGGACACAACACCCGCTACGTACAACTGCAGAAGAACTACTGCTTCGCCTGCGGCAAGAATAACCCCTACGGCATGCGGCTACGCTTTACCTACGACGGGCAGCGTGGCTGTTTCGTCTGCCGATTCCGGCTAGGCAAGCGCTACACCGGACCTCCCGGACACAGCCACGGCGGCATCATCGCCACCATCCTCGATGAAGCCATGGGCAAAGTGAACATGCTGCGTGACGTAGTGGCTGTCACTTCCGAAATTACCGTGAACTACCTGAAGCCCGTGCCTCTGAGGCAGCCACTGCGGGTGGAATCGCGCGAGGTGAAGGTCAAGGGCCGGAAGCACACTAACATGGCTGAAATCCTGAACGAAAAAGACGAAGTGCTGGCACGCAGCCAGGGCTTGTTCATCGCCATCGATCCGCACAAAATGTTCGCAAGGTTTGTCGACCGCTAATGCCCACGTAGGGACAGCCGCCCGCCCTCGGCTGTCCGCGGGGCGAAGCCCCGCTTACGCGCAAGAATGCAAGAACGAAAACCAAGGCGAGCTGCGCTCGCCAGGACATCCGGGGCGCCTGTCGCTACGTGTTTTTGATAGGGGTACCGCGAATTGCCAACCGGCTGTAAAATGAGCACAGGGGCGGGAAGCGCGGAGGTTCCAGCGCGTCCTGCTTGGCCGCGCTCCGGCGCGCCGGCGATTTCATCGCGATCCTTCACGATTCAGAAGAGGGTAGACCCATGTCGCAGAATAATGGACACAACACCAGCCTTCGCCTCAAAACCGGCCTTGCCGAAATGCTCAAGGGCGGCGTCATCATGGATGTCACCACCGCGAAACAGGCGGAAATAGCCGAGCGAGCCGGAGCGGTCGCGGTCATGGCTCTGGAACGCGTCCCAGCGCAGATTCGCGCCGAGGGCGGAGTGGCGCGCATGGCCTCGCCGAAAGTGATTCGCGAGATCATGGCGGCGGTGGATATTCCCGTCATGGCGAAGTGCCGCATCGGCCATTTTGCGGAAGCGCAGATCTTGCAGGAAATCGGCGTCGACTACATTGACGAGTCCGAAGTCCTGACCCCGGCCGACGAAGCGCATCACGTCGACAAACACGCCTTTACCGTCCCCTTCGTCTGCGGCGCGCGCAACCTGGGCGAGGCTTTAAGGCGCATAGCCGAAGGCGCGGCCATGATCCGCACCAAAGGCGAGGCGGGCACCGGAGACGTGGTGCACGCCGTCCGCCACATTCGCCAGATTGTGCTGGAGATGAAGATTCTAACCGTGCTCAGCGAGCAGGAACTCTACGCCAAAGCCAAGGAGCACGGGGCGCCCTACGAACTGGTGAAGATGGTGGCGCGTGACGGCAAGTTGCCGGTGCCTAATTTTTCGGCAGGAGGAATTGCGACTCCGGCGGATGCGTCGTTGGTCATGCAGTTGGGGGCGGAAGCGATCTTCGTCGGCTCGGCCATCTTCATGAAAAACTCGTCCGAATTCGCCGAGCCCGCGGAAGCCGAGAAGCGCGCCAAAGCAATCGTGCAAGCTGCGACGCACTTCAAGGACCCTAAAGTGTTACTTGAAGTCAGCGAGGATCTGGCGGGTGCGATGAAAGGGCTGGCCGTGTCCACGCTCGATGAAGCTCACCTGCTGCAAACGCGAGGCTGGTAGCTGCACTTATTAACTCGCGTGCTTGGTGAACTACGTCCATAATCGTATTGGGCCGGCCCGAAGCTACGCCAATGGGGGCTGGCCCACCCTTTCACTCATCTCAACTCCCGAGGGTGCCCCGTTCCTTGTGTCCGCGTTCTTTGCGGACACAGGGCGGGGGATTTTGACTTCCTATCCCCCAAGACCCCATACGTTGATTGTTCAAAGTCAAAGTCCCCGCCCTGTCGGGGGCTGGCCCACCCTTTCCCTCATCTCAACTCTCGAGGGTGCCCCGTCCTTGTGTCTGCGTTCTTTGCAGACACAGGGCGGGGATTTTGACTTCCTATCCCCACCGGGGGGAGTAAAATATCGCCCATGACTCCCGATGTTTCCGAGCTTCTCAAAAAGGCGCTGGCGTTGCCGCCCGAGGCTCGCGCCGCCTTGGCCGGTTCGTTGCTGGAAAGCCTTGACGATACCGTCGACTCGTCCGCCGAAGAAGAGTGGAGCCGCGAAATCGCCCGCCGCATCGAGGAATTGGATTCCGGAAAAGTAAAGCCTATCCCATGGGCGGAGGCGCGTCGACAAATATCCGCTCTCCGCAATGGTAGCTAAGCCGATTGAAATCCACGCCGACGCTCTCGCGGAATTGAAGTCTGCGCGGCGTTGGTACCTGGAGCGGAGCGAAAGTGCCGCCGACGGATTTGTCGCTGAAATCGACCGCGCCATCGAACTAACGCCGCGATATCCGCGAAGGCCTGGAAAGCGGCCCCGCACGTCCCTGGAGCCCCTCTGAAATGAAGGGCGAAGGCCGCAAGCGCCTCAGCACCCGTCGCCCCTCAGCGAAGTAGATGGGCCTTGACATCTTCTCTTATAATAAAAGTATCGCAGACCATTGGTTTCGAACGCGCGGCCCCGGCCACTTAAGTCAAGATCCGCGACCAGCGATTGGAGCAGAACGAACTCGGGCGGTGGCGCTCCTAACTTGTTAAGAAATAAAGACGTTACGCGTAACCCATTTAATCTCAAAGACCTGGCGCGATCCCCCCTCTAAGTCTTTGATTCCAAAAGACCGAGGGAGGGGGGGATATCCCCAGACTCCGACGACGACCATGAAAATTGGCGTTCTAGCTCTGCAAGGCGATTTCGACGCCCATCGCCGCCGCCTCGAAGAACTCGGCGCCGAAGTCGTGCTGGTGAAAAAGCCTGAGCAACTAAACGAGATCGACGGCCTCGTGATTCCCGGCGGCGAGTCGGGGACATTTCTCAAGCTACTCGGGGAAGAGGGCTTGGCGAAGCTGAAGGACTTCGTGCTTGCGAAGCCGGCGTTTGGCACATGCGCGGGATGCATCCTGCTGGCTACAGAAGTAGAGAATCCCAAGCAGGCCGGACTGGGCGCGCTCGACATCACCGTGCGCCGCAACGCTTACGGACGCCAGATCGACAGTTCCATTCGCGAAGGCCGATTCCTGAACCAGCCCATCGAGATGGTCTTCATCCGCGCGCCCAAGATCGAACGCGTGGGTCCGGGCGTGGAAGTAATCGCGACCGAAGGCAACGACCCAGTATTGGTCCGCAAGGGAAAGACTCTCGCCGCCACGTTCCACCCGGAACTCAGCGACGATCGCCGCATTCACCAGTATTTTCTGGATCTGATCGAAAACAACCGTCCTTAGCGTTAAAGCGACGAACAATGGGGTGCGCAGGAAAGGTGCAAGACAGGAAAAATCCCTGGGCTAGCGCCCGGGGATTGGGGAGATGGAAGCTAAGTTCAGGCTCCTAGGAAAAGAGACGACGCCGGAAGAACACAGCGAGGCCCAGGATTCCCGTGCCCAGTAATGACAGCGTGCCTGGTTCCGGTACCGCGGCGGAGGCAAATCCGGTATTCCCGTTAGGACCACAGTTGGGCACAGCGCTGGTGCAGGCGAAGTGAACGCCAAAATTCCCAAAGTTCGCGACGGTCAGCTAGACCCACCTCTGCAATGGAGGGAATAATTCACAGGGGCGATTTCGGAGTGCACTATGCTGCACAAACAAGTAAACAATCTGTGCCCGTTCAGAAACAAACTAAGACTGGCTTCGTCCGCAGGGTTTGGAAAGGGGAGTTTTAGCCGCATGGGGCTGGCAAAAGGTTGGAAGGGCTATTGGGAGGAAGGCAGGCCGAGGGGGCTCTCGGCGGGAAGGAATCAGTCGCTTAAGTGACGCCGAATCAGGGTTGCCAAGCCAACCAGTCCGCCTCCGAGCAAGGCCAGAAGGCTGGGTTCCGGAACGGCAGCGGAGCGGACGACGGCAGGGGCGGCAAAGCAATTCGCAGCCAGGATGAGAATTAGCACAACGACAGGGCCGAACTTTCGCACAGGGTGAAAACTCCTTTCGCGTTTAAATGCTCGCCCTAAACAGTGGCAAACGGCCCTCCAACCGGGCGCTTTTCACAATAAATTCAAAGAGACGTTTTCAGGGGGGAATTGTGTCCCCGGGCGGTGACCGTCCCGCGGGTTGTCCGGAACCTAGCCCTAGCCGTGTGCAGCGCTTTGCACAGCAGTGCCAAGCGGGCGGCCGGTTTGGGGCGAAGGGTGCGGGGTTTGGCCCGATCCGGTATGCTGTGAAATTCCGAGCTCACGCCGGTATGGAACCTGCTCCTGAACTGGAAGTTAGTCCGGTGTCGTTTGCGTCGTACGCGCGCCTGCTGCGCGGGAACCGGAATTTTCGCCGCTTGTGGAGCGCGCAAATCGTCAGCGAACTCGGCGATTGGTTCTACACGCTGGCCATCTACAACCTGCTGCTGCAACTCACCGGACGCGCCGGATCGGTGGCGCTGGCGCTGGTGCTGCAAGTTCTGCCGCAAACTCTGATCGGGCCGACGTCGGGCGTGGTGAACGACCGGCTGCGGCGCAAGCAGGTGATGATCGCGGCGGATATCGGTCGCATGTTGATCGTCCTCTGCATGCTGTTCATTCGTTCGAAAGAAATGGTGTGGCTGGTGTATCCGCTGCTGGTGGCGGAAACCTTGCTGGCCGCATTTTTTGAACCGGCGCGTAATGCCATCATCCCCAACATTGTGGAGCGGGAAGACGTGGTCCTGGCGAACACGCTGGCTTCGTCCACATGGTCGGTGAATCTGATGGTGGGCGCGACCTTGGGAGGCCTGGTCGCGGCGCTGCTGGGGCGCGATGCCGTTTTCGTGCTCAATGCGTTGTCGTTTATCGTTTCCGCCGCGCTGATTTGGAACATGCGTTTTGCCGAACCCCATGCCGACGGCGCTCGTCCGTTCCGGGCGCGCGAGTTGGTGGATTTTTCGCCCATCCTCGCCGGCATCCGCTACGTGCGGGCGCAGGTTGGTCTGCGCTCGACGATCTTTGTGAAATTCGGAAACCTGATCATCGGACCCGGCTGGGTGCTGTTTACGGTGATGGGACAAAATGAATTCGCCGTCCGCTGGCGCGGCTTGTCGCCAGAACGCGGCGCGTTTCTCGGCATGAGTCTGCTGCTCGGCGCCCGCGGATTGGGAGCCCTACTCGGGCCGCTCATGGCCGCTCCCTGGGCGGGACACTGGAAGCATCGCTTGGAAGTCGCGATCTTCTGGGGATATCTGGGAACGGCCGCAGGGTACGCCCTGCTGGGCGTATCGGGCCATCTCTGGCAGGCCTGTGTGTGCGTGGCGCTGGCGCACTTTGGAAGCTCGATCGTGTGGGTGTTTTCGACCACGCTGTTGCAGATGCAAAGCGACGACAAGTTTCGCGGCCGCGTATTCGCCGCCGACCTCGGCCTCTGCATGTTTACGATCGCCGCGGGAGCGTATCTTGCCGGACGCTTCGTCGATTGGGGCTTCGCCGCCCGGAACGTGGCCAGCGTCTCGGGCCTGTTAATGCTGATTCCGGCGGCGTGGTGGGGATGGGCAATCAGGAATCGGGTGATCGGGCCATCGGCCGATCGGGCGATCTAGAATCGGCGGGCTTTCAGATGGCCCGATGACCCGATGGTTCGATGACCCGATTCAGAGGAGTTGGTCGATCTTCGCGGCCATGATGAAGTCGGACTCGGTCAGCCCATCCACCGCGTGCGTCCAGAGCGTGATCTCGACCTTGGCCCATCCCAGCAGGATGTCGGGATGATGGCCCTGCTCCTCGGCCACTCCGCCAACTCGATTCACGAAAGCGAGTGCGGACTTAAAATCGGGGAACTTGAAGGCGCGCACGATGTGATGCTGGTTGACGATGTTCCACTGCGCAGGCTCCGCCAACTGACGATGAAGATCCGCAAGTTTTTCTCCCTTCAACGACGGAACGCCGCCGTGGCAGGGGACACATTTTTGGTCTGCGAGCATAGTTGCCTCAAGACGGGAGTCCTAGCAGGTCGCGCCAGAACTCGGGTTCGTATCGGGGCATCGCTTTAGCGATGCCGTAAGTCCTTCGAAACCAGACGCCCCTTCAGGGGCTGGNNGCGCGCTCTGGTCGAAGTTGTTCCCGTCCGAGGAGGTCGCGACTCCGTGCGAGCTGCCGGCGTGCTCGCCGCCACCGCCTTCGCCGCGCCCGCCGAGCAACACGAGATCGCTGCCCACTATCTCAGTCATGTACTTCTTCTGGCCGGTCTGCTTGTCGTCCCAGGAGTGGGTGTGCAGGCGGCCCTCGATGTAGACTCTGCCGCCCTTTTTCAGATAGTCGCCAGCAATTTTCGCCAACCCTTCCCAGAGGGTTATGTTGTGCCACTCGGTGCGCTCCTGCCACTGGCCGTCTTTGCCCTTAAATTTCTCGCTGGTTGCCACGGAGAACTT
>PKXK01000227.1:12208-21308 GCA_003132325.1 Acidobacteriaceae bacterium
GGGCAAGCCCGGGCAAGCCCCGACTCTACACGAAGATCCGATAGAGCATCAGGTAGACGATCACGCCCGTCACCGAGACGTAGAGCCATAGGGGAAACGTCCAGCGCGCGATGGCCCGATGCCGGTCAAATTGTCCACGCAAGGCGCGCGCGAGCGTAACGATCACCATCGGCACAATGACCACCGCCAGGATCGTGTGCGAGATCAGGATCGTGAAGTAGAGGGGCCGCGTCCAACCGGTGCCGCGAAAATGCACCGAACCCACATGATAGTGGTAGTAAAGATACGAAACCAGGAAAAGGGAAGAGGTTCCGAGCGCGGTCAACATCACGGCGCGGTGCGCCGCCCTGTTGCCGCGCGCGATGAGCACACGTCCCGTGATCAGGAGCAGCGCGCTCGCTCCGTTCAGCGTGGCGTTGATCTTTGAGAAGATGGAGTAGTCGGTCATGGGAGAAGTCTAGTTGTACGGGCTGCCGCGGATGTTTTGCAAGAGCCGCCTTGGTTTCAAGTCAAAAGTCAAAAGTCAGATTGCAGAAGTGCCAGTTTTTGGCGACGCCGATTCGTCCGGAACCAGACGATTTTACTTCTTCAATTTGACCTTTTACTTTTGACTTGGGTTTTGACCTCTGCAATCTGACCTCTGACCTCTCTGACCTCTCGCCCCGCTTCCGTATAGAATACAAACACGATGTCTGATGTGGGGAACTCTCAGCCGCCGGCCCCGACGGCTGCACAAGAATCCAGCGCGCGCCCTCTGCCCGTGGTGGCGGTATGGGCGCGGGATCTACTGGTCTCCCTCGCTATCTCCGCGTTCATTATTATCTTTCTCTACCAGCCGGTGAAGGTGGAAGGCACCAGCATGATGCCCGGCCTCGAGGACCAGGAGCGCATCTTCGTCAACAAGTTCGTGTATCGTTGGGAGCCGATCGAGCGCGGCGACATCGTCGTCTTCCGCTATCCGCGAGACACTTCGAAGAGCTACATCAAGCGCGTGATCGGTGTTGCCGGCGACCACATCCGCATCGAGAACGGCAAGGTCTATGTGAACGGCGAAGCCCTCGACGAAGACTACGTTCCCAGCGATTACGCCGACGCCCGCTCCTATGGCGAAGTTGTGGTTCCAGCGAACAGCTTCTTCGTCCTCGGCGACCATCGCACCATGTCGAACGACAGCCGCGACTTCGGTCCCGTGAACGAGCGCTACATCTACGGCAAAGCCGTTTTCGGATATTGGCCGATGGAGAAGCTGGGAAGGTTGCGGTAGGGCGGTTGTCAGTTTTCAGTATTCAGTAAACCCAGGATGAATACGCAGATTCAGCCTCCGGCCACAGTTCTCACTAATGTTGTGGACAAACCGGGGACATTTCTATTGCGGTATGACATGCAAATTCTTTCATCTTGACAACGTTTCAATCCCGCAGGCAGACTTGGCCCTGCATCAGTAAAGACTCCTCCCCGGATTACCCAAAATGGGCTCTGGGTGCCGAAGGGCTCCCTACCTGTATTTCGGAGCGCGACAAACGATACATCTCCCAAACCAAAAAAGGAACCTTGGAATATGAAGTTGTTTTCTGTAGCGGCTCTTACCGCGTTGCTCGTTTTAACGAGCCTCGCTCCGGCCCAGATCAGGCCGGTCAGCGGGAAGGTATTTACCCCTGATTCGAGCATTGAAAGGCCCGCAGACCTCGGGAAGCGCGCCCACACCAATATCCACGTATTCCTGCCCACCGAGCCGATGCGGAATGCACAGCCCTTCGGACCGCCGTTTTCCGGCTATGCCTATGAGGCGCCAGCCTCACTGGCCTGCGTCTATCACCTGGCCACGGCGGTGGCGGGCTGCAATCCGAATACGGTGACCAAGAATCCCACAGGCGGGGCCAAGATGATCGCCATCGTGGATGCCTACGATGCTCCGAATGCGGCCAGCGATCTAGCGGCGTTCTCGACTCAATTCGCACTGCCAGCGGCGAGCTTCCAGGTAGTCTATGCCAGCGGTACCAAACCGGCTTACGACGCGGGCTGGGAAATTGAAGAGTCGTTGGACGTTCAGTGGGCCCATGCCATGGCCCCTAATGCCAAGATCGTTCTGGTCGAGGCGGCTTCCAACAGCTTTACCGACCTGATGACGGCGGAAGACGTGGCCAGCAAAATGGTCAACGCTGCCGGCGGAGGGGAAGCCTCCAACAGTTGGGGAGGGAGTGAATTCTCGGGCGAGACTTCGTATGACTCCCACTTCGTGAAAGCGAATGTCGTGTTCTTCGCGTCTTCTGGAGATAGTCCGGGGACGATCTGGCCAGGCACTTCTCCCAATGTGGTCTCGGCGGGCGGTACGACCGTGCGCCGCAATCCGTCCACCGGCAACTTTATGTCCGAGCTTCCGTGGGACTCCGCAGGCGGCGGCGTAAGCGCGGTGGAAGCGCGTCCCAGCTACCAGAACGGAATCACTGTCGTGGGGAATTTCCGTGGCGTTCCCGACCTGTCCTTTGATTCCAATCCCATCACCGGCGTCTGGGTGCTGGTTTCGGATCAGGGTGGGTGGTACATCGTGGGCGGAACCAGCGTGGCCTCGCCTTCCTTGGCCGGCGTCATCAATTCGGCGGGCAGCTTCGCAGCCTCCACCGACGCAGAGCTGACGACGATCTACGGCAACCGCACCAACACAGCGGACTTCCGCGATATCTCGGGCGGCTACTGTGGTCCTTACGCGGGCTACTCCGGGGTCGCGGGGTGGGACTTCTGCACGGGCGTAGGTGTCGACAAAGGGAAGTTGGGCAAGTAAACACGATTCGCAAGAATTTCGCAAGAACGGCCTGCCCTTTTCGGGCAGGCCTTTTTTCTCGAACTGTTACGGCTTTCTGGGGCCCCTGCGAATTTCCAACCGCACCCGGGGCCGCGAAATAGCTGACACCATCTGTCTGTCTCCTGCTAAACTTTCTAAAATCCACTCCCAGGAGTCCCAATGCAAGCGATCCTTGCCCTCGAAGACGGCAGAGTCTTCCGAGGCAAAGGCTACGGCGCTAAAGGCGAGTGCTCCGGCGAAGTTGTTTTCAATACTTCCATTACCGGCTACCAGGAAATTTTCACCGATCCCTCGTACGCCGGGCAGATCGTCGTCCTGACCAACCCCGAAATCGGAAACTACGGCACCAATCCCGAAGACAGCGAGGCCGTACGGCCCTACATCGAGGGGCTGATCGTGCGCGAGTTTTCAAAAGTCAGTTCCAACTGGCGCTCGCAGCAGGTCACCGACGAGTTCATGGAGCAGTTCAAGATTCCGGTGCTCGCAGATATTGATACGCGGGCACTGGTCCGCCACCTGCGCACCTATGGCGTGATGCGGGGCGTTATTTCGACGCTCGAAGAAGACACCGACAAACTCGTCGCCAAGGCGCGCGCGATCCCGAAAATGGCCGGCCAGGATCTCGCGAAGGTCGTCTCCACCAACCACACCTACGTGTGGGAGACAGGCGAGCGCTCGCACCTGCCCGACGAAGTGGTCGGCGTAAAAGACGAGCCGGCGCGCTTCCACGTGGTTGCCTACGATTTCGGCATCAAGCAGAACATCCTGCGCAAGCTGCGCGGAGAAGGCTGCAAAGTGACGGTGGTCCCAGCGCAGACGACGGCGGAGGATGTGCTGGCCCTGAAGCCGGACGGCGTGTTCCTGTCGAACGGCCCGGGCGATCCCGAGCCCTGCACCTATGCGGTCGATAACATTCGGCGCTTGATGGGCCGCCAGCCGATCTTCGGAATCTGCCTGGGACATCAACTCACTGGCATCGCGCTAGGAGGGAAGACCTTCAAGCTGAAATTCGGCCACCACGGCGGGAATCATCCAGTGAAGCAGTTGGCCAGCGGCAAGATCGAGATCACCGCGCACAACCACAACTTCGCCGTCGATCCCGATTCGCTGCCGCAAAGCGAGGTCGAATTGACGCACATCGATCTAAACGACTCGACGCTCGAAGGCATGCGCCACCGGAATCTGCCCCTGTTCACCGTGCAGTACCACCCGGAAGCGGCGCCAGGTCCGCACGATTCGCACTACTTGTTTAAGGATTTTGTGAAGATGATGGAGGAGTGCAAGCGGTGAAGGACCAAGGCGTCTTCTACGTCTACGCTTTGAAAGATCCGCGAGTGAATCCCGCACGTCCCTTCTATATTGGCAAGGGTGCTGGGACCCGCGCTTGGGAGCACGAACTTCGTCTCGATCAATCCGCCAAGGGTGAACGGATACGACAAGTTCATGCTGCTGGGCTGGAAGTACTCACGGTCAAGTTGGTCGAAGGGCTATCTGAAGCCGAGGCTCTGAGGATTGAAGCGAAATTGATCAGTGCATTTGGAACGGAAGATCGTGGCGGTCTCCTCACAAATTCGGTAGTGCCGCGAGGTGTGGCACTGGGTAGAAGTCGCGGCGTAATTGTTCCATCGGGTGCGGTCGAAAAGGCTCAGATCGCTCTGGACCACTTGAAGAGTGCTGTGTTTGAAACAACACTAGCTAACAAAGGCGGTATAACCAATTACGAGGTTGCTAAGTGTCTCGGGCTACAGAGCGACTACGGAGGTGGCTCTAAGAATTATTTGAGCTGCAGCCTGCTCGGAATCTTGATGCGAGAAGGAAAGATAAAGCGGTTGGAAAGCAAGAAGCACGTAGCGGCGGTTAGATAGCTCAATGCCTAAACGAACCGACATCTCGAAAATCCTAATCCTCGGCTCCGGCCCCATCGTCATCGGCCAATCGGCCGAGTTCGACTACTCCGGCACGCAGGCTTGCAAGGCGCTCAAGGCGGAGGGCTTTGAGGTTGTGCTGGCGAACTCGAACCCGGCCACCATCATGACCGATCCCGAGTCGGCCGACCGCACTTACATCGAGCCGCTAACTCGCGAGTATCTCGAAGAGATTATTCGCGTCGAGCGCGAGATGACGCCCAGTGCGGGCTTTGCCCTTCTGCCGACCGTCGGCGGACAGACCGCGCTCAACCTCGCCATTGAACTTGCCGACAGCGG
The DNA here is from genome assembly GCA_003132325.1 of Acidobacteriaceae bacterium. Classification (GTDB taxonomy): domain Bacteria; phylum Acidobacteriota; class Terriglobia; order Terriglobales; family Acidobacteriaceae; genus Acidiflorens. The sequence goes on from PKXK01000227.1 coordinate 17,213, forward strand.
CGTGCTCGACAAGTACAACGTAAGTCTGATCGGCGCGCAGATCAGCGCCATCAAGAAGGCCGAAGACCGCCTGTTTTTTAAAGANNGCACCGGCGGCGGCATCGCCTATAACCGCGAAGAACTGATGGAAGTGCTCGCCCGCGGCCTCGACCTCTCGCCCGCGCATGAGTGCCTGATCGAAGAATCCGTTCTGGGATGGAAAGAGTACGAGCTCGAGGTGATGCGCGACACCAAAGACAACGTCATCATCATCTGCTCCATCGAAAACTTCGACCCCATGGGCGTGCATACCGGCGACTCCATCACTGTCGCCCCGGCCCAAACGCTCACCGACCGCGAGTACCAGAAGATGCGCGATGCGGCGATTGCCGTGATCCGCGAGATCGGCGTCGAGACCGGCGGATCGAATATTCAGTTCGGCGTCAATCCTTCGACCGGCCGCATGGTGGTGATCGAAATGAACCCACGCGTCTCGCGGTCCTCGGCCCTGGCATCGAAGGCGACCGGCTTCCCGATTGCGAAGATTGCCGCCAAGCTGGCCATCGGCTACACGCTTGACGAGATTCCGAACGACATCACGCGCAAGACTCCCGCCTGCTTCGAGCCCACGCTCGACTACGTGGTTGTCAAGATTCCGAAGTGGCAGTTCGAAAAATTCCCCGGCGCCGACGAATCGCTTGGACCGCAGATGAAATCCGTCGGCGAAGTGATGGCCATCGGCCGCACTTTCAAAGAAGCCTTGCAGAAGGGAATTCGTTCGCTCGATACGGGCAAGCGCGTGGGGTCGCAGAAAATCGAGCCTAAGATTCTCACGCAGCGCCTGGTCACGCCGCATCCCGAGCGCCTGACCTACGTGCAGTACGCCATTCGCCAGGGGCATTCGATCAAGCAGATCGCGAAGATGACCTCGATCGATCCCTGGTTCCTCTACCAACTCAAAGAGATTAACGACATGCAACTGGAGCTGGAAAAGCACCCGATGGAATCCGCCCCCACCGAAGTGCTGCGCGAAGCCAAGCGCATGGGATTTTCCGACGGGCGCCTCGCCGGCACCTGGCGTCTGGACGGCAAAGGCGGCCAGGAACAGGTTCGCCATTTCCGCAAGAAGCATGGCCTGAAGCCGGTCTACAAGCGGGTCGACACCTGCGCAGCGGAGTTTGAAAGCTACACGCCGTATCTCTACTCCACTTACGAAGAGGAAGACGAGGCCGCGCCCACCGCGAAGAAGAAAGTCGTCATTCTCGGTTCCGGCCCCAACCGCATCGGGCAGGGAATTGAATTCGATTACTGCTGCTGCCACGCCGCCTACGCGCTGCGCGAGGATGGCTACGAAACTATCATGATCAACTGCAATCCGGAGACGGTCTCCACCGATTACGACACCAGCGACCGCCTCTACTTCGAGCCGCTCACGCTCGAAGACGTGTTCGCCGTCTGCGAGCACGAAGCTTCCGGCGGCGCGCCGGTCGGCGTGATCGTGCAGTTCGGCGGTCAGACGCCGCTGAATCTCTCGCTGCCGCTCAAAGCCGCGGGCATCAACATCATCGGCACCACGCCCGAATCGATTGATCTTGCCGAAGACCGCAAGCGCTTCGGGAAACTGCTCGAGGAACTCGACATCCCGCAAGCTCCCGGCGCCATGGTGGCCTCGGTCGAAGAGGCGGTCGAAGCTGCGAAGAAGATCGGATTCCCGGTGCTGGTTCGTCCTTCGTATGTCCTCGGAGGTCGAGCCATGGTCATCGCCTACGACGAAGATACGATTCAGCAGTACATGAAGCAGGCCGTCGAGTATTCGCAGGACCGCCCCGTCCTGATCGATAAGTTTCTGGAAGACGCGATTGAAGTCGATGTGGACGCGCTCTCTGACGGCGAAGACGTCGTGATCGGCGGCATCATGCAGCACATCGAGGAAGCCGGCATCCACTCCGGCGATTCTTCCTGCGTGCTGCCCGCGGTCGACATCCCCGAACCGCTGCTCAAGCGCATGCGCGAATACACGTTCAAGCTGGCGCGAGCGCTCAAGGTGATCGGACTGATGAACGTGCAGTTCGCGATTCCGCGCGGCAACGGCGCGAAGGGAAATGGCAACCACGAAGCAAAAGTCTATGTGCTCGAAGTAAACCCCCGCGCCTCGCGCACCGTGCCCTTCGTTTCCAAAGCTACCGGCGTGCCCATGGCCAAGATTGCGGCGCGGCTCATGACCGGCCGCAAGCTGCGCGAGTTTCTCCCCGAATATGTAGAGCGCGGCACCGACCTCGATACGGGCCGCTGCTTCTATGTGAAATCGCCGGTCTTTCCCTGGTCGAAATTTCCCGGCGTCGACACGGTGCTTGGCCCTGAGATGCGCTCGACCGGAGAAGTCATGGGCATCGCCGACAATTTCGGCGAAGCCTTCGCCAAGGCGCAAATTGCCGCCGGCCAGAAACTGCCGACCAAGGGCACGGTTTTTATCAGCGTCACCGACCGTGATAAGCCGCAGGTGATCGAGGTCGCACATCGTTTCGTCGACATGGGATTCAAACTGGTGGCCACGCACGGCACGGCGGACGTCCTGGAAGAAGCCGGCTTGGCGGTGGAGCGCGTCTACAAAGTGAAGGAAGGCCGACCCAATGCGGTGGACCTGATCAAAGCCGATCGCATCCAGTTGATCGTCAACACACCGCACGGTCCTGACCCTTACTTCGACGAGAAGGCGATCCGCCGCGCCGCCGTCAGCGGACACATTACGACCATCACCACGCTCTCCGCCGCCCGCGCCGCGGCGGAAGGGATCGCCGCATTGCAGCGCGGAGAGGTGCGCGTCCAAGCTCTGCAGGCGCTGCACGCGGAGCGTGTCGCTGTGAAGTAAGCCAACAGCCTAAGGGATCTGTCGACGCACGCGACTTATGATATTTGCGACTAACGACTAACGACTGAGGTGCAACATGCTTCTATCCGGAATCTTCCCGCCGATCACGACGCCTTTCTACGCTGACGGAGAGGTCTATTACAAGAAGATCGAGTCGAACGTCGAGCGCTACTCGCGCACGCCCGTCGCGGGTATCGTTGTCCAGGGCTCGACGGGCGAAGCGATCCTGCTTTCCGACCAGGAGCGCCGCGACGTCCTCAAGGCCGCTATCGCTGCCGCCGCGCCCAATAAGGTCATGATCGCCGGCGCGGGCGTCGAGTCTGCAAAGGAAACGCTGCGGCTCGCCGACTATGCGGCCGAGCTTGGCTACGACGCCGCCATGGTGCGCACTCCGCACTACTACAAAAAGCAGATGCTGCCGGCGAACCTGCTCGCTTTCTATCGCACGGTTGCCGACCGGTCCGCGTTGCCCATCATCATCTACAACTTCCCGCAGGCCACCGGATACGACATTCCCGCCGAAGTCGTGATCGAACTCGCCGGCCATCCCAACATTGCCGCCATCAAGGAATCGAGCGGCAACCTCGACAAGGTGAAACAGATGGTCGTGGGCACGCGTCATGTGAAGCGGCAGGCCACGGTGACAGAGACGTTTGAGGCCGTGACTCCGCGTATGTTGAAGGCGGCAGCGGCCGAAAGCGAAAAGCAGAGCAGAGAGCTGGTCAGTGTGGCCTCGCTCGCGAACCCCGCTGAGGCGGTGGAGAAAAGGGGCCCCTCACCCGTCCACGAAGGCAGCGCCACAAAGCCTTCATCTTCTGCGGTGACGGTTGTTGGCAAACTCAAGACACGGCAGAAGGAAGTCGGCTTCCAGGTCATGGTAGGCGCCGCGCACCAGTTGGAACCATCGCTCGGCTTGGGCGCAGTCGGCGCCATTCTCGCTTTCGCCTGCCCCGCTCCCATGGCGTGTTACGAGATCTACGCCGCGCTCAAAGACGGGGACAACGCCCTCGCCCGTGAAAAGCAAGAGCGCGTGAAACTTGCTGCCCAGCGCGTGGTCGGTGAACTCGGCGTCCCCGGCGTGAAGTACGCCCTGGACCTGAATGGCTACCATGGAGGCCCGTCGCGGCTGCCCTTCTTACCGCTTTCCGGCGAACAAAAGGCCGAGATCGAGACGTTGATGGCCGGAATCAAGAGCTAAGCCATTCTGCGCAGGTCAGAGACATCACACGGCCTGTTGTTGCAACGAGA
>PKXK01000206.1:0-3642 GCA_003132325.1 Acidobacteriaceae bacterium
GGCAAATCGGGCTGTTTGCGGCGCAGTCCCCAGGCGGAGAGGACGGTCAGCACGGTGGTGGCGGCCCGCAGCCAGACATAGATGCTGATCAAGTCGCCGAGCGAGTGCAGCGCCAGCGATGCGTAGATGGCGGCGGAGATCAGGATCGCGATCCAGGGCGTGCCATAGCGCGGATGCCGGCGCGCGAGGAAGGGCGGCAGGTATCCGTCTTCGGCGAGCGCGAAGGGCATAGGGGTGGCGGTGAGCATGGTGCTGTTGAGCAGCGCGACCGTGCCGGCCATGGCGGCGACCGCCATCAGATGGCCGAGCCAGGGGCCGCCGATCAGCAGCGCCGCGGTGGAAAAGTAACCGTCGTTCCATTGTTGCCAGTTTCCGAGCGCGGCCAGCCCGGCCAGCACTGGCAGAAAATACGTCGCGATGGAAAGCGGAATGACCACCGCAAGCGCTCTCGGATAGGTGCGCTGCGGGTTCTCAACATCCCCGGCCACGCTCGAGACTTGCTCATATCCGGCGTAACCCCAAATGGCTAGGGCCAATCCAACTCCGAATGCTTTGAAAAAAGGCTGATGCGGCGGGACCAACGGCACAAACGGGTTGTGATGCCACTTGGCAAAACCAATGACGACCATGGCGATCACCGGAATGAACATAAACAATTCGAGAACAGTGGCCGCTTTGCCCACCATCTGGATGCCACGGATATTGAGCCAGGTGATGACCACGATCAGCGCGAAAGACACGAGCCAATGCTTCCACCCGCTGATCTCGGGAAAGTAGTAGCGCAGGTAATCGGCAAAGAGCACCGCGTAGGAGGCGCCGAGAAAGAATGAGGCGCACCAGTTCCACCATCCGGCGAGGAACCCCAAGAAATCTCCGAGTGGGAATCCCCAGAAATCTCCGAAGGCGGCGCGGGTCCAACGATAGAATCCCCCTTCGACGGGCATGGCCGTGGTGAGTTCAGCGGCGACGAGCGACACCGGAATGCTCAACAAGAACGGGATAACCAGCAAAAAAATTAGCCCCATGCCGGGGCCGCTGGTGCTTACCATGCTTTCGAGTCCGAAGGGGCCGCCCGTGGTGTAGGAAAACATTACGAAGACGAAATAGAAGAGGCTGGCCTTGCGGACGGTCGATGTCGTGGATGAGCTCGGGGCGTTCACAATTGAAGATGCCGGCTAGTGTACAGGACTTACGCCGACCGCCAGCTTATGCCCCGATTCCCAGGGGAAGACAAGGACGAACATGCCCCAGCTCAAGGTCGAGCAACTTGCGCTTGACGTCGAGCCCGCCACCATAACCGCACAGTGAGCCGCTCGATGCGATCACCCGGTGGCAGGGAACGACGATAGCGACTGGATTCCGGTTGTTCGACATGCCGACGGCACGGTAGGCCCGCGCGTGGCCAATCGCTTTCGCAATGTCACGGTAACTGCGAGTCTCGCCGTAAGGGATTTTGAGCAGTGCACGCCAGCACGCGAGTTGGAACTCGGTTCCGCGAAGATCGAGCGGGAACAAGAACTCGCGGCGTTTGCCGGCAAAATATTCGTTGAGTTCGTGCACATAGGGCGCCAGGGCGGGCTTCGATTCATGCAGCTGAGTCGTTCCGGGATTTATTTTCAGCACGCGATCTTCGAATTCGAGTCGCACCAAGCCCTTCGTGGAAGCGGCGAGGAAAAGCGGGCCGACCGGCGAAGGCGTGTGCACGTAGTACAGAATTTCCATGACGCGTGGAGGATAACACGATGTTGAACCGGTGTGTCTGACGGTGGAATGCAGACAAACTAAGAAAAGCCTCCCATTTTCATGGGAGGCTTCCAGGGGAGAGGATACTGCTACTTCTGCTGCGGTTGATCCGGAGTCGTGCTGGTGGAAGCAAGCTGCTCCAGGTCGTTCTTCAGGAGGCTGACTTCAACACGGCCCCCGGCCATGCGCTTGGGTTTGGCTTCGCCCTCGGAGGACGTCGCCGGCACCGGCGCATTGCCCATACCGACCAGGTAAATCCGGTAGATCGGAATGTCGTGGTTCAGCGCTAGATAGCGGACCACCGACTCCGCCATCTTCTGCGAGTTGGCAATCGCGACCTGTCCGTGACCGGACGCAAAGCCTTGTACTTCGACGACGTAGCCACGCTGGTTCTTCAGCGGGGTGGCCATGTCATCGAGAGCGCTCTTGGCGGCCTGGCTCAGCACCGTCTGTCCGGGTTTGAAACGGATTTCGGTTTGCGCGGAGGGCTGGTACTGATCGATGTTCGTGACTACCTTCTCGACCGTATTCAGACGGGTATGCGCCTGTTGCGCGGTCTGCTGCGCGGCTTGCGCCCGGTTGCCGGCGTCGATGGCGTGTTGATCGGCTTCGCTGGCCTTGGCCGAAGCGAGTTGGATTCCCTGCTGCGCGCGCGCGTCGGTATCCTTGATCGCCCGGGTGTTGGAGGCGGTCAGCTCATCGAGTTCGTTAACGCGGTCGCGGATCGGCTGGGTCTGCCGCGCAACATATTTCTTGCGCGCGAACGGGTTCATCTTGCCCCAGAAGCCCTGGCGAGTCTCGGGTTGCAGCGGATCTTTCCCGGTGGCCGTATCGGCCTTAGTAGCCGGCTGGGCTGCGGTCTGAGCCGTTGCGGGCTGAGTTTGGGTGGCGGAATTGTCCTGCGCGAATACTGGCACTGCCAGGATTACAGCCAGCAGCACAGCGAAGATAGTGCGGTTTTTCATTTTAAACTTCCTCCAAGTGGGGAGTGGGGAGCCACTCCAAACGCCTTGCGGCGCGATTTTGATTGCGTCATTTTCACTAACAGATTCCGTAAACTTTCGGAAGGCAAGCGCCGACGCGCGGTTGCCTCAAAACGCTGCCCGCATCACGGGCGCACATTTCTATAAACAGTTTGCGTGCCAAATGCCCGGGGCCCGGGCGTGGACTGCAAGTGCTTTAGTTTCAAGGATATTGTATCCCATCGTTCCTCGGCCCTGCACTGTGCCTAGCGGTAATTTTGGCGGGAACTGATATAAAAACTGCGTGCAGAGGTCCTTCTTTCGGGGAATTATCGAAAAGCGCAAGGAGTCGGATCACTGAAGAAAGAAGAAAGATGAGCGCAGCTCACTGCGGAGTCATCCATTAAACTATGCGTCGCCTAGACATGCACCGAATATGGTTTGTGCTACTTCCCTCTCTGCTTGCACTCTTGGCTCACGCCAACTCTGCACACGCGGAGAAAACTCGTTTCGATCTTGCGCAATTGAAAGCGCCGCCGGGATTCCACATCTCTGTTTTTGCCGAGGACGTGGACGGCGCGCGCATGATGGTTTTCAGCCCCGGCGGCGTCCTGCTGGTCAGCGAATCGGGCGAGGGCAAGGTGGTCGCACTTCCCGACCCGAAACACGCGGGCAAAGCCGCGCGCACGGTCACCATTCTCAGCGGGCTGAATGAGCCGCACGGGCTCGCGTTTTACGAAGGCAAGCTGTACGTCGCCGAGAACGACAAGGTTCGCCGCTATGACTGGGACGAAGCGAACCTGCGGGCATCCAATCCGAAACGGCTGGCCGATCTGCCGGCTGGCGGCGGACACTCCACGCGCACCCTCCTGTTTCACGGCGGCAAGATGTACGTCTCGGCCGGATCGAGTTGCAACGTCTGCATTGAAAAAGATCC
>PKXK01000206.1:3694-31675 GCA_003132325.1 Acidobacteriaceae bacterium
TGGCGGCGATGCGGGCTGGCCCTACTGTTACGGCGACCGCGTGCCCGATTCTAACTTCACCAAGCCGGGGGACGACCGCTGCAAGAACGTGATCGAGCCCAAGGTGCAGATGCAAGCGCACTCGGCTCCGCTCGGCCTCGCATTTTATGAAGGTTCGGAGTTTCCCGCCGAGTACCGGAATAACATCTTCGTCGCATTCCATGGATCGTGGAACCGCAGCGTTCCAACCGGATACAAAATTGTGCGCGTGAAACTCGACGACAAAGGCCAGCCACAGGGCGGCGCGGAAGACTTCATTACCGGATGGCTCGCACCGGGCGAAACGAAGAAAGGCCGGTGGATGGGGCGTCCGGTCGGGATTATATTCGGTGGCGATGGAGTGATGTATTTGAGCGATGATGCGGGTGGCGTGATCTACCGGATCACATACGCAAAGTGATTTGTCGCCCGCGTAGGGACAGCCGCCCTCGGCTGTCCAGGCGAGCGCAGCTCGCCTCGGTTTCGTTGCGGGTGCTTTTACTCAACGGCGTGGCGGGGCTTCGCCCCGCTGGACAGCCGAGGGCGGCTGTCCCTACGTTCCGCAATACTTCTCATACTGCTGATAAATAAACGGGTCAGTCATCCCCGCGATGTAGTCGCAAATGATGCGCGGCAGCGGCTCCTGGGCGGCTTTTTCTCGGTAGCTGCGGGGCAGATCGTCGGGCTCTTCCATCCAGTGGGCGAAGAGCTCTCTGGTGATGCGCTCGGCATCTTCTTTCTCCGCCGCGAGCGCCGGGCTGTAGTAGAGATTTTCGTAGAGAAAGTCTTTCAGCCGGCGTCGCTGCTCTTCGACGGGCGGACTGAACGCGGCAAGCCGCTCGCCGTGGCGGCGGACATCTTCCAGAGAATGCACGCCGGCCGCTTGCACACGTTGCGCCGTGTTCTTAATCAGGTCTCCGACAAGCCCGTCGAAAATACTTTTCAGCGCCTCGTTAAAAACCATCTTTTCAGCGGCATTCGGGTACAGGCTTTTTGCGTCGCGATAGCGGCGTGCGAAAAGATCCACGCTGTCCGCAATCTGCTCGACCGTGAGCAGGCGGGCTTCGAAGCCGTCGTCGAGGTCAGCGGTATTGTAGGCAATTTCGTCGGTCAGGTCGATGAGCTGCGCTTCGAGCGGCGGTCGCTGATCGAGCAGATACTCGGCGAGTTCGGGATGGTCTTTGGCGTTGTAATCGTGCGAGTGTTTGATGATGCCCTCGCGCACTTCGAAGGTAAGATTCAGCCCACGGAACGAAGCGTAACGAAGTTCGAAGTCTTCCACAATGCGGAGCGCGTGCAGGTTGTGATCGAACGCGAGCCCGTGCTGGCGCATGGCGGTGTCGAGCGCCTTTTCTCCGGAGTGGCCGAAAGGAGGGTGGCCAAGGTCGTGCACCAGCGCGAGCGCCTCCACCAGGTCGCTGTTCAATCCAAGTTGCGCGGCGATGGTGCGCGAGATCTGCGCCACCTCAATGGTGTGCGTCAGCCGGTTGCGGAAGTGGTCCGAGTAGCGGCGAGTGAAAACCTGTGTCTTCGCCTCCAGCCGGCGAAAGGCGCGAGCATGGACGACACGATCGCGGTCGCGCTGAAAATCGTTGCGGTAAAGATGCGGCGGCTCGGGATGGCGGCGTCCGCGGGATTCTTCAACGCGCACCGCGTAGTCGGCGAGCATGAGAAGAGTTTAGCAGTCTTCCGGTTTCGTATCAGGGCATCGCTTCAGCGATGCCGTAACATCCTCAAAATCGGATGCCCCTTTAGGGGCTCGGCATCCGTCGCCATTCCATCTCCTACTTCGCGCCCTCTTCCTTAGCCAGCTTCATCCTCGCCGAATCGAGTTTCTTCTGCACCCGCGCCGGATCTGCCGGATCGACTTCCGCGGCAATGGTACGGTTCCACTCCGTCAGCGCGCGCTCCCAGTGGGTCGCCGCCAACTTGAGCCGTCCGGTTTTCTGGTACAGATCGCCCAGGTGGTCGTGGACGGTGGGATCGGTTTTGATTTTCTGCGAAGCCTTCATCAGGTTGTCTTCCGCCAGTTCATACTTTCCCAGGCGGAAGTAGGCCCAACCGAGAGAATCGAGATAGGCGCCGTTGGCTGGATCCAGATCCACCGCGCGCTTGATGTATCCAAGCGCCTCTTCGAGCTTCATGTTCTGGTCGGCCAGCATGTAGCCCAGATAATTCAGCGCCGAAGCATGCTCCGGATCGCTGGCCAGCACTTTCTTGAACTGTTCTTCCGCTTCCGCGTAGCGCTTCTCACGCTCAAAATTGGACGCGCGGAGAAACCACACATATTCCTCGTCGTCCGTTTTGCTCGATAGCTGCTCGGCCTTGTCGAGCGCCTGTGCGGCATCGCTGAACCGGCGCAGCCGCGCGTTCATCTGTGCCAGGGTGATGTAGACCTCGCGGTCTTCGGAATTTGAATTGGAACTGGAGTTGGCGCCGCCCTTCAGCATCGCGCGGACGTCGGCCAGCGCCTTGTCCGCATCGCCCATATCGACCTGCTGCAAAGCCAGCACCATCTTAAGTTGGGGGCTGGGCAGCTTCTGCACCGCTTCTTTCGCAGTGTCGAGAGCCTTCTGCCATTCCTTGGCCTCGCGCCAGGTATCGATGATCTGCTGATAACCGCGCTCGATATTTTCATCGCCGCCCAGCGCCACGATCTCGCGGAAAGTCTCGTTGGCCGCCGTATTGTTCCCCTGGTCGCGGTAGATCGTCCCCAGCCTCTCCAGAAACACCGCCCGATTGCTCTTCTCACCGTTCGAGTACTTGCCGTCGGCCTTCTCCGATTTCTTCAGCAGGTCGCGCATGATCGGAATGGCTTCGTCGAAACGCCCCTGCGCCTGGTAGATGGCCGCGATGTTGTAGGGAACTTCGACCGAGTCCTGCACCATGGACTCGGCTTTTTTCAGATGCTCGAGCGCCAGATCGAATTTGCCCTGCTTGCGGTAGATTTCCGCGATGCGAACGTAGGTTTGCGCATCTTCCGGATTCGCGTCCGCGATCACTTTGTATTGTTCCAGAGCGGCATCGGCCTGCCCATCGTTCAGCAGGTTCTGCGCCAGCCCGCGAATGGCATCCAGATTGTCACGGTCCAGTTCAATCGCGTGCCGATACGCCTCGACCGCGTTCTTGTATTGCTTTTGCTGCTCGTAGGTATATCCGAGCGCCGAATAGAGCTTCGCTGAGCGCGCGGCGTTCGGTATCGAACTGAGTACTTGCGCGGCGCGAGCCGTGTCGCCCAGTTCGTTGTAGAGATACGCCAGGGTAGTGACCGCTTCTTCGGAGTCCGGCTGCAACTTCACCGCGATCTTAAATTCGCTCTCCGCCTTTTGCAGATCGTTGTTCAAGCGATAGAGCCGCCCCAGAAGCAGGTGGTCATCCATGCTGTCAGGTTGCAGGCGGATGATCTGCTCATACTGCTCGATCGCCAGTTTCAGCACGCTTTCCGAACCACCGCCGGCCTGCATGTCGCCGAGCGAGCGCAGATAAATCCTTCCCAGCAGACGGCGGGCTTCCAGATTGTTGGGATTGCGTTTGATGAGGTCCTGCGCTTCGACCACGGCGTCGCGGATGCGGCCGATTTTGTTATAGAGCTCGGCCAGGCCGGAAGTCAGGTACGCCGAGTTTGGATCCGCATCAATCGCGGCGCGGTATTCCTCAATCGCTTTGTTGGCCAACTCGCTGCGGCCGTTGGCTACCTGTTCCTCGTACATGTGCGCGAGGGCGAAGTGGTAGTAGGCAGCGGCGCGGTCGGGCGTCTTGCTCTTGATGGCGGACTGGGCGCCAGCGGCAGCCGGGGAATCCGCAGCCCTAGCTTGAGCCAGTAAACCCTGGGTTAGTAAGCCCTGGGCCAGTAAAATAGACCCCCCAAAAACGACACTGCCAATCCACAACCGTTTTTTCATGAAAAATCCCGCACCCTGAAAATTGCAGCCCACACCTTGCTGGACGCTAACAATTGGATGCCGATCCGCAGGCATCCGTATTCTCTTATTCTACCCTCCGCGGGCCTTTAACCCGCGAGAAAGCACAATGTGGGATGAAAGCCGGAGGTACAGGGGCTTTGGGCGCTTGTTCGTGTGGGGACGGGCTCTGCCCCGTCCAGCGGGGCAGAGCCGCGCTGCCACACGGCTAATGCCGAAAATGCCGTACTCCGGTGAAGATCATGGCCAAGCCGAGACGGTCGGCGGCTTCGATGGCCTCCTGGTCGCGCACCGAGCCGCCGGGCTGGATGATTGCGGTCGCCCCCGCTTTGGCGATTTCTTCGACGCCGTCCGGAAAGGGGAAGAAGGCATCGGAGGCTGCCACTGTGTCCTTCAGGGGCAACTGCGCCCTCATGGCGCCGAGCTTGCACGAATCGACCCTGCTCATTTGTCCGGCGCCGACGCCCACCGTTTGCCCATCGCGGGCGTAGAGAATCGCATTCGACTTCACGTGCTTGCAAACCTTCCACGCGAACAGCAGCGCCCGTTTTTCTTCCGCAGTCGGCGGGCGCTTGCTAACAACTTTCAGATCGGCCTCCACCAGCCGGTGAAGGTCGGAATCCTGAACTAGTATGCCCCCAGAAATATTTTTGAGAACCCAGTTTTGTTGTCCGGCAGGAACTTCCACCAGCCGCAGATTCTTCTTCGCGGCAAACACTGCTTTCGCGCCTTCCTCGAATGCAGGAGCGGCAATGACTTCGAGGAATAGCTTGACCATCGCGTTAGCGGCCGCCGTATCCACCGTGCGGTTCACTCCAATTACGCCGCCAAAGGCCGAGACGGGATCGCATTCCAGCGCTCGCAGGTAAGCCTCGGCCAGCGTCTTGCCGGTCGCGGTGCCGCAGGGATTCGTGTGTTTGATGATGGCGCAGACCGGCTCGTCGAACTCCTGCGCCAGATCCCAGGCGGCTTGCAGGTCGACGATGTTGTTATAGGAAAGCTCTTTCCCCTGCACCTGGCGCGCATTCGCCACGCCCGCGCCCGAACCGTCCGCGTACATCGCAGCTTTTTGGTGCGGATTTTCTCCATAGCGCAGGTCTGCCACTTTTTGAAAAGACAGCCTCAGAGTTGGGGGGAAACCCAGCGTTGGTTTTAACTCGACTGATTTTGACTCAAATGGCCGCAACTCGAAGTCGCCGCCTACCCGCTCGAGGGTCGAGGCGATGGCGGAATCGTAAGCGGCGGTCGTCGCAAACGCCTTCTGCGCCAGCCGCCATTTCGTTTCCCGGGACAACGCGCCGCCCGAGCGTGCCATCTCCTCGGCGATCGCTCCGTAATCCGCGGGCGAGGTAACCACCGCGACGTCCTGAAAATTCTTCGCTGCCGAACGGATCATCGAAGGCCCGCCAATATCGATGTTTTCAATCAACTCCTCAAAGCGCACGCCCGGCTTGGCTGCGGTCTTCTCGAAGGCATACAGGTTGACCACCACCATGTCGATCGCCGGGATGTCATGCTCGGCAACCGCCGCAATATGTCCGCTGTCTGCTCGGCGATACAGGATGCCTCCATGCACCTTCGGATGCAGCGTCTTGACGCGCCCGTCGAGCATTTCGGGGAACCCAGTCAGCTCGGAAATATCTTTCACGGCGATGCCGGAATCGCGCAGCAGCTTAGCCGTGCCGCCGGTCGAAACCAGTTCCACGCCCAACGCGGCGAGTTTGCGAGCGAAATCTGCTAGTCCGGATTTATCGGTGACGCTGAGGATGGCGCGCAGGATTTTAGACATAAGACCTCGGGGGCGGATAAGAAATTAGAGAAGAGAGATTCTAGCAGTTGCGGGTAGTACTCAGTTGCCAGCACTCGGTGTCGAGTCTCGGTACCCAGCATCACCACAGGGAATAAGACAATTTGTTCCAGGACGATCGGCAGAATTTCCCCTGTCTAAGAGCGAAGTAACATGGATTGACGAGGAGGGAACACTAGGAACCATGCGAGAAGAGATTGAACAACTTGCAAAGATGGGACCGTTGCCTTCGTATCGCACTGCTATGCGCGAGGACCAACGGAAGCTCCTTGAGGAGTACGCACTGCTGATTGTGTCGGTCCAACAACCCGTCACCGACGAAGAGGCACGCGCATTGGCAAGCCTTTTTGGTCCCGATGATTGTTTCGGGATGGAGTGGACATTAGTGGGCCTCGTTGAGTCGGCACCTGGATGGCCGTTGTGGGATTGCTTGAAAAACACGAACAACGAGTGGATTCAAATGTTAAGGCAGCGGTTGGAGAACGCAGGGATTAGTTGTCCTCGAAACGCGGGCTAGCCTGCTGCGTGGTAATCGACCCACATCTCCGTGCCCAGGCTAGAAAAAGCCTGCCGGGAAGGCGGTGCGTATTCCATCCCGTATTGTTCTTACCCCGGATACTGGGTACTGGCAGCTGGGTACTGGGTACTAGGTTTTCGCTTTTGCCTTAAGTTTAACCTGTCCACCCTGCATCTCGATCGAGTACACCACCGCATCGCAATGGTGCTGCTTGCGAATCTCGCTAGTCTTCTTCTTGACGAATGCGGCGAACGAATCGAGGTTGCCGGAAACCTTTTCTCCCGACTTGTGCTTGGCTTCGGTCAGCGCCTTGAAGAGGGATTCGACTTGCGCACGTTCGGCCGCCGCGCCCGAGCACTGTACCGAGAATGACGGATCGCCTCCTGGATCGGCAGCCGGAGTCTGTCCGCCCTCGGCGTGTCCTTTGCGCTTGAGGCCATACACCGGACGATGCTTCGCTTCGTGCTCTTCGTTGGTGCGCACGCCCTGCACCGAGAGGAGCGCATCCTGCGGCCGGCGGTAGCCCTCTTCGCGAATCCGCATCTTCTTGCGCCACAGGTCGGCTTGAATCGCGTACCGCTGCGCCATCTCGTTGTACTTGAAGCGCTGCGAAAAACTCAAGCGCGAGCTATCGCTGAACTTGCGAATCAACGAGAGCACCTTCCATTCCACGTCCGTGGGAGGCCGTTTGCTCGGATTGTTGAAGAAAATCTCGTACTCGATCTTCAGCCGGCGCAACTGCTGATCGAGCAGACTCAGTTCTTCATCAGTGGTCACAAGGATTCCCCACTCCCTACCTTAGCGTCCCAAGTATGGGGTTGGCGAGGTTCCCGCTGGACACGTGAGGGATGGTACAAAAGTACCCAAAGACCAGCCGTCAGCTATCAGCCGTCAGCTGTCAGTTTCTTGACAAATCAAACTTGTACGCCGGATTGTCCAGTTGGGCGTATGAGGAGGAGTGGGGTTAACTGACAGCTGATAGCTGACGGCTGACGGCTATTTCGCGTTCGACGCCATCTTCTTCACCATCGCCAGCACCAACTTCCGGTCGCTGTCGTTCAGATTGGCGGAATAGCGTCGCATCTGGCTCAGGAAGCGGACTTCATCGTCGGAGAGTTGCGGCAGCCCCTTATGGCCATTGCTGTGGCCATCGGCAAAGAATTGCGACAACGCCAAATCCATTGCCCCGGCGATCTTGGCCAGCGTATCCAGCGATGGGATGGTGTGGCCGTTTTCAACCCGCGACAGGTAGCAGCGCAACAGGCCCGTGCGCTTTTCGATGTCGCCCTGGGACATGCTTCGTTGGAGCCGGAAATTGCGGATGGTCTCGCCGATATTCATAGACGCGCAACTAACTCAATGCCAAGACTCAATGGCAATCTAAAGGATGCGTGCATAGTAACCAGAGTAGTACCTTCTGGCAAGTGGAAATTCCTTGCGTTCTCGCATGCGTTCGTCTCACGAATGGTCTCGGGAAAGGGCACCGCTTCGGCGACGCCACTGAAGGCCGCCGAAATACGGGCTTTAGCCCGTGACGGCACCTTCCCGGAATCCTAATTATGCTTGATGAACTTGCCGTTTTTCTGTCCCGTCAGCGAGTTGTACAGCGTTTCCAGAAACGCATCTTCGCTGATGAAATCTCCGGCATACTTCTTCCAGGGATCGAGAATTTTCTTCTCCTTCATCTGCTCCAGCGTCATTTTCTGGTCGAGCGCGCCCCGCACCACAGCCCGCGTTTCTTTCAGCATCTTGACGTATGCGCGCACGTCATCAAGGTTTGAAACCACGCCGTGGCCGGGGATAATCTTCACGTCGGGCGGAAGCTGAGCAATGGCGCCCTCGACGCCGCTGATCATGCCGTCGATGCTGCCGCCGCTGTCCACGTCGATGAAGGGAAATCCGTAGGTCACGAAATCGTCGCCCATGTGGACCACGTTTGATTTCGGAAAATAAATGACCGAGTCACCATCGGTGTGTCCGGCGGGAACGTGCAGCGCGCGGATGTCTTCCCCGTTCAAATGCACGGTGATGTCGTGATCGAACGTGATAATCGGCAGCGCGTCCTTCGGCTGCGCCTTCTGCTCCATGTGGACCGACCCGCCGTTGCCCGCCTGCCCGCCTTCTTCCAGGCGCTTACGGACGTTGTCGTGCGCGATGATGGGCGCCTGCTTCTGGAAGAATTCGTTCCCGCCAGTATGGTCTCCGTGGTAATGCGTGTTGATGATGAAGCGCACGGGCTTGTCGGTGATGCCTTTGAGCGCCTGCTGAATTCTTTCGGCGAGCGGAGCGTACTGGTCGTCGACGATCACGATGCCGTCATCGCCAACCGACGCGCCGATGTTGCCCCCGGCCCCCGTGAGCATGTAAACATTGCCGGCGACCTTCGAGACTTTGATTTGCACTTTGCTGAAGTCCTGATTTTGAGCCCAACACCAACTCGCCGAGAGGCCAGCGAGCACCGCGACCAGCACAGAGTTTCGAAACGTAGTGCGCATGGGTCTCACCTCTGAGAGGAAGACATTGTAAATGGAATGAGTCCATCGGGTCATCGGGTAATGGAAATTCAACGACGGAGCCTTTAGATCACCCGATGACCCGATCGCCCGATGACCCGATTGAACTACGGTGTTCCCTCAAACAGCGGCCAGAGCCCATCGGCGGTGACGCGATAGATCGCGTAGGCGCTGCCACCGTCAAAGGTGCGCCGGAACAGCAATTCGCCGCGGCCATCGCCGTCCGCATCGACAGCGTCGATCAGTTCCATGCGCGGAGCCGCGTCGAGATGCCGCGAATCCGTCTGCGCGAAGAACAGTTTTTGGACTTCGCCTTCAAGGTTGGTGCGGGCGATCAGCGTGATCTCTTTCGGCTCTTCGATGCTTCCGGTTGCACCGGCAGCAGGCGGCCGAGTTTTCGCCGAGAGCACCAGCACCGGCTCGTTCGAATTCGAGAGATCGAAGATACGCAAGCTCACATCGTGGAAGTCAGGCGCGGAGAAGGCAGACGACTTGCCAGGGGATTTCCGAGAAGACGATTTCTTGCGCACGGGCACAGCCTCTTTCTCTTTTGACGCAGCGCCTGCCTGGCCTCGAAGCTGCGCCGCTGCCAGAGCAAACATCTTGTTGCGGTAAATCGCTTCTTCCGCCGGCTTCACATCGTAGGTGTAGGGACGCGGATCGGGCCCTCCGGCGTCGGAAATCGCAGGGATGAAGACGATCTGCGACCGCTCCGCGTCCGCGAGAGCCTCGAACGATGTCTTAGAGGGTTCGAGGCGCGGGTTGGATTCCGGCTTTCCGCGTCGCAGCCGGGGGCGATAAGAATCATCGCTCGGCGCCGGTGATGAAGAAGACGCAGGCGCCTTCGCTGTATCCGGTGGACTCGCCACGCTTGGGGGCGGCGCTGGAGAGGTGGCGGGCTTTGGCTGATCTTTCTTGTCTGATTTATCCTTTTCCGGCTTATCCGGGCCGCTATCCGCGTCCGCCTTTTCATGCGCTCGGTGAAGGACAGGGGGTGCGTCCTTATCTTCGATCACAGGGGTTGAGTACTTCATGCCTTTCTCCGGAGCCTTCGCTCCCGCAGGAAGCCATGTGCCTTCGGCGATCCAGACGTGATTCAGTTGTCCAGGTTGCGTAATCGTGAAAATGCCCTGCGACACACCACTGCGCAATCCCTCATAGACGATGTCGAAGTCGACTGCCATCGGAACGGGCGTAGCTTTATACGAACCTGCGTCGTAAAATTTTCCGTCCATCATGACGACAATCGGAGTGAGGCGGCCTTTGTTACCCTTGGGTGACAGCTGGACCAGTCCCAGGGCACGCGGCCCCTTGTCAGCCTTCGGCTTGCGCCCGTACTGAGTGATCGGGCCTTGGGCCACAAGCTGGGCCACCAGCCATGAACCGGCCAGCAAGATCGACGTGGCCCAGGTGACGGCGAATAGCCGGTTGCGATATAACCAAGTTCGGCGAGGAGAGAACTTCATGGAAGTCAATGATAAATCCCCAGACTTCAGTACGACGGACGAGAATGGCAAAGAGGTTGCCCTGAAAGATTTTCGCGGCAAGACCGTGGTGCTGTTTTTCTATCCGAAAGCCGATACCCCCGGTTGAACGAAAGAAGCGTGCGGGTTCCGCGACGCATACAAGCTGATCCAGAAGACCGGGGCGGTAGTGCTCGGCATCTCCGGCGACTCTTCCGGCAAGCAGAAGAAGTTTCAAGACAAATACGATCTCCCCTACACGCTGCTGGCCGACGACAGCCGCAAGGTCTGTGAGGCCTTCGGCGTGATCAAAGAGAAGAACATGTACGGCAAGAAAGTGAAAGGAATTGCGCGAACGACCTTCGTCATTGGCCCCGACGGCAAGATCAAGCACATCTTCAACAACGTGAAAGCGGAAGACCACGCGCTAGAAGTGCTGGAGTATCTGAAAGGCGCGGCCTGAGGGAATTTGCTCGTGTAGAGACGGGCGCGCCGCCCCTCCCAGGGTTGCGTAGGGACAGCCGCCCTCGGCTGTCCAAGCCGAGCGAAGCTCGGCAGTGGCCGGCGGCCGCAACAACTCCGAATTCGCTATACCCTGATACCCATGTCGCCGCCCGGTCGCCGGACTTTACTCAAAGCCGAGTTCTTCAATCGCGATCCGCGGCAGGTAGCGCGGGCGCTGCTGGGGAAGTTGCTGGTGCGGAANNGCGGCGCACGCCACCGCAGGCAAAACAGCCCGGAATGCCGTTCTGTTCGGCCCGCCCGGCCATGCCTATGTGTATTTCATCTATGGCAATCATTACTGCCTGAACATTTCCTGCCTGCCCAACGGAGTTCCCGGCTGCGTGTTGTTTCGTGCCCTGGAACCGGTGGCCGGAATCGAGCAGATGGCCAAGGCGCGGGCGATCGACCTGGCGAAGGAGACCGATCGCACGAAGATTTCTTTTCTCAGGAAGCTTTCTTCCGGTCCGGGACGCCTGTCTGAAGCTCTGAAAATCACACGCACACGGGACAACGGGAAAAGCCTGATAAACCCGCGCTCCGACCTCCGTATTGTCGACGACGGCTATCGCCTGCGCCGCGCCACCGTCACACCGCGCATCGGGATCGTAAAGTCCGCCGCGCAGCCATTGCGTTACCTGGTCGCGGGAAATCCGTTCGTCTCCGGGCGGAGGTTGTAGCGCAGGGTACAACCGGTCCGGGCGTCCACTCACTCTGGTTCAGGGATTCAGCACAGTATTGTCGATCAGGCGCGTCGATCCAACGTAGGCGGCAACCGCAACCAGTGTTGCTTGCGACACCTGTTCGACGGGATCGAGCGTTTCCGGATCGACCATCTCAAAATAGTCGAGCGCGACTTGCGGCACGCGGGCAAGGACTTCCATTGCGGCGGCGATCAGCCTGGCCGCAGTTCTTTCCCCAGCTTGAAATCGCTGCCGAGTCTCCTGTAACGAACGTTGCAGCACGAGCGCATGCCTGCGCTCTTCTCCATCCAGGTACGCGTTGCGAGAGCTCATCGCCAGACCATCGGACTCGCGCACGATGGGGCAGGCGACAATCTCCACCGCGAAATTTAGATCGCACACCATGCGGCGGATCACCGCCAGTTGCGCGGCGTCCTTCTGTCCAAAGAACGCAGCCTCAGGCTCAAGAATGTGAAACAGCTTCGAGACGATGGTCGTCACGCCGCGGAAATGGCCAGGCCGAGATCGCCCATCAAGCTTTTCGCTCAGGCCTTCGACCACGACCCAGGTGCCTTCGGCATTGGAATTGGATTTGGGATAGATCTCTTCGACCGCCGGAGCGAAGAGAATCTCGACGCCTTCTTTTTCGAGCAACCGGCAGTCGCGGTCGAAAGGGCGCGGATATTTTGCCAAATCTTCTTTCGGGCCGAATTGCGTTGGGTTCACGAAGATGGAAACAGCGACCGCGTCGCACTGCGCTCTGGCCGCGCGAACCAGCGACAGATGGCCCTCATGCAAAGCACCCATGGTCGGCACCAGGCCCAGGCGCTTGCCGCTGGCGCGGGCGGCGCGACAGGCGGCGCGACCTTCCGCAATGCTCGAGCATATCTTCATGGAGAGAGCGATCTGCACTTCAGATCTGCACTTCAGATCACCCGATGACCCGATCACCCGATGACCATCCTCACGGCGACTCACGGTACTGCACGTCCAATTCCTTAAGAGTTCCCAGGAGCAAGGCGCGGTTCTTCCGCACGTCCGCTTTTGTCTGCTCGGTTGGATTCTTAGGAACGGCTTCGGCGACCAGCACCACCCGGCCATAAGGCCATGCGCTCGACGGAAGCGAGACCAACTTGCCCGGGATTTCTTCCGGCTTCAGCATGTGGATCTCGGAATTGGCGAGATCGACTAGGCCGATCCCATCCTCGCGAACCACCAAATACGGATTCCGCCAATGGGCCATATCGCGGACGACCGGGTACTTGGCGGGATCCGGCGCGGGAATGGACTGGAGGCCAGCCAGTTGCGACGCCTGCGTGGGTTCTGGCGGTGCAGGTCCGGAGCAGGCCACCAGAGTCCCCAGCAGAATGAAGGCGACCAGCGCTTGTACAACCTCTCGCACGCCAGTTCGCGTTAAGGTTCGCACACCAGTCCGCAACCTTCCCTCCGCCCGCGTAGTGGGTTAGTTTGAATTTGCTTTGAAAGGGCACGGCTTCAGCCGTGCCGTAACTGCCACAAAATCAATGCGGCTTTAGTCGCTGGGGGAATGTGTCCTTCAAATTGACCCACTACCTCCACCCGCCATTATCGCAGCATGGCCTGCTTGCGGTGGAGTACCGTTTCCAACGCGGCCTGCGTTTCCTTCGGCAAGTGGTAGGACTCAGCATCGTTTGGGAACTGGTGCGAAACGATGTCAGCCTTGAACGCCAGCACAGCTTCCGTGATCAGCGCGGCGGCGTCTCCATAGCGGCGAACGAATTTCGCGGGATGCCCGAATGTCAGGTTGACCAGGTCGTGGAAGACAAGCACCTGGCCATCGCAATCCGGCCCCGCGCCGATGCCGATAGTGGGAGCTTCGACCTCGGCAGTGATCATGGCCGCGACTTCGCGCGGAATGCCTTCCAGATAGATGCAAGCCACGCCCGCGCGATCAAGCGCGACCGCATCGCGCATGAGTTGCTCGATCGCGTTCAGAGTCTTGCCTTGAACTTTGTAGCCGCCCATCATGTTGATCGATTGCGGCGTGAGCCCGATATGCCCAGCGACCGGAATCTCGGCATCGATCACGCGCCGGATCGCCTCGACGCGCTTTTCGCCGCCTTCCATCTTGACCGCCTCGGCGCCGCCTTCTTTCACGAAGCGGGCAGCATTCCGAACGGCGTCGCGGGAGTCAACCTGATATGACCCGTAGGGCATATCGGCGATCAGCAGCGCATCCTTCACGCCCCGGTGCACAGCCTTGACGTGGTGCAGCATCTCGTCCACCGTAACCGAGAGCGTGTTCTCGTAACCAAGCATGGTCATGGCCAGCGAGTCGCCGACCAGGACAATGTCGATGCCAGCCTCGTCGACCAGGCGCGCGGTCGCGTAGTCGTAGGCGGTTAAGCAGGTAATAGGTTCGCGTTGAAACTTCTTTTCGCGGATGGTAGCAGTGGTGGTTTTGTGGCGGGGTTCGCCAATAGGGGTGAGACTCACGTTGTCCTCCAGTGCCCCTCCGCAAACCGGGCGGATAGAGCCTGTATGCGTCTTGGATGACGCGAGAATAATTATAGCCGCAATCAGAGCGTTGGTCGATAGGCGCAGGCCGGTGGTCGAAGCCAGTATTCTGAGCCGCTGTAAATCCTTTATCCTCAACGGGAATGTGCGGCAACTCAGGCCATCGCTTCTCCGTTACCGCCTTCGCTTACGCTTCCCTTTCTGCCGCGGCCATGCCATGAACGCAGGCTCATCGCGCGCCAGATACCGTCGCCATGACGGCTTGGGTGTCATCTGCTTCGCAGCAAATTGACGTTTCATAGGGATCAATGCGGTGTTGACCGCCCCATGTCCGAGTGAGACACTCGATTGTGGTACTGTATGCCCCCTCGAAGTCCAGCGCGGATCGCACCCGCTTGTTTCATTGGAACTCGGTTACTGCTCCATCTTCTTACGGTCGTTCTTCTGACGGTCGTTGCATGGGGGCAGCGTGGCGACACCTACAACAGCATGGGTTCGACCACGGACACAACCCGTGGCTTCGAACGCCGCAGCGGCGGAGCAATAGTGGTGCTTTCCGTGTATGCAGCGGATGGCAAGACTCGTCTGGACCGGCAATCGGTCGTGAAGGCCACCAACCAGTCCTCTCAAACCATCAACTGGCAGGCGACTGACGATAGGTCGGAAATCGCAATGGAACTGCTGGTTGGCACGTACGACTTCGAGGTGGGCGCTGTCGGGTATTTGAGCGAGCAAAAGCGACTAAGTATCGTTACCACAGCAAGTACTATTCGAATTGCCTTTTCCTTGCGTCCTGATCCCTCAGCAATGGACCTCAGCATCGCCGACGCTGCCATGTCCTCCAAGGCGCGCAAGGAAGCAAAGCAGGCCGTTTCCGCTCTCAAATCCGGGCACCTCAAGGACGCCAGGAAGAAACTGGATGCGGCTGACAAGCTGTCTCCGTCGAATCCCGATCTGAGCTATCTATTAGGCTATCTGTCCTATCAGGAAAAAGACCTGACTCGGGCACAGAGTTACCTGGCGACTGCTGCCAAACTCAATCCTCACCACTTGCAGGCGTTGACCTTGCTCGGCCATGTCGGTCTCATGCAACAGGACTATCCAGCGGCGGCGGCGGCGCTGGAAAAAGCAGTTGAGGTCGATCCCGGCTCTTGGGTGGCGCATAACTTGCTTGGTGATGCTTACCTGAAACAAAAGAAGTTCGAGAAGGCAAAGCAACAGGCGGAATTGGCCATCGAAAAGGGAAAAGCCGAGGCCAACACAGCGAATTTGACTCTGGGGCAAGCCCTGGTAAATCTAGGAAAGAAAGAAGAAGGAATCCAGGTACTCCAGGCTTTCGTGCGGGATTCACCCAAAAACCCCTCCGTTCCCCAAGTGCGTGATTTAATCACCGCACTCCAGGAAAGCGACACCGGTCCTGCCCGCACTGCTGGAACCGCGCGTAAGGGCGCGATGTCTTTGCCCGGCGTTGATCCTCTGCTTGCCTCGACCGATCTCCCGCTCTCCGTCAAATCATGGCAGCCCCAGGGAATCGATGACGGCAAGCCCTCGGTCGCGGCTGGGGTCAACTGTCCCTTTGCGGATGTTATGGAGAAATCGGGCGAGCGCGTGAAGGAATTGGTCAACGACGTCTCGCGTATTGGCGCCATCGAACACCTGCTGCACGAGCAGATGGATGAAATGGGGAATCCCGCCACCAAGGAAACCCGAAACTTCAATTATGTGGCTACGATCTCGGAAGAGAAGCCTGGGTTTCTTCAGGTGGAAGAAGGCCGGTCGGAGCGCTTGACGCGTTTTGATTTTCCCGACGAGATTGCCAGCGGCGGCTTTATGGCGCTGGCTCTGGTCTTTCACCCCACCCTGCGGGACAACTTCGAGATGACATGCGAAGGGCTGGGGCGCTGGCATGGTCAAGCCACGTGGCTGGTTCACTTCAAGCAGCGCGAAGACAAGCCCGCCCGCATCCACGATTACAGGGTGGGTGGCGACATCTATTCGTTGCGACTAAAAGGCCGCGCTTGGATTACGGCGGACAAATTTCAGATCGTGCGGATCGAGTCTGAGCTCATAAGTCCGATGCCGCAGATCCGGTTGCGCAATGAGCAACAGGTCGTAGAGTACGGCCCCGTCCAGTTCAAGGGAAAGACTATGGAATTGTGGCTGCCGCAGACGGCAGAGATCTACCTAGACTTTCGAAAGCGCCGCTACTTCCGCAGCCACACCTTCGATCATTACATGCTGTTCTCGGTGGATTCGCAGGAAATACGGAAGGAACCCACAGTACCGCCAACCGCGGAACAGCCGCTACCCGACTAATTGCTACGACCGTGTCTAGGAATCGCGGCTCGCAGCGTCCCGGCGTACCCTGACAACGACGACAATCCTACGCGCTGACCCCTTCCTGCCCGCCCAGCGGCAGGAAATATTGCGTTCCTTTGATCGGAGCTGAGACTTTTTTCAGCAGCTCCTGCAAGTCTTCGTTGCGGTCGACGAAGTCGATCTCGGACGTGTTCACGATCAGCAGGTCGGACTGCGTGTAGTGAAAGAAAAAGTGCTCGTAGGCCTTGACGACTTCCATCAGGTAATCCTCGCTGATGGCCTTCTCGCCGGCCACGTTTTTCTTCTTCAGCCGCTTCTTCAGCACTTCCGGCGTGGCCTGCAAGTAAATGACGAGGTCGGGAGTCGGCAGTTGTTCACGAAAATAATTGAAGTAGCGATTGTAGGTATCGAGTTCCTGATCGTTGAGATTGAGGCAGGCGAAGAGCTTGTCTTTTTCAAAAATATAATCGGAAACCACTGTCTTATTTGACCGCGGCCCCAGATCGAGCCCGCGCAACTGCTCGAAGCGCCGGATCAGGAATGCCAGCTGTGCCTGGAATGCAGCGCCCCGCTCTCCTTCGTAGAACGCCTTGAGAAATGGGTTGTCTTCCGGTTCGATCACGCGCTGGGCCGCCAGGCGCTCTCCCAGAACCCGCGCCAGCGTGCTTTTCCCAACTCGTATGGGACCTTCAACCGCGATGTAACGGGGAAGTTCGAAAAGCTTTGCCATGGATAGTCGTGAGCAGAATATCCTGCTTCGCCGCGCGGCGCAATTGTGGATTGCGGAGAGGTCAGAGGTGAGAGGTCAGATTGCAGAGGTGAAAATCTTTCGGGACAAGCAGCAATGCTGAATCTCTGCGGTTTTACTTCTGCAATCTGACCTCTGACCTCTGACCTCTGCAATCACATACAATCTCCTCATGTTCCCCGCTCTGATAGGACTGACGGCCGCTGCCGCCGCTTCGGCGGCCGGGTATCAGTCCATGGCGCCGACGGCGCAGTGGTTCGGGCGCACGTTTGCCGGAGGATTCCGTGGAAGCAAGCAAATCGCCCTGACCTACGATGATGGGCCAAACGATCCGCACACTCTGAAGTTGCTCGATGTGCTGGCGAAGCACAATGTGCGGGCGACGTTCTTCATGATCGGCCGTTACGTGCGGCAGCGCCCCGATATTGCGCGCGCAGTGGCGCAGGCGGGACACATCATCGGCAATCACACGTTCACGCATCCACTGCTCATCTTCGAATCTGCAGCGCAGACGCGCACGCAGCTTCTGGATTGCCAGTCGGCGCTGCAGGACGCAATCGGCGAGCATTCGAAGTTGTTTCGTCCACCGTTTGGAGGAAGACGTCCGGCAACGCTTCGGATTGCGCGCTCGCTCGGGCTCGAGACCGTGATGTGGAATGTCACCGGCTATGACTGGAATGCTCCGCCCGCCGCGGTGATCGAAAGGAAAGTTGCGCGGCAGATGCGCGGCGGCGACGTAATCCTGCTGCACGATGGCGGACATCGCGCCCTGGGTGCGGACCGCGCGCAGACAGTGATGGCAACGGAGAATCTGATCCGGCGATATCGGGATTTGGGGTATGAGTTTGCAACGGCTGAAGAGATGCGAGCTGTCAACCCGCTCACGTAGGGACGGACGCATCGTCCGTCCCAGCCGAACGCAGTTCGGCGGCCGGATTAACGCTCGCTATACTTGGCCGTGTAAAGAACGAACGCGAAAGGCACCGGCTCGAACCCAATGCTCCGCGAAAACTTGATACTTTTCCTGCTCCTCTCATACCTACCGTTGGCCGCGCAGCAGACGGTCCCATCTCACAATCCTTGCGACGAGCAACCAGCAAGTCAGCGTCAGATGGACGATTGCGCAGGGTTCCAATACCGGCAAGCGGACGCTCGCCTGAACAAGGTCTATCGCAAGGCGATGCAGTACATGAAGGACGATCAAACTAGGGCGGAGACGAAAAGCGACCAGCGGCAGGTCGAGTACGAAAAGACAGCCATTGCGAGCCTCAAGCAATCGGAGCGTGCCCGGCTTGCATACCGTGATCTCCAGTGCAAAGCGGCTGGGCAGCAGTATGAAGGCGGTAGTATGGGACCGATGATTGAGTCTCAGTGCTTGACGACGTTGACCAAGCACCGCATTGCTGACCTCAAGAGTGTCTACGAAGATGGGGACCGGAAGCTGGAGTGAGCGATTACCCGGCGGCCGCCAGAATCGCCTTCGCCCCAGCAGTCGCTCTTCCTACGCCGCCGCCATCGCAAACGCCTGCTTCGCTGCCGCGATCGTCTGCTGCACATCTTTCTCGGTGTGTGCCGCGCCAAGAAACGCGGCTTCGAACTGCGACGGCGGCAGATAGATTCCGTTCTCTAGCATCGCGCGAAAGAAGCGTCCGAAGGCTTCGGTGTCGCACTTGGCGGCGGAAGTCCAGTCAGTAACTGGGCCTGCCGCGAAGAACCAGGTAAACATCGAGCCGACGCGGTTGTGGCACACGGGCACACCCGCGTCATGGGCTGCGGCCGCTACTCCAGCGACTGCTACTCCGGCAAGCCTGTCCAGGATCGCGTAAACATCTTTGTGGTCGCGCAAGTAACTCAACGTGGCATAACCAGCCGCCATCGCCAGAGGATTGCCGGAGAGCGTTCCAGCCTGGTACACGGGACCTAGCGGAGCGATCAGATCCATGATTTCGCTCGGGCCGCCGTAGGCACCAACCGGCAAACCTCCGCCGATGATCTTGCCCATGGTAGTGAGATCGGGCTTGATTCCATACAGTTCCTGAGCCCCGCCGAAGGCGAGACGAAATCCGGTCATGACCTCGTCGAAAATCAGCAGCGCCCTGTCGCGCTGAGTAATGGCGCGCAGAGCTTCGAGGTATCCCCGCGCCGGAGGCACGCATCCCATGTTGCCGACTACCGGCTCCACGATGACGCACGCAATCTGATGCTTGAATTTCTCGAAAGCTTGCTCAAGTGCGCCAACATCGTTGAACGGAAGCGCTAAGGTGAACTGCGTGAATTCTTCCGGAACTCCCGCCGAGCCCGGAATGCCCAGCGTGGCCACGCCCGAGCCGGCTTTCACCAGCAGCGCGTCGGCGTGTCCGTGATAGCAGCCTTCAAACTTCACAATGTATTTGCGCTTCGTATAGGCGCGCGCCAGACGGATGGCCGACATGGTCGCTTCGGTGCCCGAACTGACAAAGCGAACCTTCTGCATGTGCGGAAACGCGGAAATCACCAGTTCGGCGAGATCGGCTTCGGCGGGAGTGGACGCTCCGAAGCTCGTGCCCTTGCGCGCCGCCGCGATCACGGCCTCGATGACTGTGGGCGCGGCGTGCCCGAGGATGAGCGGCCCCCAGGAGCCGATGTAATCCACATACTCGTTGCCGTCGGCATCCCAAATGTGCGAGCCCTGGCCGCGCACGATGTACAGCGGGTCGCATCCCACGCTGCGGAAAGCGCGCACCGGGGAATTCACGCCTCCGGGAATCAACTGTTCGGCGCGTTTCTGGAGCTTGCGGGATTGCTCGGTTTTGCGGGCCATGACTCCTCCACCGTAGCGGTTGGCCGAGGCCGGAGCCGCCGATAACTCCGATCAATATAGCAGTGGCTCGTCGAAAACGGCTGCCGAGGGCGTCTTGTGAGGCGAAATCGAATTCACCGGACTTTCACGAAATTGCAATACTCCCGCAATCTCGTACGGCTATCGTGGTGCCAGTTGCCCTTCTAACCGGGAGGGTTTATGAGGACGGCCTTGGGGGGCTCCGGGCTGTCCTTTTTACTTTTCGCCGGCTCTTCCGCCCTATCCCCGAGATTCGCAGCCAGCGCCGATTCTTGAATGAGGCCAGGCCCTAGTTCAGGTGAGCGCGCACCAGACTGACCGAGTCCCGCTCGGGCGGGACTCACGAGTTCACGGGAACGCCAATATTAACCATAGTTAACTGTCTGTGATATGCTTGGGTTAATCAAACAGCAAGGCGCGATCGCGCGGGTATTGGGACGTAGAACCAGGTTTGATTATGGGATTGCCATGGGGAACTGCGAGTTCCGACTCGGGCCGCGACCTAACGTTGGCTGAGCGCATACTGGTCAACTCAATGTGCCGGGCGTGATTGTAATCACATCCAGGAGTGACCGGAAGCGTTGTGGAGCGCGGCCGCCGGTCGTTAATGTGTTGTCATGATATTGAAATTGAAATTCATTTTCATTATAATCGACCTTACGGACCACGCCACTTGGCTGGCCTTGGCGCTGGCGTTCGCCTTCTTGCCGGGCATCGCCGTTCCTGCCTGCTGGGCGCAGGCGCAAGCTGCCTCCGATTCAACTCAGCCCGCCGCCGCACCGAATGCGGACGATCCGCCCGACCCGCCCCCCAGTGCCGATCCCGAAGTAATGCTCCCGCATTTCAAGGACAGTCGCTTCTGGCTTTCTGGACAGATGAACTTCATCGCCCAGGCCCATCCCGATTTTCACGCCGACTACAGCGGGCCGCACAGCCTCAGCCCACGTTATGAGAAAGCCACTTCGCGGGTGATGACGCTCTACACGGGCGTGCGGCTCAACAATTCCACTGAGCTTCTAGTGGATATCGAGGAAGCGGGCGGCGCAGCGCTCACTCAGGGCTTTGGCTTGGCTGGGAATACGAATCTGGACATCGTGCGCAACCCGTCGTTGAGCAAAGCGCCGTATCTGGGGCGCGGCATGATCCACAAGGTGTTCGCGCTGAGCAAGGACAAGATTGAGAACCAGCGCAGCTATCTCTCGCTGTTCGATGACCTGCCGCGACGCCGCCTGGAAATTCGCCTCGGCAAGTTCAGCATGGCGGATTTTCTTGATCTGAATTCGGTAGGCTCCGATACCCATTTTCAATTCAGCAACTGGTCGGTGGACAACAACGGCGCCTGGGACTACGCCGCCGACACGCGCGGCTATACCGTTGGCGCGGTGGCGGACTACGAAGACCGCAACTGGGGGTTTCGCTTCGCCGAGGCGCTCATGCCGAAGGTCGCGAATGGAATCGATCTGGTGTGGCGGCCCTGGCAGGTTCACGCGGAAAATTTTGAATATGAGCTGCGCCATGGCGTTGTGCCAAAGAAAGCTGGCGTCGTCCGGCTACTCGCGTACTCGAACCACGCCAATATGGGCATCTACCGCGATGCGGTTGCGCAGTTTCAAGAAGGCTTGGTCCAGGTTCCAGATATCACGCACCAGCCCTGGCACATCACCCACAAGTATGGTTTTGGCGTGAACCTGGAACAGAATCTCACGCGGTACTTCACGGCGTTTGCCCGCTGGGGATGGGATAACGGAAGAACCGAGTCCTTTGTCTACACCGAGATTGATTCGACCTTCAATCAGGGCGTTGGGGTGAACGGCGCGCTATGGCATCGCAAGCAGGACCGCGCCGGCATTGCCTTCGTGTCGAATGGCATCAAGAAAGATCACCAGCTCTATCTCGCGGACGGCGGATCCGGCTTCCTGCTTGGCGATGGCAAGCTGAACTACGGGCGAGAAAACATTCTCGAATCGTATTACACGGCGCACGTTTGGCGCGGAATCTATATCGCGCCCGGAGTGCAGCACATCAACAATCCTGGTTACAACCGCGACCGCGGGCCGGTCGTGGTGCCGACCTTGCGGCTTCACGTGGAATTCTAGGGTCGTGTCCCGTAGAACTGGGTGTCATCCTGAGCGAAGCGAAGGACCTATGCATTTTGCCTGCGCCGCCAGAATGCATAGGTCCTTCGCTTCGCTCAGGATGACAATCCTACAGGAAATCCAAAGCTCTGCGCTCCTTCAAAGCTGAATTCCGGCTTCTTGTTTTTGTGCGCTACGCACCGCCCAGGCCATGCGCGGGGTGTTGTGGGCAATTCCGAAGCGGCCCTGAACGTCCAGCACAATGATTCCACCATGGCCGTTGAGGCGCTGCTTCAGATAGTTCATCGCTTCCTTGGCGACCCACTCGGGCAAACTGCCGGATTCGACGCGATCCGCCGCCCACTTCGCCAGCACCAGCTTCATGATCGGTTCTCCCCATCCTGTGGTGGAAGCGGCCGCGCTGAGATTGTCGGCATAGCAGCCGCAACCGATCAGCGAAGAGTCGCCAAGGCGGCCGGGAGCCTTATTTAGCGTGCCCCCGGTCGAAGTCGAAGCGGCGATATTGCCGTTGCGGTCGAGGGCGACGGCTCCGACGGTGTCGTGCGAAATTTCGGGCGCGAACAGGTCGTTGCCGTGGGTTCGGTCCTGCGCCTGGTATTCCCGCAGGCGCTCGACTTCGCGAGGGATCACGAGGTCTTCGTTGCGGCAAAGAGCGATGCCCTGCTCGGCGGCAAAACGCTCGGCGCCTTCAGCGACAAAATAGACGTGCGGACTGTCGCTAAGAATCTTCCGGGCGGCGCGGACCGGATTGCGCAGACGTTCGACGCAACCCACTCCACCGCCGCGGAGGGTCGAGCCGTCCATGATGAAGGCGTCGAGCTGCACCTTGCCGTCGCGGTTCAGGAAGCTGCCGCGGCCGGCGTCGAAGGTTTCGTCATTCTCGAGTACGACCACGGCTTCTTCGACCGCGTCGAGAGCGGATCCGCCGCGTTCGAGCGCGCGCCATCCTGCCGCGGAAGCATTGCGCACGCCGTCGAGGTGCGCCTCGACCATGTCGTCGGGAATGGCCCAGGCGCCGCCGTGTATGACTAGAACAGGATTGGTTGGCACTTTCAGTCCTTTGGGGAAAGTTGAGGTATTAGTGTAGTGTCCCGCAGCGTCATGGCACTAGTCCACACTAACGCGACCGCGTGATGGTTGCCGCTGTCGCTCCATCGTAGGACTCAATCACGCGGCCGCGCGACTTCTTCTACAATGGAAACCGACTTCGTTTGAATCCTCGCAACAGGAGATTGGAATGCAACGCAAAGCGAGTGCGGTGTGGAAGGGCGGTCTTAAAGACGGGAAAGGGACAGTTTCGTCCACCAGCGGCGTTCTTTCGAATACGCCCTATTCGTTTACCACGCGGTTTGAAAACACTCCGGGGACGAATCCGGAAGAACTGATTGCGGCGGCGCATGCCGCGTGCTTTTCGATGGCACTGTCGGCGCAACTGGGAGGCGCGAACCTGACACCGGAGAGCATTAACACCTCGGCGACGTTGACTATGGAAAAGCTCGAAGCGGGATGGACGATCACGGCGGTGCATCTTGATGTGGTTGCGAAAGTTCCGGGGGCCAGCGCTGACGCGTTTAACACGGCGGCACAGAATGCGAAGGCGGGATGCCCTGTCTCGAAGGTGCTCAACGCGAAGATCACGATGGACGCGAAGCTGGGATAGAAGTGGTACAAGATTGCGGAAAAGGCGGACGTTTTCGTCCGCCTTTTTTACGGTGGGTTGTGGCTTGGAATTTGGAGGCTGTCTGGCCTCTCTCTCCCCCTAGATGCGGTCTTTTTAAATCAAAGACTTAGCGGTTTCTTCCCTGCAGGGCCTTGAGAAATAATGACTTATCAGTAAGGTCTTTATAAAACAATAAGTTATGGGAAACATTGGGTGGTTTTTTTGGATTTTGAATAATTGAGTGACACTTTCGACCGCGGCCTCATAATGGTATAAGTCTAATTTTTTCTATATATTAGACTGGAAGTGCGAGAGGTTCTGGAAGATGATGGTTTGAGATAAAATATTGAAGAATAAATACGTTAGCTCATTTGTTTGCCGCTTTCGAGGTGTGCGTGAGAACTCGGTCGTTGGTAGTAGCTTGAGCTCGACCTTGCCTACGACCTTGGCGAGACTCCACGTATCGGACACAGACTGGCATCGGAAAAGGGGGGGATTTTGAGTGTAAAGGGGATTTATCGCCAACAACCTTCTTGAGATGCTGCCAAGTCCACGGCTTTCAGTGACTTGCCCATCTCCCCACGAGGATGGCGCCGGTAGATATCTCATAGCCGGAAGAATGAGGTGTAGGGCGTTATTTACAGTCAGGTATCGGGTAAACACTGTATTGTTCGCGCCTATATTTTCTGTTAGACTTCTGTGGTTCCTTCCTTAGAGTGTGAATCAGCTGATTTAGCTTTTGCCACACCTGCAAAGTGTTTCTCGGTGATCCTGATTTTCGGGATGCTCTCAGCGTTACCTTCGACCGCGATCACCCCTCTTCAGCGAATACGAACATTAGAAAAGAGGAAACACCATGCGCCGGACAATGTTGATGCTAGCGTCCGTAGTTTGTTTAGTAGTGCTGGGGTCCGTGCTGATCAGCCGAGGCATTTCAGCACAGGATGTAGCCGGAGCGGTTTACAACCCGTATCCGCCCGGGATTCTCCCACCCGATCTGGTACCGGAAATAGACAGAGTTAACCGTGAAGTGAAACTCATTGAGTCGGAAGCTCTCGCGCAGTGGCACGCCCTGCCGATCAATTCGGGAACCGCAATGAGGCAGGTGCAAATACTGGGGAAGCTCGAGCTTTTCGACAAGAATCTCTCGGTTAACAAGAATCAAGCCTGTAGTTTCTGCCATATGCCATACGCCGGGTTTAGCGGACCGATTCCATCCGTGAATCTGACTACTGTCGCGTATCCCGGATCGAGTCACTTTCGGTTCGGTAAACGGAAACCGCAGAGCTACACGTACTCACCTTTTTTCCCCGTGCTTCAGTACAACAAGGCGCAGGCGAATTTCTATGGCGGGAACTTCTGGGATGCGCGCGCTACCGGGTTCCTACTCCAAAGCGCCGATGCTGAACAGGCGCAAGATCCCCTGAGGGACCCACTGGAAATGGGCATGCCCGACTCCGCTTGCATAGTGCGGCGGCTTTCCCTAAGTGCGTACCGGAAGCTTTTTGAAACGGTTTGGGGCCCGCAAGCGTTCGCGATCACCTGGCCCGCCAACGTGGACCAGATCTGCAGCACCCCGGCTGGGGCGGCCGTTTTTGGTGGAAATCCTAACCCAGTCAGCCTCAGTCCTGTGGACCGAGGCCGCTCCAACGCAACTTTTGATCAGTACGCGTTGTCAGTTGCGGCGTATGAAGGGTCGCCGGATGTAAGTGCTTTCTCATCGAAATTCGACGCTTTTCTGGCAGGCAAGCATACCTTGACTGCCAATGAGATGGCTGGTTACAACCTGTTCCGTGGCAAGGGTAACTGCAATTCGTGCCACGTGGATGGCAGATCGACCACTCTGAAACCGGGCCAGAGCGACGACGGCACTGCTGCGGACGTGGCGCCGAAATTCACCGACACCACTTCTTCTAATCTTGGCCTTCCCAAGAACCCTGCCGATCCGTTTTACTACGAGACTACGCCGGACAGCTTCGGATTTACTCCCAACCCGGCGGGCTTCGCCTTTACCGATTTGGGAGTAGGGCTCTTCCTACGAAACCTCTCCGGGACTAATCCGAACTCGGACTGGGCACCGCTGGCACCGGCTTTCGACGGCTTCATGCAGGTGGCCACCGCGCGTAACGCGGACATGAGGCCGAAGTGTCCCAACGGCAAGAGCTTTCCGAAAGCATATATGCACAACGGATACTTGAAGAGCCTGAAGGAGGTCGTCCACTTCTATAACACGCGGGATGTGTACCCTTTCGATGTGGAATCTGGACACTGCCCCGCGGGAACCAAGGAGAAGGTGAACTGCTGGCCTGCACCCGAGGTCCCACAGACGAAGGACATGACGATTGGTAAACTCGGTTTGACGCCCACGGAAGAAGACCAGATCGTCGCCTTCATGAAGACGCTCACCGACGGCTTTACCACACCCTACCCGGACTCCAACACGTTTACGGGGAGTTGTCCTTAACTGGTGGGAGTTTTTCTCCTCCGGCTCGTCCACTTTGCAAGCAAGTGGAAAGAGCCGGAGGAGAGATGACACTTGGCGGTCGCACCCCGGCGACGGTGCGTTTTTTGTAGCGTGAAACACCCGTGTGGGCGGCACATGAGTAGGCTCCTTCTGTTTGTGATCGCGGTTTCGGTCAGCATGGTGATCTTCTCGGTCCAAACTGCTTCCGAGCAGCGTCCGGCTGGTAAGAAATCCGCACGCATGCAGATCATCAAGGGTCCGGCACTGGAATCGGCGACGGATAATTCCGCCATTATCAGATGGACGACAAATACTGGCAGCAGCTTGATCGAGCACTCGGTGGTGCACTACGGCACGGAGCCCAAGAACCTCAATCGCAGGGCAGAATCTCCTAACCGGTGGAATCAGAGTCTCCACTACATGATCCACCGCGTGTCTGTGATGAACCTTACGCCGGGAGCGACGTATTACTACACGGTTGAATCGGTGCGCGGCGATGGCACGCCGCTCGGAGGAAGGAGCAACACTATAAACCAGTTCACCACACGTCAACACCAATAAGAGGCCGAGGCGCCGCTTACTGCATCAGCCGCCACGCCCCGTACGCCCACACCACCGGCACCGCGAAGAGCATGGCGTCGATGCGATCAAGCATGCCTCCGTGGCCGGGGAGAATCGTGCCGGGGTGGCGAGTGCGCGGACGGAAGGCACGCCGCAGGGCGGACCTCTCTCGCCGCTGCTCTCGAACATTCTGCTGAACGATCTGGACCGGGAACTGGAAAAGCGCGGGCATCGCTTCTGCCGCTATGCCGACGACTGCAATATCTATGTCGGATGCAAGCGGAGCGGAGAGCGGTTGATGACGGCGATCACGGCGTTTCTAGAGCAAAGACTGAAACTGAAAGTCAATGCGGCCAAGAGCGCGGTGGCCCGTCCGTGGCAGCGGAAGTTTCTGGGCTACAGCATGACGTGGCACCGGAAGCCGAAGCTGAAGATCGCACAACCTAGTCGCGAACGTTTTGCGGAGAAAATCCGCCAGACGTTGCGCCGCGCACGCGGACGAAGTTTGAAACAAATCATCGCGCAACTCCACCCCGTCTTACGCGGCTGGGCTGCATACTTCCGGCTCACCGAAGTGAAAGGTGTGTTGGAAGAACTCGATGGCTGGATCAGACATAAACTGCGAGCGCTGCTCTGGCGGCAGTGGAAGCGCAATCCCACGCGGGCGACGAACCTGATGCGTCGCGGGCTGAAACCACAACGTGCGTGGCAGTCGGCCAGCAACGGACACGGTCCGTGGTGGAACGGCGGCGCTTCGCACATGAATGAAGCCTATCCCAAGTCTTGGTTCGACCACATGGGGCTGGTCTCGTTGCTGGAAACTCAGCGGCGCTTCTCGTCTGCTTCATGAACCGCCGGATGCGGAACCGCACGTCCGGTGGTGTGGGAGGACGGCGAGGGTGACCTCGCCTCCTACCCGATCATCACGCCGAAGCGGTTGCGCGGTAACTGACGTTACCAGGCGTTAACACTCATTGAGAATTCCCTAGCTGAAACCCCAGCACTTCTGAGCCAAACCGGGCACGCCTCTGCCATCCGAGGGCAGCCCATGGAAATTCCCAGCATCCCTGCCAACCTGAGGGCATCTCGGTGACTAAGGACGACCGTCACTACGGTTGAGCACCGCTCCAACGAGAACTGTACTCCAAGAGTCTGCTCAGTAGTCGGGGGTTTCCTGAGGGCAAGCCAAAGGTTCACCTGCCAGACCTCAGAGGGGGAGTATACCCGTCGAAGCCATACCACCCTTGGCGCGCGCGGACCAATGTCTGCAATTTTTAAGTTTTCCCGCGCGGCCCTTGGCTTCCCTGAGGATTCCCTAGCACGCGCTGAGCTGTCCTGAGCAAACCGGGCACTGGGTCAATGAATGATATGGCGATTTTTCGCCAACAACCGGGCAT